>CAZVHU010000021.1:0-28436 GCA_964627075.1 uncultured Enterobacteriaceae bacterium | reverse complement strand
GCCCGATCACTCCAAGCAGTTAACTTTGTTCGACTTTTAACCGGACACTAGTGGGCTCTGACCCCTATTTTCAGGGCTCTGACCCCTATTTTCACCAGTTGGGTTTGCGCTTCTCGAGGAACGAGCGGATGCCCTCGCGCGCTTCGCCGGAGGCGCGCGCCGCCGCGAGCACGGCGGCGGTTTCGGCCGCGAGGTTCGGCCCGATCTCGGCGCGCGCCGCGCGAGCGAGCAGCTTCTTCGAGCGCGCGAGCGCCTGCGGGCCTGCCTTGGCGAGCTGCGCAGCGAAGTGCTCGACGCGCGCATCGAGCTCGGCCGCCGCGACGCACTCGTGCACGAAGCCGATGCGCTGCGCCTCGCGCGCCGCGAGCCGCTCGCCGGTCAGCATGTAGCGCCGTGCCTGCTGCTCGCCGAGCGCGCGCACGAGGTAGGGACTGATCATCGCCGGCACGAGGCCGATCCTCACTTCGGGCAGGCAGAACTCGGCTTCCTCGGCTGCGAGCACGAGGTCGCACGCCGCAACCAGGCCCATGCCACCCGCGAACGCGGGGCCGTGCACGCGCGCGATCAGCGGCTTTGCATGGGAGTGCAGGCGCAGCAGGAGCTTCGCGAAGCGGCTTGCGTCGCGGCGCGAGCGTGCCTTCGTCATGCGCGCCGCTTTTTCCATCCGCTGCAAGTCGCCGCCGGCGCAGAACGCGGCGCCCCGGCCCGCGAGCACGATCACGCGCGCGCTGGCATCGCCCTCCAGATCGTCGAGCGCCGAGACGAGCCCGGAGATGATCTCCTCGTCGAGGGCATTCCTCACCTCGGGGCGGTTGAGCCACAGCCAGGCCGCCGGGCCGCGACGCTCGAGCTCGACCGCGGCCATCAGTTGATCTGCAGCCGGCGGCGCGCCGCCGCGTACTCGGCGGCGAGCTTCGCCACCACCTCGCGCACCGGCATGATGTTGTCGATCTGGCCGACGCCCTGCCCCGCGCTCCAGATGTCGCGCCACACCTTCTTCTCGGCGCCGCTGCCGGAGCCGAAATTCATGCGGCTCGGGTCCGAGCGCGGCATGTTCAGGGGATCGAAGCCCGCGGCGACCACGCTGTGCTTGAGATAATTTCCGTGCACGCCGGAGAAGAGGTCCGTGTAGACGATGTCGGCGGCCGCCGCCTTCAGGATCTCCTCCTTGTAGCGCTCGGGCACGCTCGCCTCGGGCGTGGCAAGGAAGCGCGTCCCGATGTAGGCGAGGTCGGCGCCCGCGGCCTGCGCGGCGAGGATCGCGTCGCCGGTGACGATCGCCCCCGAGAGCACGAGCGGCCCGTCGAAGAAGCGCCGGATCTCGCCGATCAAGGCGAAGGGCGAGAGCGTCCCCGCGTGCCCGCCCGCGCCCGCGCACACCAGGATCAGGCCGTCCACGCCCGCCTCGAGCGCTTTTTCGGCGTGGCGCACGCTGATCACGTCGTGCAGCACGATGCCGCCGTAGCCGTGCACCGCCTGCACCACTTCATTCGGCGCGCGCAGGCTGGTGATGGTGATCGGCACCTTGTGCCGCACGCACACCTCCAGGTCGTGCGCGAGGCGGTCGTTGGACTTGTGCACGATCTGGTTCACCGCGTAGGGCGCGGCGCCAGGCGTTTGCGCGAGCGCAGCCTCGATCTCCGTGAGCCACGCGTCGAGCGTCTCCTTGGGCCGCGCATTGAGCGCAGGAAACGAGCCGACGATCCCGGCACGACATTGCTCGATCACGAGCTTCGGGTTTCCGGCGATGAACATCGGCGCCCCGATCACCGGGAGCTTGAGGCGCTGAAGGACTGGCGGGAGCGACATCAGGCGTTTCCTTTCGCGGATCCGGCGGGGCGCAGGTAGAAGCACGCGGTATCGCCTGCGCCGCGGCGATTGAGCTCGTCGGCCTGCCTCTGGAACTCGGCGAATTCGGCCTGCGAGAACGATTGCGGGCCGTTGCCGGGCTTGTAGCGACCGTGCTCGACGTAGGGCACGCCGCGCAGGTACAGCTCGCTGCTCGCAAACTGCTGGGTGCCGGAGTCGTGCACCACCTCGGCGATCTCGAAGCCCGAGCCCGCCGCGAGGCGCTGCAGGCTCTGGCGCGTGTGCAGGTACAGGTGCCGCGGCGCGTCCCACGCCACCCAGTTCACGCCGTACCTGCGCCGCGCCTCGCAGTCGGCGACCGGGATGCGCACCAGCAGCGTGCCGCCCGGCGCGGCGAGGCGCCGCAGCTCGCGCAGCGCCGCCGCCGGCTCCGGCATGTGCTCGAAGGAGTGGTGCAGCATGATGAAGTCGAACTCGCCGTCGAGCTGCTCCAGGGGGCGCTTGAGGACGCGCACGCCGTTGCCGTAGTCGATGTCCGCCTCGATGAACGGGTCTGCGCCGAGGAGCCGCCGGAAGCCTTCGCGCTGCAGCTTGAGCAGCAGCGCGCCGGCGCCGCAGCCGACGTCGAGGATGCGGGAGCCGAGCGCGAGCCTCGCGTGCGAGAACCAGTCGAAATGCTCGGGGCGCTTCGACAGCGCGGCGATGGCGCGGCCGGCGAGCGTCGGCTCGCCGAGGAACGCCCTGGTGCGGGCGTGGCGCAGCCGCAGCATCCAGCCCGGCACCGCCTTGCGGCGCGGCGGCTTGTAGGAGTAGTACTGCCGCGCCGGGTAATAGCGCGCGAGGTCCGGCGGCACCTCGGCGATCTGCAGGCAGCCGCAGGCGCCGCACTCCAGGTACTCGAAAGTCTCGCCCCAGCCGAACATCATCTCCCTCGGGTAATGCAGGCGATTGCCCGCGGCGTTGCCGCAGATGCGGCAGGCGGGCGCGGCCGCCGTGGCAGGCACGTCAGGCAAGCACCTTGTTCTTCGCCGCGAGGTCGCGCAGCAGCCTGGGCGGCGCGAAGCGCTTGCCGTGCGCCCTGGCGAGCTCGCCGGCGCGCGCGACGAACTTTTTCGTGCCGACCGAGTTGATGTACTGCAGCGCGCCGCCGGTCCACGCCGGGAAGCCGATGCCGTAGATCGAGCCGATGTTGCCGTCGTGCACCGCGGCGAGCACGCCTTCCTCGAGGCAGCGCGCGGTCTCGATCGCCTGGCGGTAGAGGAGCCGCTCCTTCAGATCTGTAAAGTCATACTTTACACTCCTGCCGCCCCAGATCCGCTCCAGCTCCGGCCACAGGTATTTCCTGCCGTCCCTGGGATACTCGTAGAAGCCGCCGCCGCCGGCGCGCCCCGGGCGCTTGAACTCCTTCACCATGCGCACGATCACCTCCTGCCCCGGGTGCGGCGGCGGCAGGGGCTTGCCCTCGGCCTTGAGGTCTGCAATGGTCTGCTCCATGACGTGCACCGAGAGCGACATCGAGGTCTCGTCGATCACGGCGAGCGGCCCGACCGGCATGCCGGCAAGCCGCGCCGCGTTCTCGATCACCGCCGCGGGGATGCCCTCGGCAAGCATGGCGCAGCCTTCCTGCACGAAGGTGCCGAAGGTGCGGCTGGTGTAGAAGCCGCGCGAGTCGTTCACCACGATCGGTGTCTTGCCGATCTGCAGCACGTAGTCGTAGGCGCGGGCGAGCGTTTCGGGCGAAGTCTTCGCGCCCTTGATGATCTCCACCAGTTCCATCCGGTCCACCGGCGAGAAGAAGTGCAGGCCGATGAAGCGCTCGGGGTTCGCGGCGGCCTGCGCAAGGCCGGTGATCGGCAGCGTGGAGGTGTTGGAGGCGAAGATGCCGCCGGGCGCGAGCATCGGCTCGGCTTCCCTTGTCACCTGCGCCTTGAGGTCGCGCTTCTCGAACACCGCCTCGATGATGAGGTCGCAACCCTTGAGATCGCCCGCGCTCGCCGTCGGCGCGATGAGCTGCAGCACCTTCGCCGCCTCGGCCGGCGAGATGCGTCCCTGCTTCGCGCGCCGCTCGAGGAGATTCGCGCTGTAGGCCTTGCCCTTGTCGGCCTTGTCCTGCGACACGTCCTTCAGCACGCAGGGGATGCCGCGCGAGGCGCTCGCCCAGGCGATTCCGCCGCCCATCATGCCGGCGCCGAGGATGCCGACGCGGGTCGCTTTCCACTTGGGCACGTCCTTCGGCCGCGAGGCGCCGGAGCGGATCGCGGTGCGGTTGAAGAACAGCGTGATCAGGTTCTTCGCCACCTGCCCGACCGCGAGCCGCGCGAGATAGCGCGACTCGATGCGCAGCGCGGTGTCGAAATCCACGCTCGCGCCCTCGACCGCGCAGGCCATGGCGGCCTCCGGCGCGGGATACAGGCCGCGCGTCTTCTCGGTGAGCATCGCGGGCGCGATCGCGAGCATCTGCGACACCTGCGGGCTCGCGGGCGTGCCGCCGGGCATGCGGTAGTTCTCGGCGTCCCACGGCTGCACCGGCGCCGGGTTCTTCGCGATCCACTCGCGCGCCATCCTGCGCAGGTCGTCCGCGTTCGCGGCGAGCCCCTGGATGAGGCCGAGCTTCGCTGCCTCCTGCGGCGAGAACGTCTTGCCTTCCACCAGATACGGAAACGCGCCCTGCAGGCCGAGCAGCCGCACCATCTTGGTGACGCCGCCCGCGCCGGGCAGCAGGCCCAGCGTCACCTCGGGAAGCCCCAGCTGGATGCGCGGATCGTCGCGCACGATGCGGCAGTGCGCGCTGAGGGCCACCTCCCAGCCGCCGCCGAGCGCCGCGCCTTCTACGAGCGCCACCACGGGCTTGCCGAGCCGCTCGAGCGCGCGCATGTCCTTTTTCACCGCCTGCAGCCACTCGAAGACCTTGGGGCCGTCCTTCGGGCCCCAGCCGAGCACGTCCTTGAGTTCCGCGCCGGCGAAGAAGGTCTTCTTCGCCGAGCACAGGATGACGCCGGCGATCGCGTCCTTCTCCTTCGCCAGGCGCGCGACGGTGTCGGCGAACGCGGCGCACCACTCGGCGGTCATGGTGTTCACCGGCGCGCCGGGCGCGTCGAAGGTCAGCGTGACGACATTGCTCGAGTCTTTTTCGTATCTGATCGGGGAGGTCATAGGGAGAATCGGGGACAGACCTCTCGCTTTCCGCTTGGCTTTCAAGCGGTTAGGCGAGAGAAAAGGGGTCTGTCCCCGTTTAGAGGCGCTCGATGATGGTGGCGATGCCCATGCCGCCGCCGACGCAGAGCGTGGCAAGGCCGTAGCGGAGCTTGCGGCGCTCGAGCTCGTCGAGCAGCGTGCCGAGGATCATGGCGCCGGTCGCGCCGAGCGGGTGTCCCATGGCGATCGCGCCGCCGTTCACGTTCACCTTCTCGGCCGGCACGCCGAGCTCCTTCATGAACTTCATTGGCACCACGGCGAACGCCTCGTTCACCTCGAAAAGGTCGATCTGCGAGATCTTCATCTTCGCTTTTTCGAGCGCCTTGCGCGCAGCGGGCATCGGCCCGGTGAGCATGATCGTCGGGTCCGCGCCCGAGAGCGCGGTGGCGACCACGCGGCCGCGCGGCTTCAAGCCCAGCGCCTTGCCCTTCTTCTCGGTGCCGATGAGCATCGCCGCGGCGCCGTCCACGATGCCGGAGGAGTTGCCCGCGGTGTGCACGTGGCGGATGCGCTCGACCATCGGGTACTGCTTGATCGCGACCGCGTCGTAGCCCATCTCGCCGATCTTGTCGAAGGAGGTCTTCAGCGCCGCGAGCCCCTCCATCGTGGTGTGCGGCTTGATGAATTCGTCCTCGCCGAGGATCACGCTGCCGAGCGCGTCCTTCACCGGCACCACCGATTTCTTGAAGCGCCCGGCTTCGCGCGCGGCGGCCGCCTTCTTCTGCGAGGTAAGCGCGAACGCGTCCACGTCTTCGCGCGAGAAATCCTCCAGCGTCGCGATGAGGTCCGCGCTGATCCCCTGCGGGATGAAGCCGGTGTAGAACGAGGTCTCGGGGTCGGTCGCCCAGGGGCCGCGGTCGGTGCCGAGCGGCACGCGCGACATGGATTCCACGCCGCCCGCGACGACGAGGTCCTCCCACCCGGAGCGCACCTTCTGCGCCGCCATGTTGACCGCCTCGAGCCCCGAGGCGCAGAAGCGGTTGAGCTGCACGCCCGCCGCGTGCCAGTCCCAGCCCGCGGCGAGCGCCGCGGTCTTGGCGATGCAGCTGCCCTGCTCGCCCACGGGCGTCACGCAGCCCATCACCACGTCGTCCACCTGCGAGGTGTCGAGGTCGTGGCGCTGCTGCAGCTCGCGCAGCACCCCGGTGAGGAGCGAGATCGGCTTCACCTCGTGCAGCGAGCCGTCACGCTTGCCCTTGCCGCGGGGGGTGCGCAGTGCGTCGAAGATCATCGCTTCAGGCATAGCGTTCTCCTTCCACTGACGTCCTCCCCCCCCTGCCAGGGGAGGGTGGGGGTTAGCGTTCCCCTCCTAATCCCATCGAACGGGATATGACTTCCTTCATGATCTCGTTGGTGCCGCCGTAGATGCGCGCCACGCGCGCGTCCACGTAGGCGCGCGCGATCGGGAATTCCCACATGAAGCCGTAGCCGCCGTGCAGCTGCAGGCACTCGTCGATGATCCGGTTCTCGAGGTCCGAGGTCCAGTACTTCGCCATCGACGCGGTGGCGGTGTCGAGCTTTTTCTCCAGCAGCAGCTCGATGCAGCGGTCCACGAACACCCGCGCCACCTGCGCCTCGGTCGCGAGTTCCGCCAGCTTGAAGCGCGTGGTCTGGAAGCCGGCGATCGGCTTGCCGAAGGCCTTCCTCTCGCGCACGTAGTCGATGGTCCACTGGATCGCGGCCTCGGCCTTCGCCACCGCCGCGATCGCGATCTGCATGCGCTCCCAGGGCAGCTCCTGCATCAGGTAAATGAAGCCGTTGTTCTCCTGGCCGAGCAGGTTTTCGGCAGGCACTTGCACGTCGTCGAAGAAGAGCTCCGCCGTGTCCTGCCCTTTCAGGCCCATCTTCTTCAGCCGCTTGCCCTTGCTGAAGCCCTTCATCGAGGTATCCACCACCACGAGGCTCGTGCCCTTGGCGCCCTTCGCCGGATCGGTTTTCGCCACCACGATCACCAGGTCGCAGTTCCAGCCGTTGGTGATGAAGGTCTTGGAGCCGTTGACGACGTAGCGGTCGCCTTTCCTGATCGCGGTGGTCTTCACCGCCTGCAGGTCGGAGCCGGCGCCGGGCTCGCTCATCGCGATGGCGCCGATCATCTCGCCCGAGGCCATCTTGGGCAGGTAGCGCTGCTTGAGCGAATCGCCGCCGTAGTTGAGCAGGTAGGGCGCGACGATCTCGGAGTGCAGCCCCCAGCCGAGCGAGGAGTTGTTGGCGCGCGCCTGCTCTTCCATCAGGACGACGCTGTAGAGCTTGTCGGCGCCGGCGCCGCCGTACTGCTCGGGCATCGAGCAGCACAGGAACCCGTTCTCGCCCGCCTTCCTCCAGACCTCCTTGTCCACGAAGCCCTGCTCCTGCCAGCGCTCGTCGTGGGGGACGACTTCGGCCTGCATGAAGCGAGCGACGCTCGCGCGGAAGGTCTCGTGCTCGGGCTTGAACAGGGTGCGGGGAATCATGCTGCGTATCGCTGCGGAGAATTGACGGATGATATTCCATTGACGGACACTTACCAAGCAAATGCTTGGTTACCGTTCGATATTCCAACCCGGCCTGTTCCAGGGCCAGGTGGCGATCGTCACCGGGGGCGGCTCGGGGCTGGGGCGCTGCACCGCGCACGAGCTGGCGGCGCTCGGCGCGACGGTCGCGCTGGTGGGCAGGAAGAAGGACAAGCTCGAGCAGGTCAGCGGCGAGATCGCGCAGGCCGGGGGCGAGGCGCGCGGCTACGCCTGCGACATCCGGGAGGAAGAGGCGGTGCGGCAGACCGTCTCAAGCGTGCTCGCCGATTTCGGGCGCATCGACCACCTCGTCAACAACGCCGGCGGACAGTTCAGCGCGCCGCTCGCCGCGATCTCGCAAAAGGGCTGGGAAACCGTGGTGCGCACCAACCTCACAGGCGGCTTTCTCATGGCGCGCGAGTGCTACACGCAGTGGATGAAAGCGGCGGGCGCCGGCGCAATCGTCAACATCATCGCCGACATGTGGGGCGGCATGCCCGGCATGGGGCACTCGGGCGCGGCGCGCGCCGGAATGCTCAACTTCACCGAGACCGCCGCCTACGAGTGGGCGCCGGTGCGCGTGAACGCCGTGGCGCCGGGCTGGATCGCATCGAGCGGCCTCGACCAGTACCCGCCCGAGATGACCGCGCACATCCGCACGCTGCACAAGCAGGTGCCGGCGGGGCGCCTCGGCACCGAGTCCGAGGTTTCAGCCGCAATCGTGTTCCTGCTCTCGCCCGCCGCGGGTTTCATCTCCGGGAGCTGCCTTCGAGTGGACGGCGCGGTGCCGAACGTGCGCCACCACAGGAATCTGCTCGGCCAGGGCGCGACCGCCGCGTTCGACGGTTTTCACCTCGCGAAGAAACCGAAGGTGCTCGAGTAATGCCGGCGATCGAATCGAAGCTCGACCCCGCCTCGAGCGCGTTCCAGCGCAACCGCGAGCACATGCTGCGGTTGATTGCGGAGCTGCGAAGGCTCGAGGCGCGCACGCGCGAGAAATCGGCCGAGGCAAAGCCCCTCTTCGACAAGCGCGGGCAGCTGCTGCCGCGCGAGCGCATCGCGCGCCTGCTCGATCCCGGCGCGCCGTGGCTCGAGCTCTCGTCGGTCGCCGGCTACTGCCTCGACAACCCCGACCCGGAGAAATCCGTTCCCGGCGGCGGCATGATCGCCGGCATCGGCTACGTCGCGGGCGTGCGCGCGATGGTGGTGGCGAGCGACTCGGGGATCGACGCCGGCGCCATCCAGCACATGGGGCGCGAGAAGCTGCTGCGCGCGCAGGCGCTCGCGCTCGAGAACAAGCTGCCGTTCGTGCACCTCGTGGAATCCGCCGGCGCGAATCTCTTGAAGTACCGCGTGGAAGGCTTCATCCACGGCGGCGCGATCTTCTACAACCTGGCGAAGCTCTCCGCCGCGGGATTGCCGGTCGTCACGGTGGTGCACGGCTCGTCCACCGCGGGCGGCGCCTACATGCCGGGGCTTTCGGACTACGTGATCATGGTGCGCGGCCGCGCCAAGGCGTTTCTCGCCGGCCCGCCGCTGCTGAAGGCCGCGACCGGCGAGATCGCGACCGACGAGGAGCTCGGCGGCGCGGTGATGCACACGCACGTCTCCGGGCTCGGCGAATACCTCGCCGAGGACGATTCCGACGGCGTGCGGCTTGCGCGCGAGGTGCTGTCGCGCCTTGCCTGGACGCAATCGCCTGCGCCCGGCGGCAAGCCGCCGCGCTACCCCGCGGAAGAATTGCTCGGCGTCATGCCCGAGGACCCCAAGAAGCCGGTCGATATGCGCGAGGCGATCGCGCGCTTCGCCGACGACTCCGACTTCCTCGATTTCAAGCCCGACTACGGGCCCGCGACCGTGTGCGGCCACGCCGCGGTGCAGGGATTCCGCATTGGCATCGTCACCAACAACGGCCCGCTCGACCCCGCGGGCTCGAACAAGGCGACGCACTTCATCCAGAGCTGCTGCCAGGCGGGGCTGCCGCTCGTCTACCTGCAGAACACCACCGGCTACATCGTCGGCAAGGCTTCCGAGGAGGCCGGCATGATCAAGCACGGCTCGAAGATGATCCAGGCGGTCGCCAACGCCAACGTGCCGCAGATCACCCTCATGTGCGGCGCGTCCTACGGCGCGGGCAACTACGGCATGTGCGGGCGCGCCTACAACCCGCGGTTCCTGTTCTCCTGGCCGAACGCGCAGACCGCGGTGATGGGCGCCGAGCAGGCGGCGCTCACCATGGCGATCGTGATGGAGGCTGGAATGAAGAGGAAAGGCCAGGACGTGGACCACCGCCAGATCGACACCATGCGGCGCAAGATCATCGAGAACTTCGAGCGCCAGCAAAGCGCGTTCGTCACCAGCGCCCACCTGCTCGATGACGGCATCATCGACCCGCGCGACACGAGGAACGTGCTCGGCTTCGCGCTCTCGGTCTGCCGCGACGGCGACGCGCGCGCGGCGCGGCCCGTGCAATTCGGCGTTGCGCGTCCGTGAGATCGGGGACAGGTCTCTCGAAATTCGTCATGCATTCAAGGCGTTGGTTGCACGAAAAGGGGTCTGTCCCCGAATTGGAGGCGGTATGGAATTGACGCACGAGCACGAGGAGCTGAAGCGCAACCTGAAGCGCTTCATCGACAACGAGATCAACCCGCACGTGGACGAGTGGGAGGCGGCGGAGATCTTCCCGGCGCACGAGCTGTTCGGGAAGATGGGCAAGCTCGGGTTCCTCGGCCTCACCAAGCCGGAAGCATTCGGCGGCTCGGGGCTGGACTACTCCTACTCGCAGGTGATGGCCGAGACCCTGGGCTTCATCCGCTGCGGCGGCGTGCCGATGGCGATCGGCGTGCAGACCGACATGGCGACGCCTGCGCTCGCGCGCCACGGCTCGGACGAATTGCGCAGGGAGTTTCTCGCGCCGTCGATCTCGGGCGAGTACGTCGCGTGCCTCGGCGTCTCCGAGCCCGGCGCGGGATCGGACGTCGCCTCGATCAGGACCACGGCGAGGAAGGACGGCGGCGACTACGTCATCAACGGCGGCAAGCTCTGGACCACCAACGGCACGCAGGCCGACTGGATGTGCGCGCTCGTCAATACGTCGGAAGGCGCGGTGCACAAGAACAAGAGCCTGGTCTGCATCCCGATGAAGGCGAAGGGCGTGACGGTGGCGAAGAAGCTCAAGAAGATCGGCATGTGGGCTTCGGACACGGCGCAGATCTTCCTCGACGACGTGCGCGTGCCGCAGCGCTACCGCATCGGCGCCGAGGGCCAGGGCTTCATCTACCAGATGGAGCAGTTCCAGGAGGAGCGCCTGTGGGCCGCGTCCTCCAAGCTCAACGGCCTGCAGCGCTGCATCGACGAGACCATCGCCTACACGCGCGAGAGGAAGCTCTTCGGCTCGACGGTGCTCGACCAGCAGTGGGTGCACTACAAGCTCGCCGAGTGCCAGACCGAGCTCGAGGCGCTGCGCGCGCTCACCTACCGCGCGGTCGAGCTCTACATGAAGGGCGAGGACGTCACCAAGCTCGCCTCGATGGCGAAGCTCAAGGCGGGCCGCATCGGCCGCGAGATCGCCGACACCTGCCTGCAATTCTGGGGCGGCATGGGCTACACCTGGGACAGCCCGGTGTCGCGCTCCTTCCGCGACGGGCGCCTCACCTCGATCGGCGGCGGCGCCGACGAGGTGATGCTCGGCATCATCTGCAAGTACATGGGCATCTTGCCGGCGAGGAAATAATGACCCCCACCCCGGCCCTCCCGCTGCCAAGGGGGAGGGAACGCCTGGCGTGAAGTTCGCGAGCGTCCTCATCGCCAACCGCGGCGAGATCGCGCTGCGGGTGATGCGCACCGCGCGGCGCATGGGACTGCGCACCGTCGCGGTGTATTCCGAGGCCGACCGCGATT
This sequence comes from uncultured Enterobacteriaceae bacterium, assembly GCA_964627075.1. Taxonomy (GTDB): domain Bacteria; phylum Pseudomonadota; class Gammaproteobacteria; order Burkholderiales; family SG8-39; genus 2-02-FULL-66-14. The sequence goes on along the minus strand of CAZVHU010000021.1, from coordinate 17,043 downwards.
CGCGGCATGCGCGCGAGATGGACTGCGCGATCTGCATCGGCGGCGCCGCGCCGCGCGATTCCTACCTCGACATCGCCGCGATCATCGCCGCGGCGAAGAAGACCGGCGCCGGTGCCGTGCACCCGGGCTACGGCTTCCTCGCCGAGAGCGCCGAGTTCGCGCAGGCCGTGCTCGACGCGGGCCTGGCGTGGATCGGGCCGCCGCCGGTGGCGATCATCGGCATGGGCAACAAGGCCGCGGCCAAGCGCCTCGTCGCCGCGGCCGGCGTGCCGGTGCTGCCCGAGTTCAAGCCCGGCGGCAAGATCAAGTACCCGGTGATGATCAAGGCGGCTGCCGGCGGCGGCGGCCGCGGCATGCGGCTGGTGCGCGCCAAGGGCGGGCTCGAGGCCGCGCTCGCGCAGGCGGAGTCCGAAGCCCGGCACGCTTTCGGCGATGGCCGGCTGCTCATCGAGCGCGCGCTCGAGGATGCGCGCCATGTCGAGGTGCAGGTGTTCGCCGACGCGCACGGCCATTGCATCCACCTCGGCGAGCGCGACTGCTCCGTGCAGCGCCGCCACCAGAAGCTGATCGAGGAATCGCCCTCGCCGGCGGTGGACGCGGCACTGCGCGAGAAGCTCGGCGCGGCCGCGGTGGCGGCCGCGAAGAGCGCCGGCTACGCGAACGCGGGCACGGTCGAGTTCCTGCTCGAGCCCGACGGCAGCTTCTGGTTCATGGAGACGAACACGCGCCTGCAGGTCGAGCACCCGGTGACCGAGATGGTGACGGGCCTGGATCTCGTGGAGTGGCAGCTGCGCATCGCCGCAGGCGAGCCGCTGCCGCTTGCGCAGGACGATGTGCGCTTCACGGGCCACGCGATCGAGGCGCGGCTGTGCGCCGAGGACCCGGCGAGGGATTTCCTGCCGCAGGCGGGCCGGATCGCGCTGTGGGAGCCAGCTTCCGGGGTGCGCGTCGAGCACGCGCTCGAGACCGGCGCCGATATCCCGCCCTACTACGACTCGATGATCGCGAAGCTCATCGCGCACGGCGCGACGCGCGACGAGGCGCGCCGCAAGCTCGCGCAGGCGCTCGACGACACCGTGGCGCTGGGGCTGACGACCAACAAGGCGTTCCTCGCCGGCGTGCTGCGCGACGAAGTGTTCGCGCGCGGCGAGGCGACCACGTCGTACCTCAATGGCAGGAGCTTCCCGCACCCCGAGCCCGACGAGCACACGCTCGCGCTCGCCGCGACGCTGCTCGCGGGGCGCGGCGGCCACGGCGAATGGACCGGGTGGAGCAACAACCCGGCCCATCCCCTGCGCGCGCGCTTCGCCGGGCGCGACATCGCCCTGGCCGCGGGCCAGTGGCCGCCGCACGGCGACGAGCGGCTGCGCTACGCAGTCGAGGGCGACGTGGTGCACCTCGCGCGCGGCGGCCAGAGCTGGCGCCTGGAGAACACGCTGCACGCGCCGCCCGAAAGGAAGGGCGCGGCGATGACCGACGGCAAGCTCGCCTCGCCGATGAACGGCCGCGTGGTGGCGGTGAACGCCAGGCCCGGGGAGCGCATCGAGCCCGGCGCCGCGCTGGTGGTGCTCGAGGCGATGAAGATGGAGCACGGCCTCGCGCTTCCCGCGCCGGTGCGCGTCACCGCGGTGCACGTCGCCGCCGGCGCGCAGGTCGCCCCCGGTCGCCTGCTGGTCGAGTTCGAGCCCGCGTGAGGAAAGCACGCCCCGCGATCCGATGAAGGCGCACCCGGCGCTCGGCGAGGAGCACGAAGCCTTCCGCGACACGGTGAGGCGCTTCGTCGCGCGCGAGATCGCGCCGCACGCGGCCGCCTGGGACGAGGCGGGCGAGTTCCCGCGCGAGCTCTACCGCAAGGCCGCGCAGGCGGGCCTGCTCGGCATGGGCTACCCGCAGGAGTACGGCGGCACGCCGGCGGACCATTTCTTCCGCATCGTCTGCGCCGAGGAATTCGCGCAGGCCGGCTGCGGCGGCCTGTCGGCGAGCCTTTTCTCGCACACCATCGGCGCGCCGCCGATCGCCGCCGTGGGCAGCGAGGAGCTCAAGCGCCGCGTGCTGCCGCCGGTGCTCGCGGGGGAGAAGATCAGCGCGCTCGCCATCACCGAGCCCGACGGCGGGTCGGATGTCGCGAACCTCAGGACCAGCGCGCGGCGCGAGGGGAACGAATACGTGGTGAACGGCGACAAGGCGTTCATCACCTCGGGCATGCGCGCCGATTTCTACTCGGTCGCGGTGCGCACCGGCGGCCCGGGCAAGGGCGGGGTGTCGCTGCTGCTCATCGAGCGCGACCGGCCGGGGTTCACGCGCGCGCCGCTCAGGAAAATGGGCTGGTGGTGCTCCGACACCGCGCTGCTGCATTTCCAGGAGGTGCGCGTGCCGGCGGCGAACCTGATCGGCGAGGAGAACGCGGGCTTTCGCGCCATCATGCGCAACTTCAATTCCGAGCGCCTGTCGATGGCGGCGGGCGCGGTGGGGTTCGCGCAGGCGTGCCTGGACGACGCGCTCGAATGGGCGGGGCAGCGCAAGACCTTCGGCAGGCTGCTCGCCGGGCACCAGGCGATCCGCCACAGGCTCGTCGACATGCAGACGCGCGTGCACGCGGCGCGCGCGATGCTCTACGACACGGCATGGAAGCTGAAGGAGGCGCCGCGCGAGCGCACGCACGTCGCGCAGCTCGCGATGCTCAAGAACTTCGCCACCGACACCATGCAGTTCTGCGCCGACTGCGCGGTGCAGGTGCTGGGCGGCGCGGGCTTCATCCGCGGCTCGCGCGCCGAGCGCGTCTACCGGGAAGCGAAGGTGATGCAGATCGGCGGCGGCAGCACCGAGATCATGAAGGAGCTGGCCGCGCGCCAGCTGGGGTGGCCGGAATGAGCACGGCGCGCAAAAGCGGGAGGGGCGGCGCGGGCAAGGCCGGGCGCGAGGCGGGGGCTGGAGCGCCCAGGGCGCCGCAGAGCAAGCGAGAGCTGGATGCGATCCTGCGCGCGATCTTCGAGCGCAAGGTGCCGTTCAACCGCCTGCTCGGGCTGAAGGTGGTGTCCACCGACCCCGCGGCGCCGCGCGTGCGCTTCGACATGCGCCCCGACTTGATCGGCAATCCCACGCGCCAGATCCTGCACGGCGGCGTGATCTCCTCGGTGCTCGACGTCGCCGCGGGTTTCGCCATCCACCTCGCGCTGGTGGAAAAGCAGCGCGCCGCGGCCGAGGAGGTGCGCTTTCCCAACATCGGCACCGTGGACCTCAGGGTGGACTACCTGCGCCCGGGGCGCGGCAGGCATTTCATCGCCAGCTGCCGCGTGGTGCGCCTGGGCAAGAGGATCGCCGTCACCCACATGGAGCTGGTGAACGACGAGGGCGAGCTGATCGCCACCGGCGGCGCGGCCTACGTCGTGGGCTGAGCGGGCCTTCCGCGCGGACGCGAGGGCCCGGGCAGCCAGAGTGTAAAGTCACGCTTTACAGTCCCGCCTCTCCACCCGCCTGTCCTGTCGACGATCCCTCCGCGCCTGTTGAGCGGCTCGGCCGCTCCAACAGGCGTGGATCGGCGCCGTTTCGCCGATCGCCGGGATGACCGGCGCCGCCCCGCGGGCGGCGTCCGGTCCATCTCGTTAATCGGTGATGAAGTCGGTCAGCGAGCGCCAGCGCCCGTCGACGATCTGGCAGAGCTTGGCGCGGTTCGACCCCAGGTGCCTGGTGCGCGAGAACACCTGCTCGTCGCCGCCGAACATGTCGCGCGGGAACGCGAGGCCGTCCATGCCCTTGGCGAGGGAGTCGGGCGACAGGTTCGGGCCCGCCCTGTCGAAGCCGGCCGCCGCCAGCGTGATGATCTGGTAGCCGTAGACCGAGAGGATCGTCGGATCCTCCTTGTACTTCGCCTTGTAGCTCTGGAACCAGTCGCGCACGTTCTTGGACGGGTCGTCGGCGTACGGGTAGTTGATGGTGCAGCCCGAGTAGAAGCCGTTCATCGCCGGGCCGCCCAGCTTGTGGATGATGTCGAAATACGAGGCGGTGGTGCCGAGGAAGTCCGGGTTGAAGCCGAGCTTGCGCGCGGTGGCGATGGTGCCGATGGTCTCGCGGATGATGGTGCCCATCACCACCACGTCGCAGTTGGCGCCGCGCATCTTGGCGACCTGCGAGGAGAAGTCGGTGGCGCCGCGCTTGTAGGTGGTGCGCTCGACGTAGCTCATGCCGAGCTCCTTGAGCGCCGCCGCTCCGCCCTCCATCACCTCGACGCCGAAGTCGTCGTCCTGGTACAGGGTGCAGGCGCGCTTGTGGCCCTTCTCCTTGACCAGGCGCTTGAGCGCCGCGCGCACCTGGTCGAAGTACGGCGCCGCCAGCGAATATTTCAGCTTGTGCAGCGGGTCGAACATCTGGCGCGCGCCGGTGAGCGGGAACAGGTGCGCGACGTTCTTGTCGAGGTACAGGGGCATCGCCGCCATCGCGGTGGGCGTGCCGATCGAGCCGACCGCGGCGAAGATGCGGTCCTTCTGGATCATCTTCTGCGCGGCGAGCACCGCCTTCTTCGGATCGTAGCCGTGGTCCTCGACCACGAGCCTGAGCTTCCTGCCGTGGATGCCGCCGGCCTGGTTGATCTCGTCCACCCGCATCTGCATGCCGTTCACCGCCGGCTTGGACAGCGCGACGATCGGCCCCGAGAGATCCTGCGCGGTGCCCAGCACGATCTCGCCCTTTGACACGCCCTGCGTCTGCGCCAGGGCCAGTTGCGCCGGCAGGCCGAACGCCATCGCCAGACCTGCGGCCAGGAAAGTCTTCTTCATCGGTACCGCTCCTCTCTCTCGGTAAGGGGTGAAAGCGCGCCTATTGTGCCCAATCTGCGCGCCGCCCGACACGGGCGCAGCGATGCTGCGATGCAGCAGCCGCTACGCGGCCTCCCGCACGTACATCGCCTCGATCAGGTCCCTGTACTTCTCGTTGACGAGCTTCCTCTTCAGCTTCATGGTGGGGGTCAGCTCCTCGTCCTCGGCCGTGAGCTTGGACTCGATCAGCCTGAACTTCTTCACCTGCTCGACGCGCGCGAACAGCCTGTTCACGCGGTCGATCTCGCCCTGGATCAGTTCCTGGACCTCGGGCCGGCGGCACAGGCTCGCGAAGTTGGAGAACGGGATCGCGCGGTCCTGCGCGTAGCGCTCGACGTTCTCGTGGTCGATCATGACGAGCGCGGTCAGGTACGGGCGCTTGTCGCCGATCACCACCGCATCGGTGATGAAAGGCGAGAACTTGAGCTGGTTCTCGAATTCCGAGGGGGTGATGTTCTTGCCGCCCGCGGTGATGATGATGTCCTTCATGCGGTCGGTGATGTAGAAGTAGCCGTCGCCGTCCGCGCGCCCCACGTCGCCGGTGTGCAGCCAGCCATCCTTGAGCGTCTCGGCGGTCTTTCCGGGCTGGTTGAGGTAGCCCATGAACACCGTCGGCCCGCGCACCAGCAGCTCGCCCTCGGGCGAGACCGTCACCTCCGAGGGGGCCATCTTCCTGCCGATCGAGCCCGGGCGCACGCCCTCGCGCATGTTGCCGGTGACCGCGCCGCACGACTCGGTCTGGCCCCACACCTCGACCATGTCCAGACCCAGCGCCATGTACCAGCGGATGAGGTCGGGCGAGATCGGCGCCGCGCCCGTGACCAGCAGCCGCGCGCGGTGCACGCCGATCACCTTGCGCACGTTGTTGAGCACCAGCACGCGCGCGAGCCAGAACGCGAGCGCCAGCCATGCCGGCACCGGCTTGCTCTCCTCGCGCAGCTTCGCCTGGCGGTAGCCGATGCCGATCGCCACCTTGTAGGCCCACTGCTGCAGCGCGCCCGCCTGCTTCAGGCCGATCAGCACGCCGGAGTAGAACTTCTCCCACACCCGCGGCACGGCCGTGAAGATGGTGGGCGCGATCTCGCGCACGTTCTCCGGCACCGTCTCCGGGTTCTCGACGAAGTTGAGCACCGAGCCGCTGAGCAGCGCGTGGTACTCGCCGCCGACGCGCTCGGCGATGTGGCACAGCGGCAGGAACGCCATGCGCTCGTCGCTCTCGTACTGCGCATAGGACGCCTGGTAGCTGCGCACCGTGGCGACAATGTTGGCGTGCGAGATCATCGCGCCCTTGGGCTTGCCGGTGGTGCCCGAGGTGTAGACGAGGATCGCGAGGTCCTGCGGCTTGCGCGCCTCGATGCGCCGCTCCCACTCGCCCGGGTGCGCGCGGTCTTGCCCGCGCCCGAGCTCGCGCAGGGCCTCCAGCGACATCACCTGCGGATCGTTCAGCTCGTGCAGGCCCTCCATCTCGAACACGAAGATCCTGCGCAGCTGCGGCAGCCGCGCGCGCACCTCGAGCACCTTGTCGAGCTGCTCGTCGTCCTCGACGAACACGAACTTCGAGGCCGAGTCGGCGAGCAGGTACTCGACCTGCGCCGCGGCGTCGGTCGGGTAGATGCCGTTCACCACGCCCGCGGCGCCGAGCGCGCCCAGGTCCGCGTAAACCCACTCGCGGCGCGTGTTGGAAAGGATGGCCGCCACGTCTCCCGGCTCGAAGCCGAGCGCGACGAGCCCCATGCCGATCTCGCGCGCGATCTGCCCGAGCTCGGCCCAGCTCACCGGCTTCCAGACGCCGAGCTCCTTCTGGCGGCAGAAGGGCTTCGCGCCGCGCGCCTGCACCCCGCGCCAGAACATCTTCGGCACGGTGTCGCTCACCGCCAGTGCTTTTTCTTCTTCCATCGCCTCTGTCCCCTCACCCCTTGCGCCTTCATGCCGAGGTAGAACTCCTGCACGTCCTCCTTGGCCGCGAGGCGCTCGCAGGTATCTTCCATGACGATGCGGCCCACTTCAAGCACGTAGCCGAACTGCGCGACTTCCAGCGCCATGTTGGCGTTCTGCTCCACCAGCAGGATGGTGGTGCCCTGCTCGCGGTTGATGCGCGTGATGATGCGGAAGATCTCCTGCGTGAGCAGCGGCGACAGGCCCAGGCTCGGCTCGTCCATCAGCATCAGCTTGGGCCTGGAGAGCAGCGCGCGGCCGATGGCGAGCATCTGCTGCTGGCCGCCGGAGAGCAGGCCCGCTTCCTGCTGCCTGCGCTCGGCGAGGATCGGGAAGTACCCGAAGACCATCTGCAGGTCGCGCGCCACGCCGTCGCGGTCGCGGCGCGTGTAGGCGCCCATGCGCAGGTTCTCCTCGACCGTGAGCAGCGGGAACACCTCGCGCCCCTCGGGCACGTGGCCGATGCCGCGGCGCACGATCCAGTCCGGGTCGCGGCCGCCGATATCCTCGCCCTCGAAGCGGATCTGGCCCTTCTGCGGGTCGATGATGCCGGAGATCGTCTTGAGGATCGTGCTCTTGCCGGCGCCGTTGGCGCCCAGCACCGTGGCGATGCGGCCGCGCTCGACCCTGAGGCTCACCCCGCGCAGCGCCTGCACCGGGCCGTAGCTCGCCTCGACGTTCGCCAGCTCGAGAATCGCGTCGCTCATCGGAGCAGGGGGGGCGGGCCCCCTCCGGCAAATGCGCTCGGAGCCTTCCCGGCCCCCCCGCACCCCCCGAGCAGGAAAAGGGTCCTGACCCCTTTTTCGTTCATTTGACCGGCGCTCCGAGGTAGGCCTCGATCACCGCGGGGTGCGACTGCACTTCCCCCGGCGTGCCGTGCGCGATCACTGCGCCCATGTTGAGCGCGAGCACGCGGTCCGAGACGCGCGACACGAGGTTCATGTCGTGCTCGACCATCAGCACCGTGATGCCGAGGTGCTTCTTGATGTCCTCGATCCAGAACGCCATGTCGTCGGTCTCCTCCGGGTTGAGGCCGGAGGACGGCTCGTCGAGCAGCAGGAGCTTGGGCTCGGTGGCGAGCGCGCGCCCCAGCTCCACCACCTTGCGCACGCCGTAGGGCAGCCCCGCGACCATCTGGTCGCGGTACTTGGCGAGCTCGAGGAAGTCGATCACCTTCTCCACCGCGCCGCGCGCCGCGAGCTCGGCGCGCCGCACCGCCGGCGTGAACGCGATCTCCTGCCACAGCGAGGTCGAGCGGTGCCGGTGCCGGCCGATGAGCAGGTTCTGCAGGACGGTCGCGTGCTCGAAGAGCTCGATGTTCTGGAAGGTGCGCGCGATGCCGAGCTCCGCGACGTGGTGCGGCGCGAATCCCGTCAGCTCGCGGTCCTCGAAATAGATGTGGCCGCTGGTGGCGGGGTAGATGAGGCCGATCAGGTTGAAGATCGTGGTCTTGCCGGCGCCGTTCGGGCCGATGATGGTGAACACCTCGCCGCGCTGCACCTCGAACGAGACGTCGTCCACGGCCACCACGCCGCCGAAGCGGATGCCGAGGTTCTCGGCGCGGAAAAAACTCATCGCAGCCGCTCCGACTTCATGTACGACTTCTGCCGCCGGAACATGCCCTTGCGGTAGAAGGGAAACAGCTCGAAGTAGGTGCGCACCTTGAGCCAGCGGCCATAGAGCCCGAGCGGCTCGAAGATGATGAACACGACGAGGATGATGCCGAACACCACCGCCTGCGCGCCCGAGGGCACCGCGCCCTGCGGCAGCCAGTCCTTGGCGAGCGAGATGAGCTGCGGCAGGACGATGACGAACGCGGCGCCGAGCACCGCGCCGTGCAGGAAGCCGACGCCGCCGAGGATCACGATCGTCACCAGCTCGATCGAAACCAGCAGCGTGAACTGCTCCGGCGAGATGAACGCGAGCTTGTGCGCGTACAGCGCCCCGCCCACCCCGGTGAGCGCCGCCGAGATGGCGAACGACAGGGTCTTGTACTTGGCGAGGTTCACGCCCATGCACGAGGCCGAGACTTCGGAGTCGCGGATCGCGACGAAGGCCCGGCCGGTGGGCGAGCGCAGCAGGTTGATGCAGGCGAGGCAGCAGATCACCGCGAGCGCAAGGCACAGGTAGTAGAACTCCGCGTCCGACTCGAGCCGCCAGCCGAAAAGCTCCACCGGCTTGAGGTGCCTGCCCTCGTTGCCCCCGGTGAGGCCGTGCCAGCGGGTGATGATCTCCTCGACGATCACGTTGAACGCCAGCGTCGCGATCGCGAGGTAGATCCCTTTGAGGCGCAGCGCCGGCAGTCCGACGATCACGCCCACCGCGGCGGCGAACAGCGCCGCGCAGGCGATCGAGACCAGGAACGGAACTCCCGCGGCCTGCATCAGCGCCTCGGTATAGGCGCCCACCGCGAGAAACGCCGCGTGGCCGAGCGAGATCTGCCCGGTGAATCCCACCAGCATCATCAGCCCGAAGCCGACGATCGAGTAGATCAGAACGAAGTGCAGCTGGCTCATCGCGTACTCGCCCGCCCACAGCGGCGCGGCGAGCAGCAGCACCCCGAGCAGCCCGTACCAGAACACGTGCCCGCCGTGCTTGACGAGCCGGATGTCCTGCTGGTAGCTGGTTTTGAAGACGAAGCGCAAGGGGGGTGAAGGAGTGAAGGAGTGAAGGAGTGAAGGAGTGAAGGAGAAAAGGAGGAAAGGCGGCTAGGTTCGGCGCTTCACGGAAGAGATGAGGCCGAGAAGGATGCCCGCAACTTCATCCACTTGGGCTGCGAGCTTGCCGTCTTTCAATAATCCGATTCGCATTGCAATCTCAAGATGCGTGTCCAGTTCGGAGAGGGAGGCTGCGGCGATGTTCAGGAACTGGACGAACTCCTTCGAGCCGCCGCGCGCCGCGCCTTCGGCGATGTTCGCGGGGACCGAAACTGCGGCACGCCGCATCTGGCTCGTAAGTCCGAACATTTCGTCTTTCGGAAAGCTTCGAGTCACGGTGTAAATGGCTTCCACGAGCGCTAACGCCTTTTGCCAAGCCACCAGCGACCTATGCGCCCGCCTCATCCCTTCCCTCCTTTACTCCTTGTCTCCTTCACTCCTTCACACCTTCTTCCTCGCCGTTTCGCCGAAGATGCCCGACGGCCAGACCAGCAGCACCACCAGCACCACCACGTAGGCGGCGACGTCCTTGAAGCCCTCGGGCAGGTAGAAGCCGGCGAGCGCCTCGACCACGCCGATGATGAGGCCCCCTACGATCGAGCCCGGCACGCTGCCGAAGCCCCCGACCACCGCCGCGGGGAAGGCCTTCAGGCCGATGAAGCCCATGTTGGAGTGCACGAAGGTCACCGGCGCGAGCAGGATGCCGGCGAACGCCGCCACGCCCGCGGACAGGCCCCAGATCATCATGTTCACGCGCCGCACCGGGATGCCCATGTAGTAGGCGGCGAGCTGGTTCTGCGAGGTCGCCTGCATCGCGACGCCCAGCCGCGTGAAGCGGAAGAAGAGGTACAGCGCGGCGCACAGCGCCACGGTCATCGCGATCACGCCGAGCTGCTGCACCGGCAGCACCACGCCGCCCACGCGCCATACGTCGTCGGCGAACGGCGTCGGGATCTGGTAGGTCTCGGTGCCCCAGCCCGGCACCATCGTGACCACGCCGCGGGTCACGTAGCCGATGCCGATCGTGATCATCACCACGGTGAACGCCGGGTGGCCGAGCACCGGGCGGATGACGACGCGCTCGGTGAGCATGCCCACCAGCGCCATCACCGCGACCGCGAACAGGATCGTCGCCCAGTAGGGCCAGCCGAGCATGACGCTCGCGGTGAGCGCGAAGAACGCACCCAGCATCATCAGGTCGCCCTGGGCGAAATTGACCGTCTCGGTCGCCTTGTAGATGAGCACGAAGCCGAGCGCCACCAGCGCGTACACGCATCCCTGCGCGACGCCCGCAAGCAGCAGCTGCAGGACCTGGCTTGCCATTCCCCCTCCCGAAAAGGGCCGCGCATTCTACCAAGCAGACCAACCAAGCAATTGCTTTTCATGTGCCGCCGCCCTAGACTCGATCGCATCCCGGCAACGCCACGGCCCGCCGCCATGAACGCCCCCAACGCCGCCCCGCGCGACCCGTTCTCGACCCACGCCGTGCTCAACCAGCCGGCGCCGCTCGAGCGGTACAACCTGTTCGCCACCGACCGCGCCCTCGCCGACGCGCTCGCCTTCAACCTGCCCAGGGAGCGCCTCGCCCCGGCGCGCGAGCGCCTCGCGGCGCTCGGCGCCGAGCTCGGCACGCCCGAGATGTACGCGCGCGGCGACGCCGCCAACCGCAACCCGCCGCAGCTCAAGGCCTGGGACCGCGCCGGCAGGCGGCGCGACGAGGTCGAGTTCCATCCCGCCTGGCACGAGCTGATGGCCGCGATCATGCGCCACGGCCTGCACACCGGGCCATGGGCCGATCCGTCGCCGGGGGCGCATGTCGAGCGCGCCGCCGGCTACCTGCTCTTCGGCGAGATCGAGAACGGCGTGCAGTGCCCAGCCACCATGACCTACGGCGCGGTGCCGGCGATCCGGGCCGATGCCCCGCTCGCCGCCGAGTGGCTGCCGAAGCTCTACTCGCGCGACTACGACCCGCGCTTCGTCCCGGCGAGGCAAAAGCGCGCGGTGCTCGTGGGCATGGGCATGACCGAGAAGCAGGGCGGCTCGGACGTGCGCGCGAACACCAGCGTCGCCGAGCCCGCGGGCGGCGGCGCCTGGCGCATCACTGGCCACAAGTGGTTCGTGTCGGCGCCGATGTGCGACGCGTTCCTCGTGCTCGCGCAGGCGCCGGGAGGGCTGTCGTGCTTCTTCATGCCGCGCTTCCTCCCGGACGGCACGCTGAACGCGCTGCGCATCCAGCGCCTGAAGGACAAGCTCGGCAACCGCTCCAACGCGAGCTCGGAAGTCGAGTTCGAGGGCGCGTGGGCCACGCTTCTGGGCGAGCAGGGCCGCGGCGTGCCGATGATCCTGGAAATGGGCGTCTACACGCGCCTCGATTGCGCGATCGGCAGCTCGGGCCTGATGCGCCAGGCGCTGTCGCAGGCGCTGTGGCACGCGGCGCAGCGCTCGGCCTTCGGGCGGCTGCTCACCGAGCAGCCGCTGATGAAAAACGTGCTCGCCGACCTCGCGCTCGAGGCCGAGGCCGCGGGAGCTCTCGCGCTTCGCCTGTCGCGCGCCTACGACGCGCAGGTCGAGCCGCGCGAGCAGCTGCTGCGGCGCGTGCTCACGCCCGCGGCCAAGTTCTGGATCTGCAAGCGCGGCTCGCACTTCGCAGAGGAGGCGATGGAGGTGATCGGCGGCAGCGGCTACGTGGAGGAGTCGGTGCTGCCGCGCATCTACCGCGAGATGCCGGTGAATTCCATCTGGGAGGGCTCGGGCAACGTGATGTGCCTCGATGTGCTGCGCGCGCTGCGCAAGGCCCCCGAGGTGCTCGACGCCGTGGCGCTCGAGCTCGATGCGCCGCGCGGCGCGCCCGCCGCCTACGGCCGCTTCTGCGCCGCGCTCAAGGACCGGCTCACGGATGCCGCCGAGAACGAGGGCGGCGCGCGGCGGCTCACCCAGGACCTCGCGCTCGCGCTGCAGGCGAGCCTGCTCTTGCGCCACGCGCCGCAGTTCGTCTCCGACGCCTTCATCGCCTCGCGGCTTGGGGGCGAATTCAGTGGCGCCTTCGGCACGCTTTCCCCCGGCGCGCCGCTCGATGCGCTCATCGCTCGCGCGATGCCGGCCTGAAGGCGTCATGAAATCCGTCCGCATAGGCGCGGGGCTGGGCTTCTACGGCGACTCGTGGCGCCCGGTGAGGGCGTCGCTCGAGCGCGGCGCGGTGAAGTACATCGCCTCCGACCACCTCTCGGAGCTCACGCTCGCCATCCTGCAGAAGGACCGGCAGAAGGATCCTTCGGCCGGCTACGCGCGCGACGGCGTGCCGATGCTCATGGAGCTCTGGCCGCTCGCCGCGAAGCACGGCGTGAAGTTCGTGCTCAACGCCGGCGGCCTCAATCCCGAGGGCGCGCGCGAGGCGATCGCCGGCGCGTTCCGCGCCAGGGGCTGGAAGGCGCGCATCGCGACCGTCACCGGCGACTCGGTGCTGGAGAGGATCGACGAGCTGAGGGCCGCCGGCGAGCCGCTCGCGCACATGGATTCGGGCGCCGACATCGCGACGGTGCGCGAGCGGATGCTCTTCGCGAGCGCGTATCTCGGCGCACAGCCGATCGCCGAAGCGCTCGCGCGCGGCGCCGACATCGTGCTCACGGGCCGGGTTGCGGATGCGGCGCTCACGCTCGGGCCGCTCGTGCACGAGCTGGGGTGGAAGTGGGACGACTGGGAGCGGCTCGCGGGCGGCCTCACCATCGGCCACCTGCTCGAGTGCTCGGGCCAGGGATCGGGCGGCAACTTCGGCTCGGCGGGCGAGTGGGCGAAGATCCCCGACTACGCGCACCTCGGCTACCCGGTCGCGGAAGTCTACGAGGATGGCAGCGCGCTCGTCACCAAGCCCCCGGGCACCGGCGGGCGCGTCTCGTTCGACACGCTGCGCCAGCAGCTGCTCTACGAGGTGCACGACCCGCACGCCTACTACTCGCCCGACGTGGTGCTCGACATGGGAACGCTGAAGTTCGAGGACCAGGGCGGCAACCGCGTGCGCGTTCGCGGCGCGGGCGGCGCCGCGCGCCCGGCGAAGCTCAAGATCGTCGCCGGCTACCACGACGCCTGGATGGGCACCGGCATCATCGGCTTTGCGTGGCCCGAGGCCTACGCCAAGTGCGAGAAGGCGGCCGAGGTGATCCGCACGCTGGTCGCCGAGCGCGGCTGGGCGATCGAGGACATGAACGCCGAGTACATCGGCTACAACTCGCTGCTGGGCGCGAACGCCGATCCGACCTGGCGCGATCACCTGAACGAGTGTTTCCTGCGCATGACGATCCGCACGCAGGACAAGAAGGTTGCCGACGCCTACGGGCGGCTGTTCCCGTGGCTCGGGCTCTCCGGCCCGCCCTACGTCGGCAGCATGAAGGGCGTGCAGCCCGCGAAGCAATTGCTCGGCATCTGGCCCGCGCTCGCCAGGCGCGAGTTGATCGAGTCCAGGGTCAAGGTGAGCGTCGAGGAAATCTCCGCCCGCCCGGTATCGGTGCCGGCGGCAGGAAGGGCGTGAACGCGATGCGCGTCCCCCTCTGGAAAATCGCCCACGCGCGCTCGGGCGACAAGGCCGACCGCGCCGACATCGGCCTGTTCGCCTTCGACGCCGCCACCTACGAGGTGCTCAAGCGCGAGGTGACCAGGGAGCGGCTCGCGGCGCACTTCGCCGAGATCGCCCAGGGGCCCGTGGAGCTCTGGCCGCTCGACAACCTGCTCGCGATCAAGATCGTGCTCAACTCGGCGCTGCAGGGCGGCGCGGCGCGCTCGCTTCGCATGGACAACCTCGGCAAGAACGTCGCCGCGCGGCTCCTCAGGATGGAGATCGAGGCGCCCGCCGACCTGCCGCGGCTCGCCGCGCGATGAAGCCGCCGAAGAAGCCCCGCGCGCGCAGGCAGCACAACGGCGACGGCAACCGGCGCGAGGCGCTCTTGCGCGTGTGCGCGCGCCTGTTTCGCGAGCAAGGGTTCGACGGCACCACGATCCGCGACATCTCGGCCGCGGCCGGCATGCACTCGGGCAGCCCCTTCTACCACTTCCGCACCAAGCAGGAGATGCTGGTCGCGGTGATGGAGCAGGGCCTCGACGAGGGCCTGAAGCGGATCGAGGCGGTGATGGCGTTGCCGCTCCCGCCGGAGGAGAAATTCCGGCGCCTCGTCCGCGCCCACCTCGGCACCATCCTCGAGGACGGCAACGACTTCATCCCGGTGCTGCTCTACGAGTGGCGCTCGCTCACGCCGATGAACCGCCGCCGCATCATCGCCTTGAAAGACCGCTACGACCAGATCTGGCAGCGCATGGTGGACGAGCTGGCGCGCAGCGGGCGCATCGGCGGCGATCCGCAGCTCGCGCGGCTGCTCGTGCTCGGCGCGGTGAACTGGGCCGGGCAGTGGTACCGCGCGGGCGGGCGGCTTTCGATCGACGACGTCGCCGCGCAGGCGACGCGCGCCTTCCTGCGATGACCGGGGCAGGCGCGCAATGAACTCGCCGCGCCCCCTTTACGCCGCCGGCGCGGCGATCTGCGCGGTGCTGCTCGGCACGGGCTATTACCTTCAGTACGTCGGCGGGCAGGAGCCCTGCCCGCTTTGCCTGGTGCAGCGGGGCTTCTATTACGCGGTGCTCGTCGTTCTCGGCGCGGCGGCGCTGCACGCGCCGGGTCGCCGTGGCGCCATCGGCTACTCGATCGCCGCGTTCGTGTTCGCCGCGGGCGGCGCCGCGGTCGCCGCGCGCCAGGTGTGGCTGCAGCACCTGCCGCCCGACCAGGTGCCGCCCTGCGGGCCGGATCTCTTCTTCATGCTGGAAAACCTGCCGCTTGCGCGCACGCTGGAAAAGCTCTTCGTGGGTTCGGGCCAGTGCGCCGAGGTCGGCTGGAAATTCCTCGGCCTCTCGATCGCCGAGTGGTCGCTCGGCTGGTTCACCTTGCTCGCGCTCTACGCCCTATGGCTCGCAACCAGAATCGGGGACAGACCCCGAATTCGCGGCGCAAGTAACTGAATCACTTAGGAAATCCACGAGGTCTGTCCCTGGGGCGGCCGCATGGATTCGCCGCTCAGGACCTGGCGCAAACGGCCCCGAGTGTAAAGCGTGACTTTACACTTGGGCGCTTCGGAGCCGCTGCACCGGGGACAGGTCTCCCGGTTTTCCCCGTGCGATCAACCGCTTGACGTTCGAATTTGGGGTCTGTCCCCGAAGTGGCGGAGGAAGGCGCGCACGCGCGGGTAGATCATTTCGCGCCAGCGGCGGCCGGAGAAGATGCCGTAGTGGCCGACGCCGGGGGCGCAGTAGTGCTCGCGCCGCTCGCGCGGGATGTTGAGGCAAAGCAGGTGCGCGGCTTCCGTCTGCCGGTTGCCCGAGATGTCGTCGAGCTCGCCCTCGATCGTGAGCAGCGCCGTGTCGCGGATCGCCTGCGGGCGCACGAGTTCCCCGCGCACGCGCATGCGCCCCTGCGGCAAGGCGAACTCCTGGAACACGGTGCGCACCGTGTCGAGGTAGTACTCCGCCGGCATGTCGAGCACGGCGTTGTATTCGTCGTAGAACCTGCGGTGCGACTCGGCCGAGCTGCCGTCGCCCCGGATGAGATGGTTGTAGTAATCCCAGTGCGCGTCCAGATGCCGGCTGGGATTCATGGCGACGAACCCCAGGTGCTGCAGGAACCCGGGATACACGCGCCGCATGAAGCCGGGGTACTTCTGCGGCACGCGGTGGATGACGTGGCGCTCGAACCAGGAGACCGGCCGCGTCATGGCGAGGTTGTTGACCGCGGTCGGGCTCTTCCTCGCGTCGATCGGCCCGCCCATCATCACCATCGTCTTCGGCACCGGCCGCTCGCCGCCGGCCGCCATCAGCGACACCGCGGCGAGCACCGGCACCGTCGGCTGGCATACCGAAATCACGTGCAATCCGGCGCGCGCCGGGTCGCGCTTCGGATCGCCCAGGAAGCGGATGAACTCGCGCACGTAGTCCACGTAGTCATCGAGGTGGAACGCGCCCGCCTCCAGCGGCACCATGCGCGCGTCCACCCAGTCGGTGACCCAGACCTCGTGCTCGGGCAGGAGCGTGCGCACCGTGTCGCGCAGCAGCGTCGCGTGGTGCCCCGAGAGCGGCGCCACCACCAGCACCCGCGGCTCGTGCCGCGCGGCGCCGTAGTCGGTCGCGTCGCCGCGGCGGAAATGCAGCAGCCTGCAGAACGGCTTTTCGAGCACGCACTCGACCGTCACCGGCACGGTGCGCTCGCCAAGGCGCGTCGCGTGGATGTTCCACTCCGGCTTCTCGTAGCGCTGCGTCAGGCGCAGGAACAGGTCGCTCGAGGCCGCGACCCGAGTCGAAAGCGGCGTGTAGGCGAGCGGGCTGAACGGATGCGCGAACCAGCCGCGCGCGGCCTCCGCCGCGTGCCGCAGCGGCGCGAGCAGCGCGTGTTGCGTCTCGTAGAAGCTGTACAGCACCCCGAGCCTCCGTGGTTTTCTTGTAACCGCCCGGTTATATAGCAGATTTGCCGCACTGCCGCGAAAATAGGGGTCAGAGCCCTATTCCGCCTTGGGGACAGACCCCGATTCTTCCTGGTTCTCGATTTTCGGGGTCTGTCCCCACTAGTGTCCGGTAAAGATTCCCCGCACCGATCGTAAGTTATTGATCGGCGA
>CAZVHU010000020.1:0-28591 GCA_964627075.1 uncultured Enterobacteriaceae bacterium | reverse complement strand
TGTAGTGCGACAGCGCGTTCACCGTCTTGATCGACATCATCGGCCCCTCGAAGGTGCTCATGCCGTAGAACGACAGCGACACGATGAGGAATTTCAGCACCGGGTCGGTGCGCAGCTTGTGCCACGCGCCCGAGAGCGTCATGATGCCGTTGATCATCCCGCCCCAGGACGGCGCGAGCAGGATGAGCGAGAACAGCATCCCCAGCGACTGCGCCCAGTCCGGCAGCGCGGTGTAGTGCAGGTGGTGCGGGCCGGCCCACATGTAGGTGAAGATCAGCGCCCAGAAGTGCACCACCGACAGGCGGTACGAGTACACCGGGCGCCCGGCCTGCTTCGGGATGAAGTAGTACATCATCCCCAGGAACCCCGCGGTGAGGAAGAAGCCCACCGCGTTGTGGCCGTACCACCACTGCACCATCGCGTCCTGAGCGCCCGAGAACGCCGAGTAGGACTTCCAGAAGGTCGCGGGCACCGCGGCGCTGTTGACGATGTGCAGCACCGCGACGGTGAGGATGAAGGCGCCGAAGAACCAGTTGGCGACGTAGATGTGCTGCACGCGGCGCCTGGCGAGCGTGCCGAAGAACACCACCGCGTAGGCCACCCACACCAGCGCGATCAGGATGTCGATCGGCCACTCGAGCTCGGCGTATTCCTTGGAGGTGGTGATGCCGAGCGGCAGCGTCACCGCCGCCAGCACGATCACCGCCTGCCAGCCCCAGAAAGTGAACGCGGCCAACCCGTCCGAGAACAGGCGCACGTGGCAGGTGCGCTGCACCACGTAGTAGGAGGTGGCGAAGAGCGCGCTGCCGCCGAAGGCGAAGATCACCGCGTTGGTGTGCAGCGGCCGCAGCCGCCCGTAGGAAAGCCACGGGATGTCCAAATTGAGCGCCGGCCAGAGCAGCTGCGCGGCGATGATGACGCCGACCAGCATCCCGACCACGCCCCAGACCACGGTCATGACGGCGAACTGCCGCACGATCCTGTAGTTATAAGTTGCTTCGGCCGCCATCTATGGTCTCCCTGCGCGCGCTGCCGCGCCGGGAAACGCGATCCCCGGGGGCGGCTCCGGCAACATTAGGCAAATCGTTGCGCGGCCGTTTGATTCAGATCAAACGCGCCTGCGCCGCTCGACGAGGCGCAGCATCGTCTGCAGCGTGATCGAGCCGAACGTGGCGCGCGCCAGCTCGTCGATCTCGGCGAACACCACCGCGAGCGCGGCCTCGACCTCGCCCGCGGCGGCGGCGCGCTCGCCGCGGCGCGGGCCGCGCGCGCCGGCGCGGCGCGCGGCGCCGATCTCCTCGAACAGCTCGATCACGTCGAGCAGCGTCAGGCGCTTGGCGTTGCCGGCGAAGCGGTAGCCGCCGCGCGCACCGCGCACCGCCTCGAGGATCCCGGCGCGGCCGAGCGCTCGCAGCACCTTCGACAGGTGGTGCGCCGAGGCGCGGTACTTGGCCGCGACTTCGCTCGCGGTCAGCTGCCGCCCGGGCTGCGCCGCGAACTCGAGCGCGCTCGCCAGCGCGAGCAGCGTGTTCTGCTGCAGCTTCAAGCGATCTCCATCTCGAGCGGGATGAAGCGGCCGGCCATCATCCCCTGGCTGCGGAAGAACGACAGGATCAGCGCGTTGTCGCGCGCGAGCAGCGTGCGCAGCTGCCGCACGCCCTGGCGCCTGAAGCCCCCGCACAGCGCCTCGAGCAGGCGCGTGCCGACGCCACCCAGGCGCGCGTCAGGCCGCACGCCGATGGCGAACACCCAGCCGCAGGGCGGCGAGCCGAACTCCCAGTCGCGCACCTCGCCCACGACGTAGCCCTGGACCCGGCCGCCCGCCTCGGCCACGAGGAACTGGCGCCCGGCGCGCGCCCCGCCGTAACGCCGCAGCACGTCGGCCCAATAAGCGGCCTTGCGCAGGCCGGTGATGCCGGCGTCGATCGCCACCACCTGGGCGAGGTCCCCCGGCCGCACGCCGCGCACCCGCAGCGCGGCACGCCTCCTGTCTTGAGGCAGATCAAGTCGCGCCCCCCGGCGCATCGCTAGCCTCCCAAAGTCGCCTTCCGATACCGGATTGAGCGGTCATTCTACGGCAGCGCACCGGGGAGGGCGCCTCAAAGAGGAGGCAACACCATGGCACGCAAGTACCTGCTGGGCGCGTTGCTCGCGCTCGTCTCGGCCGCAACGCTCGCCCAGGAGCCGATCCGCATCGGCGCCTTCCTCGCCGTCACCGGGCCGGCCGCCTTCCTCGGCGACCCCGAGCAGAAGACGCTCGAGCTCTACGTGCAGAAGCTGAACGCCGCCGGCGGCGTGCTCGGCAGGAAGCTCCAGCTCGTCTCGTACGACGCTGCGGGCGACGCCGAGAAGGCGCGCACCTTCGCCAAGCGCCTGATCGAGCAGGACAAGGTGGACGTCATCGTCGGCGGCACGACCACCGGCGAGACCATGGCGGTGGTGCCGCTCGTCGAGCAGGCGGGCGTTCCCTTCATATCGCTCGCCGGCGCGGTGGTGATCGTCGAGCCGGTGAAGAAGTGGGTGTTCAAGACCCCGCACACCGACCGCATGGCCTGCGAGCGCATCTTCCTCGACATGCGCGGCCGCGGCATCTCGCGCGTCGGCCTGATCTCGGGCGCGGGCGGCTTCGACAAGTCGATGCGCGGCCAGTGCCTCGCGGTAGCCGCGACCTACGCCATCCAGATCGTCGCCGACGAGTCCTACGGCGGCGGCGACACCGACATGACCGCGCAGCTCACCAAGATCAAGAACACCGCCGGCGTGCAGGCGGTGCTCAACGCCGGCTTCGGGCAGGGGCCGGCGATCGTCACCAAGAACCACAAGCAGCTCGGCATCGCGCTGCCGCTGTACCAGTCGCACGGCGTCGCGTCCAAGGAGTTCATCAAGCTCGCTGGCGAGGCCGCCGAGGGCGTGCGGCTGCCCGCGGCCGCGGTGCTCGCGCCGGAGAACCTGCCCGCCGACGACCGCCAGCGCGCGGTGTCGCTCGCCTACAAGAAGGAGTACGAGGGACGCTTCAAGCAGGACGTCTCGACCTTCGGCGGCCATGCCTACGACGGCCTGATGATCGCGGTCAACGCGATCAGGAAGGCGGGCTCGACCGACAAGGCGAAGGTGCGCGACGCGATCGAGGCCACCAAGGACTTCGTCGGCACCGGCGGCGTGGTGAACATGTCGGCCAAGGACCACATGGGCCTGGACCTCACCTACTTCCGCATGTTCGAGGTGCGCAAGGGCGCCTGGGTCCCGGTGCAATAGCGCTGCACCCGGGCGGATTGCGATGAGCGCGCAGTTCGCCCAGTACCTGCTCGCCGGCATCACCGTGGGCGCGATCTACGCCCTGGTGGCGCTCGGCTTCGCGATCATCTACAACGCGAGCCAGGTCATCAACTTCGCGCAGGGCGAGTTCGTGATGATCGGCGGCATGGCCACCGTCTGGCTCGCCGCCGCGGGACTGCCGCTGCCGGCGGCGATCGCGGGCGCCGTCCTGCTCGCCGCCGCGCTCGGGCTCGCGCTGGAGAAGTTCGCGGTCGAGCCCGCGCGCGGGGCGTCGGTCGTCACCCTCATCATCATCACCATCGGCGCCTCGATCCTGCTGCGTGGCCTGGCGACGCTCGCCTGGGACAAGAAGATCCATGCCCTGAGGCCGTTCTCGGGCGAGGCGCCGATCCGGATCGGCGGCGCCACGCTCCTGCCGCAGAGCCTGTGGGTGATCGGGGTGACGCTCGTCATCGTGCTGCTGCTCGGCTGGTTCTTCGGCCGAACGCTCCTTGGCAAGGCGCTGCTCGCCACCTCGCACAACCGGCTCGCGGCGCAGCTCGCCGGCATCAACGTGCGCCACGTGCTGCTGCTCTCCTTCGGCCTTTCCGCCGCGCTCGGCGCAGTGGCGGGGATCCTCATCGCCCCGATCACCTTCACCGCCTGGGACGTCGGCGTGATGCTGGGGCTGAAAGGCTTCGCCGCCGCGATCCTCGGCGGCATGGGCAGCGGGCCCGGCGCGGTGGCGGGCGGGCTGGCGCTCGGCATCCTCGAGGCGATGGGCGCGGGCTACGTTTCCTCGGCCTACAAGGACGCGATCGCGTTCGTCATCATCCTCGCGGTGCTGTTCTTCATGCCCGGCGGCCTGCTCGGCAAGCGCAGCGCCGAGCGCGTGTAGGCGCGGCGCATGCTGCAGCGACTGGCGCAGCGGCGCCACGCGGGGCTGGCGGCGCTCGCCGTGGCGGTGGCGCTGCTGCCGCTCGGCCTCGCCAACAACTACTACTACGAGGTCGCGATCCTCGTGGGCCTGAATGCGGTCGTGTGCGTGGGCCTGAACCTGCTCATCGGCTACGCCGGGCAGATCAGCCTCGGCCACGCCGGCTTCTTCGGCCTGGGCGCCTACGGCTCGGCGATCCTCACCGCGCGCTACGGCTGGCCGCCGCTCGTCGCGCTCGGCACGGCGACCGTCGCCGTCGCGCTGCTCGCCCTCGCCATCGGCCGCCCGATCCTGCGCCTGCGCGGCCACTACCTCGCCATGGCCACCCTCGGCATGGGAATCATCATCTCGATCGTGATCGTCACCGAGGATCGCTACACCGGCGGCCCCGACGGCATGTCGGTGCCACCGCTGGCGGTGGCGGGCCTCGCGCTCGCCGGCGAGCGCGCCTGGTACTGGGCGGTGGGTGCGCTCCTGCTTGTCGCGGTGTGGCTGGCGCAGAACCTGATCGATTCGCCGCACGGCCGCGCGCTGCGCGCGCTGCACGGCTCGGAAGTGGCGGCCGAGGTCGGCGGCATCGACAGCGCGCGCCACAAGGTGCGCGTGTTCGTGATCTCGGCGGTCTACGCGGCGGTCGCCGGCAGCCTCACCGCGCACTACGCGGGCTTCATCACGCCGGCCAAGGTGAGCTTCTTCCACTCCATCGAGCTGGTGACGATGGTGGTGTTCGGCGGCATGGCCTCGACCTTCGGCGCGGTGGTCGGCGCCGCGGTGCTCACCGTGCTGCCGCAGGCGCTTACCGTGTTCAAGGAATACGAGATGGTGGTGTTCGGCGCGGTGATGATGCTCACCATGATCTTCATGCCCAGGGGCCTCGTGCCGACGCTCGCGGCGCGCCTCACGCGGAGCGGGCGATGACGCTGCTGCGCGCCGAAGCGCTTACGCGCGAGTTCGGCGGCGTGCTCGCGGTGGCCGAGCTCGGGTTCGAGATCGAGGCGGGAAGCGTGTTCTCGATCATCGGTCCCAACGGCGCCGGCAAGACCACGCTGCTCAACCTTCTCACCGGGATCTACCGCCCCTCCTCCGGGCGCGTGCTCTTCGACGGGCGCGACCTCACCGGGCGCGCGCCGCACCAGTTCGCCGCCGCCGGCATCGCGCGCACCTTCCAGAACCTCCAGGTGTTCTTCAACATGACCGCGGCCGAGAACGTGATGGCGGGGCGCCACCTGCACGAGCGCTGCGGGCTCGCCTCGGCAATGCTGCGCTTTCCTGCGCTCGCGCGCACCGAGCGCGACTCGCGCGAGGAGGCCGGGCGGCTGCTGCGCCGCGTGGGCCTCGAGGAATGGGCCGGCGCGCCCGCCGACGCCATGCCCTACGGGGCGCTCAAGCGCCTGGAGATCGCGCGCGCGCTCGCCAGCCGCCCGAAGCTCCTGCTGCTCGACGAGCCCGCGGCGGGGCTCAACCCCACCGAGACGCACGCGATCAACACGCTGATCTCCGACCTCGCCGCCTCGGGCATCACGGTTGTGCTGGTCGAGCACAACATGCGCCTCGTGATGGAAGTCTCGGACCACATCCTCGTCATCGACTACGGCCGCTGGCTCGCCGAAGGCAGCGCCGACGAGGTGCGCAACGACCCGAAGGTGATCGAGGCCTACCTCGGGGCGGGCGCCGCGCGCGAGGCGGGAGCGAACTGATGCTCGAGGTGCGCGCGCTCGAGTGCCGCTATGGCCGCATTCCGGCGCTCAAGGGGATCGACATCGCCGTGCGCGAGGGCGAGCTGGTGGCGCTCGTCGGCGCCAACGGCGCCGGCAAGACCACGCTCTTGCGCGCGATTTCGGGAGTGATCGAGGTGAGCGGCGGCAGCATCCGCTTCGAGGGCCGCGACATCACGCACGCCGCGCCCGAGCAGCGCGTGCGGCAGGGCATCGTGCAGGTGCCCGAGGGGCGGCAGGTGTTCGGTCCGCTCGCGGTCGAGGATAACCTGCGCCTCGGCGCCTATACGCGGCCGCGAAGCGACGACGCCGGGAGCCTGGAGAGCGTCTACGCCATGTTCCCGATGCTGCGCGAGCGCGGCCGGCAGGCCGCGGGCATGCTCTCCGGCGGCCAGCAGCAGATGCTCGCGATGGGCCGCGCGCTGATGGCGCGGCCGCGGCTGCTGCTGCTGGACGAGCCCTCGATGGGGCTCGCGCCGCGGCTGGTGGAGGAGGTGTTCGCGCGCATCGCGGAGCTCAAGCGCAGGAAGACGACGATCTTCCTCGTCGAGCAGAACGCGCGCGCGGCGCTGGCGGTGGCCGATCGCGCCTACGTGATCGAGACCGGCCGCATCGTGCTATCCGGCACCGGCGCCGAGCTCCTCGCCAGCCCCCAGGTCCAGACGGCCTACCTCGGTCTGTAGAACTCCTTTTTCTCAACCACCCATCGAATTCGCGGCGTTACGGCGATGACCGCGAGGCCGGTCCGAGGGGGCAGCGGGCGGCAGCGTCCTTCGGCGCGCGTCCGCGAAGGCGGGTGAAGCGGCGGCCAAGAGCTTCAATCTGACCGAAGGCAGCCAAACCGGCACGAAAGGGGTGGGGGCCCCTTTCGTCCCCACCTGCGCCCGAGGACATGCTTGCGCGCCGCGGACGATGACGCCCGCTGCGGCCCGGTCCCAACCGAGTAGGCGCGAACGGCCATTGGGAATGGATGGGAAAAGCAGTACGCTTCGCGGGGGATTTGGGCGGTTGACGTGGATCAAGCAACCGGCGGACCGTGCGTGGTCGGATTGGGCGTTTACGGAGAGAGGAGAACGATGAAACCGACACTGGCTGCGGGCGTCGCCGCGACGCGCGAATTCACCGTCGACCGCGAGCGCACCATCGATTTCATGGGCGAAGCCGCGCGCGTCTACGCCACCCCGATGCTGGTGCGCGACATCGAGATGACCTGCCGCGAGCTGCTGCTCGCGCACCTCGATGCCGGCGAGGACTCGGTCGGCACGCGCGTGGAGCTCGACCACACCGCCGCGACGCTGCTCGGCATGAAGGTGAGGATCGAGGCGAAGATCGCCGAGGTGAAGGGCCGCGCGGTCACGTTCGAAGTGAGCGCGAGCGACGGCATCGACTCGATCTGCCGCTGCCGCCACGGGCGCTTCGTCGTGGACGTGAGGCAGACCGAGGCGCGCCTCAAGGCGAAAGCAGAGAAGGCGAAAGCGCTGTGACGGCTACCAAGGTCCCGACCTACTGCTACCAGTGCGTCGCGGGCCCTGACCTGCTCACGGTCAAGGTCGAGGACGGCGTCGCCACCGAGGTCGAGCCCAACTTCGGCGCCGCAGCCGTGCATCCGGGCGGCGGCAAGGTCTGCGTCAAGGCCTACGGCCTGGTGCAGAAGACCTACAACCCGAACCGGGTGCTCTCGCCGATGAAGCGTACCAACCCGAAGAAGGGGCGCGGCGAGGATCCCGGCTTCGTGCCGATCTCGTGGGACGAGGCGCTCGACCTCATCACGGCGAAACTGGCCGACATCCGCGCGCGCGGCCTCACCGACGAATCGGGCTACCCGCGCGTCGCCGCGAGCTTCGGCGGCGGCGGCACGCCGCAGTCGTACATGGGGACTTTCCCGGCGTTCCTCGCCGCGTGGGGGCCGGTGGACATGGGCTTCGGATCGGGCCAAGGCGTGAAGTGCTACCACTCCGAGCACCTGTACGGCGAGCTGTGGCACCGCGGCTTCACGGTGTCGCCCGACACGCCGCACACGATGTACCTCATCTCCTGCGGCGCGAACGTCGAGGCCTCGGGCGGCGTCGTGGGCGTCTGGCGCCACGCCAACGCGCGCGAGCGCGGCATGAAGCGCGTGCAGGTCGAGCCGCACCTCTCGGTCACGGGCGCGTGCTCCTCGGAATGGGTGCCGATCAAGCCCAAGACCGACGCGGCGTTCCTCTATGCGCTCATCCACGTGATGCTGCACGAGTCGCCGCGCTCGAGGCTCGACACCGGCTTCCTGCTTCGCCACACCTCGTCGCCCTACCTCGTGGGCCCCAACGGCTTCTACCTGCGCGACCGGCAATCGAAGAAGCCGCTCATCGCGCAGACGCTCGAGGGAAGCGAGACGCACGACTGCATCGAGATCGGCGCCGACGGCGAAGTGCTCGGCGATGGGCGCATCGAGGGCGCGACCGCGTTCACGAAGCTCGCCGAGCACATGCGGCCCTACTCGCCCGAGTGGGCGCAGAAGATCTGCGACGTGCCGGCCGACACCATGCGCCGCATCGCGCGCGAGTTCCTCGACGCCGCGCAGGTCGGCGCCACCATCGAGCTCGACGGCAAGACGCTGCCCTTCAGGCCGGTGGCGGTGAGCCTGGGCAAGACGGTCACCAACGGCTGGGGAGGCTACGAGTGCTGCTGGGCGCGCACGCTGCTCGCCGCGCTCGTCGGGGCGCTCGAAGTCCCGGGCGGCACGCTCGGCACCACGGTGCGCCTGAACCGCCCGCTCTCGGAGCGCCACCGCAGCGTGCGCGCCGATCCCGACGGCTTCATGGCCTATCCCTTCAATCCCACCGACCGCGAGCACTGGAGCGCCCGCCCCAACATCCGCAACGCCTACCGCTCGATGGTGCCGCTCGCCGCCGACGGGCCGTGGAGCCAGGCGCTGGGGCCCACGCACTTCTCGTGGATGTTCCTCGACGACACGCCCGAGGGCCTTCCCAAGGTCACGCTGCCCGAGCTGTGGTTCCTGTACCGCACCAACCCGGCGATCTCGTTCTGGGACACCGACGGGCTTGCCGAGAAGATGGCGCGCTTCCCGTTCGTGGTGGCGTTCGCCTACACGCGCGACGAGACCAACCACTTCGCCGACGTGCTGCTGCCGGATGCCACCGACCTCGAGAGCCTGCAACTCATCTACATCGGCGGCTCGAAGTACATCGAGCAGTTCTGGCACCGCGAGGGCTACGCGCTCAGGCAGCCGGCGATCGCGCCGCGCGGCGAGGCGCGCGACTTCACCGACATCGCCACCGAGCTCGCGCGCCGCACCGGGCTGACGGAGAAATACGTGGCCGCGATCAACCGCGGCGGCGCCGGCGTGCCCCTCAAGGGGGAGCACCAGGCCACAAGTGTAAAGTGGGACTTTACACTTCCGGTCTCCGCGCCCCCCTCGCGCGAGCAGATCTGGGACGCGGCCTGCCGCGCGGCGAGCGCCGAGCTCAGCGACGGCGCCGAAGCGAACGGCCTCGACTGGTGGCGCAGGAACGGCCTTGCCACCAGGCCCTTCCCGCAGAGCGACTGGTACCTCTATCCCACGCTGCTCGCGCAAGGGCTGCGCTTCGAGATGCCCTACCAGGAGCGACTGCTGCGCATCGGCAGGCAGCTCGGGCGCCGGCTGCACGAGAGCGGCATGCGCTGGTGGGACAAGCAGCTCGACGAGTACCAGGCGCTGCCGCAGTGGAAGGACTTCCCCGGCGAGTGGGAGCAGGCGCTCGCGCGCTCGGGCGCCAGGCCCGAGGCCTACCCCTTCTGGCTGCTCACCTCGCGCTCGATGCAGTACGCCTGGGGCGGCAACGTCGGCATGCAGATGATCAAGGAGGTCGCCGACAACATCGCCGGCCACGGTGGAGTCATCGTCAATACGAAGCGCGCCGCGGCGCTCGGCATCGAGGAAGGCGACCTGGTGGAGATCGCCACGCCCGAGCGCAGCGTCAAGGCGCACGCGGTGCTGCGCCAGGGGATCCGCCCGGATACGCTCCTGCTGCTGGGCCAGTTCGGCCACTGGGCGACGCCGTTTGCCAAGGGCTTCGACATGCCCTCGATGAACACGCTCACGCAGATGTCCATGGAGCTCACCGACGCCACCGGCTCCGGCGCCGACATCGTGCGCGTGTCGCTGCAGCGTGCCGGCGCCCGGAAAGAGGCGGCATGACCCGCTGGGCGATGGTCGCCGACCTGCGGCGCTGCGTCGGCTGCCAGACCTGCACCGCGGCCTGCAAGCACGCCAACGCGACGCCGCCCGGCGTGCAGTGGCGCCGGGTGCTCGACATGGAGATGGGCGAGTTCCCGGACGTCAAGCGCGTGTTCGTGCCGGTGGGCTGCATGCACTGCGCCGACCCGCCGTGCATGCACGTGTGCCCGAGCACGGCGACGCGCCAGCGCGCCGACGGCATCGTCACCATCGACTACGACCTGTGCATCGGCTGCGCCTACTGCGCGGTCGCCTGCCCCTACCAGGCGCGCTACAAGACCGACGACCCGGAATTCGCCTACGGCGGCGAACCGACCGAGTCCGAGCGCGAGAGGTTCGACCCGAAGCGACTGGGCGTCGCCACCAAGTGCACCTTCTGCTCCGACCGGGTGGACGCGGGGCTCGCCAAGGGCCTGAAGCCCGGGGTGGATCCCGAGGCGACGCCAGCGTGCGTCAACTCCTGCATCGCCAAGGCGCTGCATTTTGGGGATGCCGAGGACCCGAAAAGCAACATCTCGCAGCTGCTCGCCGAGAACCAGCACTTCCGCATGCACGAGGACCTCGGCACCGAGCCCGGCTTCTACTACCTCTGGGACAAGAAGTCGTGACTGAACAGTATTTCCGCCCGCAGGGCTGGGTGCAGCGCCACTGGGACGCGCGCGCCGCGATGAACTTCATTTGCGGCGGCGCGGGCTCGGGGCTGCTCGTCGCCTGCGCGCTGCTCTCGCTGCCCGCGGCCACGCTCTCGGCCGACAGCCGGGGCGCGCTCGCGCTCGGACTCGCGCTGATCGCGCTGGGCCTCGCCGCGGTGTGGCTGGAGATCGGGCGCAAGCTGCGCGCCGCGCACGTGTTCTTCAACCCGCGCACCTCGTGGATGACGCGCGAGTCGTACGTTGCGATCGCGGTCTTCGCGCTCGGCATCGCCGCGGTCGCCACCGCCGATGCGCGCCTCGCGCTCGCCTGCGGCGCTGCCGCCCTCGCCTTCGCCTGGTGCCAGGGACGCATCCTGCGGGCCTCAAAGGGCATCCCGGCCTGGCGCGCGCCCGAAGTCGTGCCGCTCATCGTCACCACGGCGCTCGCCGAGGGCGCGGGGCTCGCCGCGCTCGGCGGCGCGGCGCTCTCCTGGCCGCTCGCGCCCGCGCTCGGCCTTCTCGCACTTGCGCTGATCGCGCGCGCGCTCGCCTGGACGCGCTACCGCGCCGCGATCCGCAAGAGCGCGCCCAGGCAGGCCCTTGCGCCGCTCGAAGTCGCCGGCAGGGGCCTGCTGCAGCTCGGCACCGTGGCGCCGCTCGCGCTCGCCATCGCCGCGTTCGCGCTGCCCGGCGCAGCGGCCGCCGCCGCCGCGCTCGCCGGCCTCGCGGCGATCGCCGCCGGCTGGCGGCTCAAGTTCGTGCTGGTGACGCGCGCGGCGTGGAACCAGGGCTTCGCGCTGCCGCACCTGCCCGTGAGAGGTGTGCGATGACTGCGCTGCTGCAATCCCGTTTTGCGTCGAAGGTCCACCACCGCGCGCCGGGGCCGCGGCCGGCGCCGCACTGGTTCGAGCGCGAGGCGGAGACGATGCCGCGCGACAAGCTCGCGCGCCTGCAATTGAAGCGCCTGCGCGCCACGCTGAAGAACGCCTACGAGCACGTGACGCTGCACCGGCTGCGCATGGACGAGGCGGGCATGCGGCCGCGCGATGTGCGCTCGCTCGATGACCTGCGCCAGCTGCCCTTCACGCAGAAGAGCGATTTGCGAGACTGGTACCCGTTCGGCATGTTCGCGCGGCCGCGCGAGAAGCTCGCGCGCGTGCACGCCTCCTCAGGCACCACCGGCAAGCCGACCGTGGTCGGCTACACGAAAAAGGACCTCGCCACCTGGGCGGGCCTGATGGCGCGCTCGCTCGCCTGCGCAGGCGTGCATCCCGGCGACGTGGTGCACAACGCGCTCGGCTACGGCCTGTTCACCGGGGGCCTCGGTTTCCACGAAGGCGCGCAGCGCCTGGGCTGCACCGTGGTGCCTGCCTCGGGCGGCGTCACGGAGCGCCAGGTGCTGCTGCTGCAGGATTTCGGCGCGCGCGTGCTGTGCGCGACGCCCTCCTACGCGCTCGCCATCGCAGAGGCCGCCGAGCGCCAAGGCGTGGACCTGAGGCAGGGCGCGCTCGAGGTCGGCGTGTTCGGCGCCGAGCCCTGGAGCGAGGCGATGCGGCGCGAGATCGAATCGCGCCTGGGCCTGAAGTCCGCGGACAACTACGGCCTGTCGGAAGTGATGGGGCCTGGCGTGGCGGTCGAGTGCGAGGCGCAGGCCGGCATGCACGGCTGGGAGGACCACTTCATCTTCGAGATCGTCGATCCCGCGACGGGCCACCAGCTCCCCGAGGGCGGCACGGGCGAGCTCGTGGTCACCACGCTCACCAAGGAGGCGCTGCCGATGATCCGCTACCGCACGCGCGACATCACGCGGATCGAATCGCGGCGCTGCGACTGCGGCCGCACGCACCTGCGGCTTGCGCGCATCACCGGGCGCAGCGACGACATGCTGATCATCCGCGGCGTCAACGTCTACCCGTCGCAGATCGAGGCGACCCTGGTGGGGCTGCCGCAGGTGACGCCGCACTACCAGCTCGTGGTCGAGCGCCGCGGCGCGCTCGATGCGCTTACCATCGAGGTCGAGGCCTCGCCCGGAGTGCGCTCCGACGACGCCGAGGCGCACCGCGCCATCGCCGAGCGCGTGCGGCACCACATCAAGTCCATGATCGGCGTCACCGTAGAAGTCGCGGTGAAGCAGCCGGGAGAGGTGCCGCGCTCCGAAGGCAAGGCGGTCCGCGTGCGCGATTTGCGCCCACGGCTGTAGAGGGAGACCGGGAAATGGAATTCCAGAGGCAGACCAGCCGCAGGCTCTGGCAGGAGCACGTCAACGTGCTCGGACTGCTCGGCAGCTTCGGCCGCGCGCTCGCGCGCCTGGGCGCCGCGCCCCCCGCTGCCGGCGACCCGGGCTGGAGCGTGCTGCTCGCGCAGGTGGCGGGCGCGCTCGAGCACGAGGTGACGCGCCATTTCCAGCTCGAGGAAGAGCAGCTCTTCCCGCGCCTGGAGGCGCGCGGCGACGGCGACCTCGTGGAGCTGCTGCTCGAGGAGCACGCCGTGATCCGGGAAGTGTCGGAAACGCTGCAGCCGCTGCTCGCGAAGGCGCGCGGCGGCGCGCTCGACGCCTCGGGCTGGCGCGCGCTCAAGGCGAGCGGCCTTGAGCTGGTCGAGCGCCTCGGCTCGCACGCCGAGAAGGAGCAAGGCGCGCTCGTGCCGCTGGTGGACGAGATCCTGGACGAGCAGGCCGACCGCGAGATCGCGGCCGGCTACGCAGACTGAAGAACGCAAGGAGAACCGCATGGCCGCAACACCCGCAGCACGCCCCGCCGACCCGAAGGCACGGCCGCTCGCGCCGGGCGACCTCGAGGCGGTGATCGCGCTCGACGCCGCGCTCGAGGGGCGCACGCGCCGCGACTACTTCCAGCGGCGCCTCGCCGCCGCGCAGCGCCGGCCCGAGCTGCACGCGCAGTTCGCCGTGGACGAAGGCGGCGCCCTCGCCGGCTACGTGCTCGGGCGCGTGCTGAAAGGCGAATTCGGCCGCGCCGCGCCCGCGATGCGCCTGGAGCAGATGGGCGTGCGGCGCGACGCGCAGCACCACGGCATCGGCCACGCGCTCGGCGCAGCGCTCGAGGAGGCGGCGCGCCGCCGCGGCATCCGCGACCTGCGCACCGCCTCGATCTGGCGCCAGCACAAGATGCTGAGGTTCCTCGACCGCGGCGGCTGGTCGCTCGGGCGCGTGGTGGTGATCGACTGCGCGCTCGCCGAGAGCAAGCTGGGCGCGAGCGGCGAGGAGCCGGTGGTGGTCGAGGGGCGCGAGCGGCCCGCCGATCAGCACGACTACGGCGCCGCGGCGCCCAACGACTACGAAACCGTGGCGCGGGACACCGCGGAGGTGCGCTCGCTCACGATGGCGGACCTCGAGGACATCGTGCGCATCGACCGGCGCCTCACCGGGCTCGACCGCAGCGATTACATCCGCTCGCGGCTCGACGACGCGCTGCAGCAGACCGCGATCCGGCTTTCGCTGCTCGCGCGCAAGGAAGGCACCACCGCGGGCTTCCTCATGGCGAGCGCGGACTACGGCGACTTCGGGCGCGCCGAGCCCGTGGCGCTCATCGACACCGTGGGCGTGGACCCGGCGTTCGCGCGCCAGGGCGTGGGCCGCGCGCTGCTGTCCCAGCTCTTCCTCAACCTGCGGGCGCTCGGCATCGAGCGCGTGGAGACCGTGATCGGCATGGCGAACCTCGACCTGATGCGGTTCCTCGTCGCGGCGGGCTTCCATCCGGGCGAGCGCATCGCGTTCGCCAAGACGCTCGCCTGAGGCGCAGAGCGAGGCCGGCGACATGAACGCCTCGCGCGCCCCGGCGATCGCATGGAGCCGCCGCTTCGCGGTCGGCATCAAGGCGATTGACGGCCAGCACCGCGAGATGCTGCAGCTCGTCAACAAGGTGCTCGCGGGCCGCAGCGCCGGGCGCGACCCGCTGGAGCTGGTCGAGGTGCTGCGGGAGCTGGTGCGCTGCACCGAGCACCACTTCGCGACCGAGGAGCGCATGATGGACGAGATCGGCGCGAGGGCCGTGCGCCACCGCGCCGAGCACCGCAAGCTGCTCGAGAGCCTCGAGCGCTACACCGACCGGCTGGATGACAGGACGCTCGCCGACGCGCCCGCCTTCCTGCGGCGCTGGCTGCTGGAGCACATCGAGGCCGTGGACCGGCCTTTCGCCGCGCTGCTGCGCAAGCGCGGCCTGGATTGATTCGACAGGAGACCGAAATGAAACTGGACGGCAAGACTGCAGTCATCACCGGCGCCGCTTCCGGCATCGGGCGCGCCACCGCGGACGCGTTCGCAGAGGCCGGCGCGCACGTGCTGCTCGGCGACATCAACGACGCGGCGGGCGCGGAAGTCGCGGCGGCGATCCGCAAGCGCGGCAAGAAGGCGGACTTCATCCGGCTGGACGTCACCGACCCGGCCTCGATCGAGGCGTTCAAGCGCGAGAGCCTCGCGCGCGCGAAGCAGGTGGACATCGTGGCCACCGTCGCCGGCTGGGGCCGCACCGAGCCCTTCGTGAAGAACACGCCCGATTTCTGGAAGAAGCTCGTGGATCTCAACTTCCTCGGCACCGTGGGCGTGATCCGCGCCTTCCTCGACCCCATGATCGAGCGCAACGCCGGCAAGATCGTCACCGTGTCGAGCGACGCCGGGCGCGTGGGGAGCCTGGGCGAGACCGTCTACTCGGGCACCAAGGGCGCGGTGATCGGCTTCACCAAGGGCCTCGCGCGCGAGGCGGCGCGCCACAACATCACCGTCAACTGCGTCTGCCCCGGGCCGACCGACACGCCGCTGCTCGCCGCGGTGCCCGACAAGATCAAGGAGGCGTTCTCGCGCGTCACGCCGATGCGGCGGCTCGCCAAGCCCTCGGAGGTGGCCGACGCCATCCTGTTCTTCGCCAGCCCGCGCTCGGACTTCGTCACCGGACAGGTGCTCTCCGTGAGCGGCGGCCTGACGATGGCGGGCTGAGGCGCCCGCCGAGGGGATCGCCATGACGGAGGCGGCGGCGGGCCCGATCGCGCTCGCGGTCGAGGGCGCGCTCGCGGTCGCGACGCTCGCGCGCCCGCCCGTCAACGCGATCGACGAGGCGTGGCTCGCGCGCTTCAACGCGGTGCTCGACGCGGTTTCGGGCGCTTCGGTCCTCCTGATCCGGTCGAGCGAGCGCGCGTTCTGCGCGGGCGCCGACTTGGCGCTCATGCGCAGCCGCTTCGACACCGAATCGGGCCGCGCGAAGATGATCGCCTACGTGCGCGCGATGCAGCGCACTTATGCGCGCCTCGAGCGCCTGCCGCAGGTGACGATCGCCGAGATCGGCGGCGCCGCGCTCGGCGGCGGGCTGGAGCTCGCGCTTTCCTGCGACCTGCGCATCGCGGCGAACGAAGCGCGCATCGGGCTCTCGGAGCCGCGGCTGGGCTTGCTTCCCGGCGCGGGCGGCACGCAGCGCCTGACGCGCATCGCGGGCGAGGCGGTCGCCAGGCGCATGATCCTGCGCGCGGAAATGGCGAGCGGTGCGGAAGCGGCCGCGTTGGGCATCGTGCAGTGGTCGGTGCCGGCGGCAGAGCTCGCCGCGAAGGCGCGCGCGCTAGCCGACGAGGCCGCCGCCCTGCCCGCCCCGGCGATCGCCGCCTGCAAGCGCTGCATCGGCGCCGCGGTCTTCGGCGGCGCCGACGGCTACGCGATGGAGGTCGAGGCGACCGCGCAGCTCCTCGCCAGCGCCGACACGCAGACGCGCGTGCGGCGCTTCCTCGACAGGCAGCGCTAGCCGCCGCTACGGCGCCTCCGGCCGCTGGACGAGCTGCTGGTGGGTCGCGCCGCTCGCGCGCAGCGTGCCGCGGATGCCTTGAAGCGGCCGGTGCCGCCGGTGATCGTGGTCATCTGCGTGAAGCAGGTTCGCCGCGCGCGGGCGGGATACCCGAGATTGGGTAGGGCGCCGATACAATCGCGCGGTGCCGAAGGTCGCCCCTTGAGCTGGTCCATCCCCGCGAGCGCGGTGCTCGCCGCCCTCGCGATCCATACCCTGTGGGGCGGCAACCCGGTGGCGGTGAAGCTGGGCCTGGAGGCGTTTCCGCCGCTCTGGAGCGGGTTCCTGCGCTTCGCGCTCGGCTGCGCCTGCGTCGCGGCGTGGGCGGCGCTCGCGCGCATACCGCTCTGGCCTGCGCGCGAGGAGTGGCCGGCGTTGCTCGCCATCGGTGTGCTGTTCACGGTGCAGATCGCGCTCATGAACATCGGCTTCGCGGGCACCAGCGGCGCCAAGGGCTCGGTGCTGATCGCGACCAACCCGCTCTTCGGCGTGCTGTTCGCGCACTTCCTGGTGCCGGGCGATCGCGTGGGCGCGGCGCGCATCGCCGGCGTGCTGGTCGCGTTCGCGGGCACCGCGCTCGTGCTCACGCGCGGCGCGCCGGGCGCCGCGGGCGCCTGGGGGGCGTCGGCCGGCGACTGGATCGTGCTCGCGAGCGCTTGCCTGCTCGGACTGCGGCTCGCGCTCTCGGGACGATTCCTGCGGCGCGTGAACGAGGTGCGGCTCAACTTCTGGATGATGCTGCTGTCGCTGCCGCTGTTCGCCGCGGGCGGGCTCGCCTGGGAGCAGATCCGCTGGGACAGGATCGGCGCATTGCCGATCGCCGGCATCGTCTACCAGGGGGTCGTGGTCGCAGGGCTCGCGTTCACAGTGAACTTCTACCTCATGCGCCGCCATCCGCCGAGCGTGATGATCAGCTTCAACTTCATCGCCCCGGTCGCCGGCGTGCTGCTCAGCATGTTGCTGCTCGGCGACAGTGTCACCGCCGGGCTACTCGGCGGCATGGCTCTCGTGGCGCTTGGCCTCTCGTTGATCGCGCGACGCTGATCCGCCTGTCCGATTCGCGGTCGTCCGTGCACAAGTGCACGGCGGCCGCGCGCCGCGCGGTTGCAAAATTTCGTCTGGTCAAGGAGAGGGAGGCAGTCATGATCGCACGCGTCATGCTGGTGGCCCTGGTTCTCGCAATCGGCACCGCGCACGCCCAGGTCTATCGCTGGAAGGACAGGCACGGCAAGGTCCACTACGGCGACGAGCCGTCCACGGCGGGCACCACTTCCACGCTCACCAACATCTCGCCGCAGCCGGGGGTGAAGCGCACGGCCGCGTCCGATGCCGCTGCGCCGCAGGCGCAGAAGCCGCCGCAGGCGAAAGGCGAGCCGCAGAAGGAAGCCGGGCAGCAGGCCCGGCAGG
This sequence comes from uncultured Enterobacteriaceae bacterium, assembly GCA_964627075.1. GTDB lineage: Bacteria > Pseudomonadota > Gammaproteobacteria > Burkholderiales > SG8-39 > 2-02-FULL-66-14. Next base: position 10,649 of record CAZVHU010000020.1, on the reverse strand, counting down.
CGACCGAGAAGCGCTGAGGCCCCTCAGCGCGGCGGCAAGCGCAGCGGCACAGAGCGACCCGGACCGCCGCCGGTCATAGCGGGAGCACCTGCACGAACCGCTTGCCGTCCGGCAACCGGTAGATGTCGAAATCGGCGCGGTCGATGGTGCGTATCTCGTTGACGCCGATGCGTGCCGCGATCACCACCAGCGACGCGTCCGCGAGGTCCATCGGGCGGTCGCTGAATTTCTCGAGCAAGGCGAGCATGCGCCTGGCGCCGTCCGCGCCGACCTCTATCACCGCCGCTCCGCCCGATTCGATCCAGCGCTTCATGGCGATGCGCGCCGTGGCGGTCAGGAGATGCCAGGCTTCCGTCACCACCGGCCAGGTGGTCACCAGCATGCACGGGTTGTCCCGCAGGAAGCGAGTGACGCGCGCGTGGTCCCGGTCGCGACGCCGGAACAGCGCGACCAGGGGGCCGGCGTCAACGACGATATTTCGCACGCAGCACGCGCCGCAGGACCTTCTTCGCCTTGGCTGCGGTGTCGGGGGCAGCGGAAGTATCGGCACCGATCACGCCGAGCCGCGCGGCGACCTGGTAGGAGCTCGCCGCCGGCTCGCGCGCGACAAACTCCTCGATCAGCCTGCCATACCGCCCATCGTCCAGCGGGCCCGGCGGGCCCGGCGGGTCAGCGCCTCGGCCAGGCGCCGAACACCGCCGAGTCGAGCTGGCTGCGGTGCAGGCCGATGTCGCGCAGCAGGTGGTCGCTGAGCGCCCGCAGCTGGCGCGCACTTTCTGCGCGCTTGCGCGCCTCTTCCCGCGCGAGTGCGGCGCCGCGCACGCGCTCGTACGCCGCGACCAGCAGCGCCGCCAGCGCTTCGGCGAAAGGTTCTGATATCCGTTCTGCCCTGTTCATGGCTGCCTCCAGTGCGATTCCATGGCCGCCACGTTAGGTTCGCCGGGTATTTCCCCGATGTCTGCGTGGCAACAGTTTGTTGCGGGCGTGTAAACTTGCCGCCCGATGGCAGAACGAATCCTCATCGTCGACGACGACGGCGACATCCGGCAGTCGATCGGCGAATACCTCTCCGGGCACGGCTACGAGGTGGCGCTCGCCGAGAACGGCGAGGCGATGCGCAAGGCGATCGCCCAGGCGCTGCCCGACGTGGTGCTGCTCGACCTGCGGCTGCCGGGCGAGGACGGGCTGTCGCTTGCGCGCTGGCTGCGCGAGCGCCACGACGTGGCGATCATCATGGTCACCGCCGCAGGCGAGGTGGTGGACCGCGTGGTGGGCCTCGAGGTCGGGGCCGACGACTACCTCGCCAAGCCCTTCGACCCTCGCGAGTTGCGCGCGCGGCTGAAGAGCGTGCTGCGTCGCACGCGCGGCGCGGCGCCCGCCGGCAAGCCCGCAGCCGGGGGCAAGCGCGTCAAGGTCGGCCGCTGCACGCTCGACCTCGCCACGCACCAGCTCTTCGACCCGAAGGGCGAGGAGCTGCCCCTCACCAGCATGGAGTTCGACCTGCTGCGCGTGTTCGCCGAGCGCCCCAACCAGGTGCTGTCGCGCGACCAGCTGCTCAACCACACGCGCAACCGCGACTGGGAGCCCTTCGACCGCTCGATCGACATCCGCATCGCGCGGCTGCGCAAGAAGATCGAGGCCGACCCGGACAAGCCGCGCGCCATCAAGACGGTGCGCGGCGCGGGCTATATCTACATTCCCGGCGACGGCTAGGCGCGGTTCTTTGTAACCGGCGTGTTTCAATGGTAGCCGCCGGGTAACAGCCGCCGCCCATGCGCGGCCGCGCCGCTAGACTTGCGCCCCATGCCACACCGGCCCGTGCTCACCGAGGCGCTGCGCGAAGCGGCGCTCGCCGTTTCCGGCGCCGAGGGCGACCGCGTCTATGAGCAGCTGGTTTCGGCGCTCGCCCGCATCCTCGGCGTCGAGCACGTGCTGGTCGCGATCTACGTCGAGCCGCAACGCACGCGCCTGCGCACGCTCGCGGCGCTTCTCGACGGCGCGCCGGCGGAGAATTTCGAGTACTCGCTCGCCGGCACCCCCTGCGAGCTCGCCATCGGGCGCGCCTTCGCCCTGTACCCCGAGGGCGTGGCGCGCAAGTTCCCGGGCGACGGCAGCCTCGCGCACCTGGGCGTCGAGGGCTACGCCGCCACCACGCTGCACGACGCGCTGGGTGCGCCGATCGGCGTGCTCATCGCCATGTCGCGGCGCGCGCTGGCCGACGCCGCCCTCACCGAGGCGATGCTCAAGATCTTCGGCGCCCGCGCCTCGGCCGAGATCGAGCGCCGCCGTTCCGCCGCCAGCTACCGCGCGATCTTCGAGAGCGCCGAGTCGTGCATCTTCCTGCACGACCACGACACCGGCGCGATCGTGGACGTCAACCCCAAGGCCTGCGCCACCTACGGCTACACGGCCGATGAGATGCGGCGGCTGAGCATCGCCGACCTCAGCTCCGGCGTGCCGCCCTACACCGGCGCCGACGGGCTGATGCTGCTGGAGCGTGCGCGCCGCGGCGAGGTGGTGCGCGCCGAGTGGCACCGGCGCAACCGGGACGGCAGCCTGCACTGGGACGATGTCACGCTGAAGAAGGTCGAGATCGAGGGCAGGCCGCACATCATGGCGGTCACGCGCGAGATCACCGGGCGCAAGGCCGCCGAGGCCGCGCTGCGCGCGAGCGAGGAGCAGTACCGCGCGATCTTCAACGCCAGCGCCGACGCGATGGTGCTGCGCGACGCCGAGTTCCGCATCGTCGACGTGAACCCCGCCTACGAGCGGGCAGTGGGCCGCAGGCGCGAGGAGGTGCTCGGCAAGAACGAGGTCACGGTCCCCTTCCTCGGCTCCGGGGAAGAGCTGCTCGCGCTGCACCGCAGGGTGCTCGCCGGCGCTCGCGAGCGCATCGAAGCCGAGGGCGCGCGCCCCGACGGCCAGCGTGCCTACGTCGAGCTGCTGGTGGTGCCGATGCAGTACCGCGGCGTGCCGCACGTGCTCTACATCGGGCGCAACATCACCGAGCGCCGGCGGGCCGAGGCCGCACTGCGCGCGAGCGAGGAGCAGTACCGCGCCATCTTCAACGGCAGCGCCGACGCGCTGGTGCTGCGCGACGCGGCGTTCCGCATCGTGGACGTCAACGCCGCCTACGAGGCGCTGAGCGGCAAGCGCCGCGAAGAGGTGATCGGCGTGAGCACGCTCACCCTCACCGCGCACGACGACCCCGCGACGCGCCGCGAGCTGCACGCCATGGCGCTCGCCGGTCAGCCGATGCACTTCGAGACCGAGGCGCGGCGCGGCGACGGCACGCCGTTCGTGATCGAGGTGCGCGGCGTGCCGATGAGCTACCGCGGCAAGCCGCACGTGCTGTACATGGGCCGCGACGTCACCGAGAACCGGCGCGCCGAGCGCGCGCTGCGCGCGAGCGAGGAGCAGTACCGCTCGATCTTCAATGCCGCCTCGGACTCGATGGTGCTGCGCGACGCCGGGTTCAGCGTCGTGGACGTCAATCCCGCCTACGAGGCGATGAGCGGGCGCAGGCGCGCCGAGGTCCTCGGCAGCCGCGCGGTGACGATGAGCGACCCGGCGCTCGCCGAGCGCATCCGCGCCCTGCACGCGCGCGCCCTCGCCGGCGAGCACGTGCAGTGGGAGGCGCGCGCGAGCCGCAAGGACGGCGAGCAGTTCGACATCGAGGTGCGCGGCGTGCCCGTGGCGCACCAGGGCCGCCCGCACGTGCTGTACGTCGGGCGCGACGTCACCGAGCGCAAGCGCGCCGAGGCCGAGCGCGCGGCGCTCGAGGCGCAGCTTAGCCAGGCGCAGAAGATGGAGGCCATCGGCCAGCTCACCGGCGGCGTGGCGCACGACTTCAACAACATCCTGCAAGGGATCCTGGGCAACCTGGTGCTCGCCGAGGAGCGCCAGGCCGAGCTCGGCGACGCGCGCCTGGGCAGGTACCTGGAGCGCGCGCGCCAGTCCTCGCAGCGCGCGCGCGACCTCATCCAGCAGATGCTCACCTTCAGCCGCGGGCGCCCGGGCGAGCGCAAGCCCTCGTCGGTCGCGGATCTCGCGAGCGGCGCGCTGCCGCTGCTGCGCTCGTCGCTGCCTGCGACCATCGAGCTGCGCACCGAGCTCGAGCCGGGGCTGCCCGCGGTCGCGCTCGACAGGGTGCAGATCGAGCAGGTGCTGCTCAACCTCTGCATCAACGCGCGCGACGCGATCCCCGGCGCCGGACGCATCAAGGTCCGGGTGCGCGCCGCAGAGCACCGCGCGGCCTCCTGCGCCTCGTGCAGGCAGCGGGTCGCGGGGCGCTTCGTGGAGCTTTCCGTGCGCGACACCGGCGCGGGCATCGAGCCGCGCGTGCTCGACCGCATGTTCGACCCGTTCTTCTCCACCAAGGAAGTCGGCAAGGGCAGCGGCATGGGCCTTGCGATGGTGCACGGCATCGTGCACCAGCATGGCGGCCACGTGGTGGTGAAGAGCGCGCTCGGCAAGGGGTCGGAGTTCCGCGTGCTGCTGCCGTGGCCCACGGCGGAGGCGGCGTCGGCCGCCGGAGGCGCAGGCGCGCAGCGCGCCGCCCCCGAGCGGCCGCGGTTCTCGGGCCGGGTGCTCGTGGCCGAGGACGAGCCGGCGATCCGCGAGTTCCTCGAGGACCTGCTCGGCGGCTGGGGCCTGGAGGTGGTGGCGCGCGCCGACGGCGCCGCGGCGCGCGACGCGTTTGCCGAGGATCCGCAGGGCTATGACCTCGTGATCACCGACCAGACCATGCCGCGCCTCACCGGCCTGCAGCTCGCGAAGTGGGTGGCGCGCATGCGCCCCGGCATGCCGGTGGTCCTGTGCACCGGCTACGGCGAGGACCTGATGCCCGCCGAGCTCGATGCCGCCGGCGTGCGCACGCTCGCGAGGAAGCCGGTCGAGCCGCAGCAGCTGCGCGAAATCGTGCGCGCCGCGTTACCAGGACGCAACAAGGTGCCAACATAGCGACGTCGGCGCGTTACGCGCCGCCGCCAGACTGCTCTCCACCGGCGACGCACGCCGGCTCCGACAACCGAAAGGAGAGCGAACATGAGCAAACGCTATGCAATGACCATCGAAGCGTCCAAGCGCGTGCGCTTCGACATCGAAAAAGACGTGATCCGCGGCCGCAGCTTCGACCTGCGGCGCAAGTACCTGCCGGACGGCCTGGCGCTGCCCGCGCGCTTCGCCGCGATCCTCGGCAGCCTGACCACCGGCAAGCAGCGCGACCGCATCGGCGCCGCGCTCGGACCGATCGTGGCCGACGTCGGCCCGGTCGAACAGCGCCTCGCCGCGTAAGGGGGATGCCATGACCGAATACCTGGTCCAGGGATCGATAGACCTCGCGCACGGCAGCACGCTGCGCATCGAGGACGGGCGCGGCATCGTGATCTACGTCTGGCACGGGCGATTCTGGGTCGGCGAGGAAGGCGAGCGCCGCGACCACGTGCTCAAGGCCGGCGACTGGCTGCGCCTGCAGCGCGACGGCGTCGCGATCGGCTACGCGCTCGCCGGCGGCGCGGTCGTCACCCTCACCGCGCCGCGGCCCGAGCATTACGCGCGCCGCATCGCGATGACGCCCGCGGGCAGCGACGCCACTGTCGAGCTGTACGACTCGGCCGAGGCGCGCAAGGGCGAAATGGCCGCTCGCCTGCGCAGGCTGTGGGCGAAGCTGTTCGCGCCGCACGCGCGGCCGACCAGCGCGGCGCTTTGAGAGCGCCAAGGCGCAGGCGTTCCCGGCAGCACCGGGAGCGCCTCGCCGCGCGCCACCGGAAACCCGGTTGACAGCGGGGTGCGCCCTCGCCGAAGCTCGATTCCGGTGCTGGACAACCGGGAGGCGCGGAATCATGAGCTACGTGGATGGATTCGTATTGCCGGTGCCGAAGCGCAGGGCGGCGCGCTCCGAAGCCGCCTTGCGCGCCTTCCACGCTTTCTGTAATATCGTATTACAAGGTGCCTTGAGCCGCCATGACCCTCACCGTCCGCCTCGATCCGCAACTGGAAGATGCTCTCAATCGCTACTGCCGCCGTCGGCGCCGCACCAAGAGCGAGGTGCTGACGGCGCTGCTGCGCGAGCACCTCGCGGCAGCGGGCGGCGGCTCGAAGTCCGCCTGGCAGCTGGCGCGCGCGATGGGCGTCGCGGGCTCGTTCGCCAGCGGCCGCGGCGACCTGGCCGAGAACCGCAAGCGCTACCTGAAGGCCAAGCTGCGTGCAAAGCATTCTCGTTGACGCCGGCCCGCTCATCGCGCTCCAGGACCGATCCGACCGCCATCACCGCCGCATCAGGCGCTTTCTCGAGCAGTACCACGGCAGCCTGACGACCACCTGGCCGGTGCTTGCCGAAGCCTGCCAGTTCCTGCCTGAGCGCTCGCAGGTGCGCTTCCTGCGCTGGGCGGCGGCGGGCGGGTTGAACGTCGCGGAACTGCACGAGAGCGCGCTCGCCACGATCGCCGACTGGAAGGAAAAGTACCGGGACCTGCCGATGGATCTGGCGGATGCGTCGCTGCTTTGGGTGGCGCAGCAGACGGGCATCAACGGCATCCTGACGATCGACCTGCGCGACTTCGCCGCCTATCGCCTGCCGGGGGGCAAGGCGCTCGAGCCGGTGCTGCAATAGCGACCGCGTCATCCGGTCACGCGGCCGGCGCATCACGCGATGCAGGGTGGCCGCGGCACCCCCCACTGTAAAGCCTGACTTTACACTTTGGCCGCTTGCGGCCGCCTCGCCGCGAATGCCCGCGTCGCCATGGTGAGGATGAAGAGCGCGATCGCCACTGCGTGCCCGAGCGCCGCAGCCTCGCGCAGCGCAGGCATCACCAGCAGGCTACCGGCGAAGCGCATCGCTACGGACGCGTGCAGCAGCACGAGCGGCAAGTAGAAAACCGCGTGGTACGGGAGCCCGACGCGAAGCAGCGCCGGCGCGATGATCGGCGCGTGCCCGAACACCATCGAGAAGACGAAACCGAGGAACCAGGCGTGCAGCGCCGCGTCCCACGCCGGGCGGCCGGGCGCGAAGTCCGCGGCGGCAAGCGCGGCGAGCGCGCCAAGACCGAGCCACGCGTAGCCCGCGAGCAGCGCCCAGGCGATGTAGCGCGTCAGGCCCCGCTCGCGCACGGTGCGGCGCGCGATGTCCTTGGCGGCCAGCCAGGTCGCGAGCGCGAGCAGCGAGGCGGCGAGCAGCGACCAGCCGGTCTCCGGCGCGAGCAAGGCGACGACGACCGACGCGAAAAGCGCCGCGCAAACCGCGGCGAACAGCCGCCTCGCGCCCGGCGACGGCGGCATGAAGCGCGACAGCTCCAGCCGCTCGCCTGCGATCGTCAGGACGAGGAACCCCAGCCACGCCGGCACCGCGGGCGCAACCCCTGCGAGAACCGCCGTGACGCCGCCGAGCGCGAGACACGCGGCGCCGGCGGCGAGCACCGCGTTATGCAGCGCGGGCTGGCGCTGCCAGACGAGCAGCGATGCCGCGAGCAGCAGCAGCGCGCCGAAGAAGAGCAGCGCGCCGCCGGCCGTGACCGGTGCGCCGAGCAGCCACGCGAGCCCCGCGAGCCCGCAGCCAAGCGGCGCGGCGTAGGCCCAGAGCCTGGCGACGGCGACCGCGCGCTCGAGCGAAATCACGGTGCCGAAGAACGCGCCCGCGAGCAGCGCGCCGTGCAGCGTGGCCGGGGCCTTGAGCGCGAAGCCGAAGCGCGCAAGGCCCGCGGCGAGGCCGGAGGCGAGGCTGACGAAGCCGAGGACGAGGAGCGGAACGCGGAAGCCGACGCGCACGCGGGGGCCCCGTCCGGCGCGCCGCTACTTCCAGCCGAAGAAGTTGCGCGCCTCCTCGGACATCTTCTCGGGCGTCCAGGGCGGCTCCCACACGAACTCCACCTCGATGTCCTTCAGCTCGGGAAAGCGCGCCCGGAGCGCGTTCTTCACCGACTCGGAGAGGTACTCGCCCAGCGGGCAGGCGGGCGAGGTCATCGTCATGCGCACCCTGGCGAGGGGCGGGGCGGCTTCGACAGCGTAGACGAGGCCCAGCTCCACGATGTTCATCCCCGCCTCGGGGTCGTCCACCGCGCGCAGGGCGTCGAGCAGCGCTTCTTCCGGGAGCGCTGTCATGCCCGTCTAGCCGTGCAGGCCCTGGTACTTCTCCTGCAGCTGCTCGCGCGTCTCCACGAAGTCGGGGTTCTGGACGATGCAGTCGCTCACCGGGCACACCAAGCGGCATTGCGGCTCGTCCTCGGCGCCGACGCACTCGGTGCAGCGCAGCGCGTCGATGGTGTAGATCGGGTTGCCGGCGGCGATCGCGTCGTTGGGGCACACCGGCTTGCAGGCGTCGCAGGCCGTGCAGTTGTCGTTGATCATCAAGGCCATGGTTTCTCCTTCAGGCGGCGGTTCGGATCGGCGGCGCGTTCAGGCGGCGGCGCGGCTTTGCAGCTCCGCGAGGCGACCGTGCCTGAACGCGCCCCACAGCGCCGCGCCGATGGCGCCCGCGTAGATCGAGTCCGGGTGGTTCTCCGCCGTGAGGCCGGTGATTTTCTCGTTCACCAGCTCCTCGCGCAAGGCGGCGAGCAGCCCCTCGTCTAGCGCGAGGCCCCCGGTGAGCAGCGCCATGCCCTTGGTGATGCCGGTGACCTTCAGCAGCTTCGCCAGGCGCGAGGCCATCGAGAGGTGGATCCCCTTCAGGATGTCGGCGGTGGCGATGCCGCGCGAGACCATGTTGATGACGTCGGTCTCGGCGAGCACGGCGCAGATCGAGCTCACCTTCTCCGGGTGCTGCGAGGTCTTGGACAGCGCCCCGATCTCCTCGACCGCGACGCCGAGGTAGCGCGCGATGTTCTCCAGGAACTGCCCGGAGCCCGAGGCGCACTGGCTGGTCATCTTGTACGAGAGCACCTTGCCGCGCTCGTCGATGTAGATGGCGCGGCCGTTGAGCGCGCCGATGTCCACCACCGCGCGCGCCTGCGGGTTGAGGAAGATGCCGCCGCGCGCGTGCGTCGTCATGGAGTAGAAGTGCCCGGTGGCGAACTTGACGTTCTCGCCCTCGCCCGTGGTGGCGACGTACTCGACCTCCGCGGGCTTGAGCTTCGCCTCCTCGAGCACCTCGTCGAAGCCCTGCCTCGCGAGGTCCATGGGATCGCGCCGCCGGATGCGCTCGCAGCGCCGGGCGATCCACTTGTCGCCTTGGAAGAGCACGGTCTTGACCGCGCCCGAGCCGATGTCGATGCCTGCCGTGCGCGTCATCATGACCGTGCCTCCGCCACTTTGCCCTCCTCGACCACCGCGCGCCAGGCGAAGGTCGCGCCGCCCAGCGCACCCGTGTAGATCGAATCGGGGTTGATGTTGATGGTCATCTCGCCGTAGTTTTCGGCGATCAGCTCGCGCAGCGACTTCACCGCCGCCTCGTTCTTCGCCACGCCGCCGGTGAAGGTGAACTCGTTGCGGATGCCCCCTGAGCGCGCCAGGATCGACATCGCGCGCAGGATGATGGCGCGGTGCAGCCCCGCCATGATGTCCTCGCGCTTTTCGCCCAGCGACAGCCGGTCGCGCAGCTCGGCGCCGGCGAACACGGTGCAGGTCGAGTTGATGCGGATGGTCTTGGTCGCCTTCATCGCGAGCGGTCCCAGCTCGTGCAGGCCCATGTTCATCTCGTCGGCGATGTAGCCCAGGTACCTTCCGCAACCCGCGGCGCAGCGGTCGTTCATCTGGAAGCTCTCGACGATGCCGTGCTTGTCCACCTGGATCGCCTTGGTGTCCTGGCCGCCGATGTCGAGCACCGTAGCGGTGTTCGGGTACATGACGTGCGCGCCCAGGCCATGGCACAGGATCTCGGAGCGGATGTGCTCCTTGGAGAACGGCAGCCGCGCGCGCCCGTAGCCCGTGCCGATGACGTAGGTCTCCTCCATCGGGATGTCGAGCACCCCCTGGATCGGCGCCCGGATCGCGGCGCCGCGCCTTGCCGTGTCGGGCAGCGCCTTGAACGTGCGCTCGAGCGCCGCGAGCAGGTGCGGCTTGAGCGAATCGAGGTAGACGCGGTTCTCGACCTCGATGATCGAGCGGTCGAACACGTTGAGCAGCATGTCGTATCGCAGGCCCGCGTCCCTGGCCACGCCCTCCGCGACCGCCATGTAGCTGCCGCCGGCGATGTCGCGGAAGAAGTCGCTCTTCCTCTTCGCGCCCGGCGCGAACAGCTCCGGGGCCTCGTTCTTCAGCCGCCTGAACACCTCCTCGAGCGCCACGCGCACCGCACCCTCGGCGTCGCCAAAGCGCGCGCTCGCGAGATTGCGCTGGCACACCTGCTCCAGGTCGAGCAGCTGCTCGAGGAACTGCTCCAGCCGGAAGTCGCGCTCGAGCTGGGCGATGAAATCCTCCAGCCCTCCATTCAGTGCGCCGCTCCTGGAGAGCGCGTCGCGGAACAGCTCGAAGCGGCCGCTCACCATCGCCTCCTGCTTGGCGACCGCCGCGGCGGTGTCGTAGTTGGAGCGCGAGTTGGTGATGCCGCGCCCCAGCACCCTGCGGTTCTCGTCGATCACCACGCTCTTGGTGGTGGTCGAGCCCAGGTCGATGCCGATGAAGCATTTCATGTCAGTGCACCCCCGCGGCTCTCTTCTGCTTGATCATCTGGAAGTAGCTCTCCAGCCGGTTCTTGATGTTGGCGGCCGAGAAGTAGC
>CAZVHU010000019.1:29889-31158 GCA_964627075.1 uncultured Enterobacteriaceae bacterium | reverse complement strand
GTGGCCTTCACCGCCTGCATCCTGCACCACTCCGACATCGGCGGGCGCGTGGCCTCCGACAACCGCGAGGTGTTCGAGGAGGGACTCTTCATCCCGCTGGTGAAGCTGTACGACGCCGGGCAACTGAACGAAGGCGTGCTCGCCATGATCCGCGCCAACGTGCGCACGCCCGAGCAGGTCAGCGGCGACGTCCGCTCGCAGATCGCCGCCAACCACGTGTGCGCGGCGCAGATCGTGAAGATGCTCGAGGAATACGGGATGGAGAGCCTGGACGAGCTGGGCGAGGAGATCATCGCGAGAAGCGAAAAGAGCATCCGCGCCGCGATCGCCAAGGCGCCGCCCGGCACCTACCGCGCCGAAGGCCGGATCGAGCAGATGGCGGGGCACCCCGAAGTGCGCGTGCAGTGCGCGGTGACGATCGCGGGCAGCGACGTCACAGTGGACCTCACGGGCTCGTCGCCGCAGGTGGATTGGGGCGGCAACGTGGTCTACAACTTCACCTACGCCTACGTGCACATGGCGGTGAAGAGCATCTTCGATCCCGAGATCCCGAACAACGACGGCATCGCGGCGCCGATCAGGCTGATCGTCCCCGAGGGCACGGTCCTCAACTGCCGCAAGCCCGCGGCGGTGGCGGCGCGCATGCAGATCGGGCACTTCGTCACCGAGGTGATCTACCGCGCACTCGCAGAAGCTTTGCCCGATCGCGTCGTGGCAGCAGGCGGGGGCACGCCCGCCACGATGCAGATGTTCTACGGCAGGCGCGGCGATGGGCGGCCCTTCCACACGGTGCTGATCCGGGGCGGCGGCCTCGGCGCGGGCGCTGCGCGCGACGGCGAAGGCAGCTTCATCTTTCCCGCGAACGGCGCCAACACGCCGGTAGAAATCCTGGAGAGCGACGCGCCACTCATCGTCGAGCGGCGCGAGCTGCTGCCCGACTCGGGCGGTCCGGGCAGGCAGCGCGGCGCGCTCGGCCGGCGCGAGGTGTTCCGCGTGCCGGACGACGCCCACGCGCCGCAGACGCCGGTGGCGATGGCGCTGCAATCCGGCCGCTTCCGGCTGCCGCCGGAAGGTCTGTTCGGCGGCAAGCCCGGCGCGCGCGCGCAGTTCCTGGTGAACGGCGAGCCGGGCGACCCCTACGGCCTCACGCGCCTCAAGCCCGGCGACGTCGTGGTGATGGACTCGGCGGGCGGCGGCGGCTACGGCGCGCCGCGCGAGCGCGACCCCGAACTGCTCGCGCGCGACCTGCGCGAAGGCAAGGTCAGCGCC
>CAZVHU010000019.1:0-29789 GCA_964627075.1 uncultured Enterobacteriaceae bacterium | reverse complement strand
CGAGCGCGACCCCGAACTGCTCGCGCGCGACCTGCGCGAAGGCAAGGTCAGCGCCGAGAGCGCGAAGCGCGACTACGGGAAAAAGGGGTCAGGACCCTTTTCCGCCAAGGCTTGCCGCGAGTCCCCGTCCAAAGCGAAATAGGGTCCTGGCCCCTTTTTCGCCTTTTTCGTCACCGGGCCTCAGCCGACCCAGGCGCGCGCGTTGCGGAAGATCCGCATCCAGGGCGAGTCCTCGCCCGCGGCGTCGGGCGCCCAGGACATCTGCACGCTGCGGAACACGCGCTCGGGGTGCGGCATGACGATCGTGAAGCGCCCATCCGGCGTGGTGAGGCCGGTGATGCCCGCGGGCGAGCCGTTCGGATTGAGCGGATAGGTCTCGGTCACTTTGCCGCGGTTGTCCACGTAGCGCATGCAGACGAGCGGCGCCGCGCGCGCCTGGTCCTCGGGCTGCGCAAACGCCGCGCGGCCTTCGCCGTGCGCGGTAGCGATCGGCATGCGGCTTCCCGCCATGCCGCGAAAGAGGATCGACGGGCTCTCGGGAATCTCCACCATCACGAAGCGCGCCTCGAACTGCTCGGAGCGGTTGCGCAGGAACGCCGGCCAGTGCCCGGCGCCGGGAATCAATCCTTTCAGCGCCGCCATCATCTGGCAGCCGTTGCACGAGCCGAGCGCGAAGGTGTCGGCGCGCGCGAAGAAGCGCTCGAACTCGCGCCGCGCGGCCGCGTTGAAGAGGATGGACTTCGCCCAGCCCTGCCCGCCGCCCAGCACGTCGCCGTAGGAAAAGCCCCCGCAGGCGGCGAGGCCCTTGAAACCGGCGAGCGAAACCCGCCCGGCGATGACGTCGGACATGTGAACGTCCACCGCCTCGAAGCCCGCGCGGTGGAACGCGGCCGCCATTTCGGCCTGGCTGTTGACGCCCTGCTCGCGGAGGATGGCGATGCGGGGCCGGGCGCCGGACGCAATGGCGGGCGCGGCCGGATCATAGGTCAGCGCGAACGAAATCCCGGGATCGGCGGTGTCGAGCACGCGGTCGTATTCCTCGCGCGCGCAGTCCGGGTTGTCGCGCAGGCCCTGCATGCGCCAGGTGGTCTCGGACCACGCGCGCTGCAGCTCGATGCGCGGCTTCGCGAGCAGCGGCCTGTTGTTGAGCGTGAATGCGATCTCGTCGCGCGCGTTCAGGCCCCCGATGAGATGCGCGCAGGCGTGCACGCCGGATTCGCGCAGCACCTGCATCGCGCGCGCGCGGTCGGCGGCGCGGAACTGGACCACGGCGCCGATTTCCTCCGCGAACAGCGCCCGCAGCGCGCGCTCGCGCGCGCGGCCCGCGAGCTGCCGGTCGCTGTCGCGCTTGAAGGCGTCCACGTCGTCCGCGGCCGCCTCGAAGGCGAGCGCATCGAGGCTCACCGTCGCGCCGCAGTGTCCTGCGAACGCCATCTCGCAGACCGTGGCGAAAAGGCCGCCGTCCGAGCGGTCGTGATAGGCAAGCGCCAGTCCCTCGGCCGCGAGCCGCTGCACGGCGGCGAACAGGCCTTTCACCAGCGCCGGCTCGTCCACGTCGGGCGCGGTGTCGCCGAAGCGCCCATGGACCTGCGCGAGGATCGAGCCGCCGAGCCGGTCCTTGCCGCGCCCGAGATCGATCAGCACGAGCTCGGTGTCGCCGCAATCGGTGCGCAGGCGCGGCGTGAGCGTGCCGCGCGCATCGCCCACCGGCGCGAACGCCGACACGATGAGCGAGAGCGGCGCCACCACTTCCTTCTCGCGGCCGCCGTGCGGCCAGGCGGTGCGCATCGAGAGCGAATCCTTGCCCACCGGGATCGAGATGCCGAGCGCCGGGCAGAGCTCGAGCGCCACCGCGCGCACCGTGTCGTAGAGCGCCGCGTCCTCTCCGGAAGCGCCCGCCGCGGCCATCCAGTTTGCCGAGAGCTTCACGCGATCGAGCGAGGAAATGCGCGCCGCGGCAAGATTCGTGATCGCCTCGGCCACCGCCATCCGGCCCGAAGCCGGCGCGTCGATGAGCGCGAGCGGCGTGCGTTCGCCGAGCGAGAACGCTTCGCCCCTGTAGCCGTCGAAGTCGAGCAGCGTCACCGCGCAGTCGGCAACCGGCACCTGCCACGGACCCACGAACGGGTCGCGCGAGCACAGGCCGCCCACGGTGCGATCGCCGATCGCGACGAGGAAGGTCTTGCACGCGACCGCAGGGTGGCGAAGCACCCGCAGCGCCGCCTCCTCCAGCTCGATGCCATGCAGCGACAGCGGCTCGAGTTGCGGCACGGTGCGCCGCACGTCGCGCAGCATCTTCGGCGGCTTGCCGAGCACGGTCTCGAGCGGCATGTCCACGGCGCGCGCACCGAGTTTCGGATCCTCGACCACGAGGCGCCCGTCCGCAGTCGCGCTGCCGAGCACCGCATAGGGGCAGCGCTCGCGCCGGCAGATCGCGTCGAAGCGCTCGAGATCGTCCGGCGCGAGCGCCAGCACGTAGCGCTCCTGCGCCTCGTTGCACCAGATCTCGCGCGGCGACATGCCGCTGTCCTCCGAAGGCACGGCGCGCAGGTCGAGCCGCGCGCCACGGCCCGCCTGGTGCGCGAGCTCCGGCAGCGCGTTCGAGAGGCCGCCCGCGCCCACGTCGTGGATCGAGAGGATCGGGTTCGCCGCGCCAAGCTGCGCGCAGGCGCTGATCACCTCCTGCGCGCGGCGCTGGATCTCGGCGTTGCCGCGCTGCACCGAATCGAAGTCGAGATCCGCGACGTTCGCGCCCGCGCCCATCGAGGAAGCCGCGCCGCCGCCCATGCCGATGAGCATCCCGGGACCGCCGAGTTGCACCAGCAGCGTGCCTTCGGCGAGCGGCGCCTTGCCGCATTGCTCGGCGGCGATGCTTCCGATGCCGCCCGCGAGCATGACCGGCTTGTGGTAACCGCGCCGAACGCCGCCGATGGTCTGCTCGAAAGGGCGGAAGTAGCCGGCGAGGTTCGGCCGGCCGAATTCGTTGTTGAAGGAGGCGGCACCGATCGGGCCCTCGAGCATGATCTCGAGCGCCGTCACGATGCGCCCGGGCTTGCCGTAGTCGTCGCCTTCCCACGGCTGCAGCGCCCCGGGAATTCGCAAATTCGAGACCGAGTAGCCCACGAGCCCCGCCTTCGGCTTCGCGCCGCGGCCGGTGGCGCCCTCGTCGCGGATCTCGCCGCCCGCGCCGGTGGCCGCGCCCGGAAACGGCGAGATCGCGGTCGGGTGGTTGTGGGTCTCGCACTTCATCACCGTGTGCACGAGCCCCGCGTGCGGAGCATAGACGCCGTCCGCGCCCGGATGGAAGCGCTGCGCCACCGCGCCTTCCATGATCGCGGCGTTATCCGAGTAGGCGAGCACCGTCCCTTGCGGATTGGCCGCGTGGGTCGCGCGGATCATGGCGAAGAGCGAATGCTCCTGCCGCTCGCCGTCCACGATCCAGTCGGCGTTGAAGATCTTGTGCCGGCAGTGCTCGGAGTTCGCCTGCGCGAACATGGTCAGCTCGGCGTCGGTCGGGTCTCGCCCGAGCGCGCGGTAGGCGTCGCGCAGGTACTCGATCTCGTCGCCGGACAGCGCGAGGCCCAGCTCGCGGTTCGCCGTCTCGAGCCGCGCGAGCGGCACGCGCCCGAGCGGCCGCGGCGGCACGTGGCGGAAGAGCTGCGCGGCCTCCTCGAGCGCACCGAGCACGGTCTCGGTCATGCGGTCATGCAGCAAGGCGGCCGTGTGCTCACGCGCCTCGCGCGGCACGGAACCCTTGACGTAGTACGCGGTGCCGCGCTCGACCCGCAGCACCGCCGCGAGCCCGCAGTTGCGCACGATGTCGGTTGCCTTCGACGACCACGGCGAAATGGTCCCGAGCCTCGGGACGACCAGGAACATCGCGTCACCCGGCGCTGCTGCCCTGCCGGGGGCCCCCGCCTCAGGTGGAAGGTCCTGCGCGGCCTCTCCGTAATGAAGCAGCCTCGCGAGAAGCCTTTCCTCCTCTGCCGAGAGCGCACGCTCGAGCTCCGCGAAATGCCAGAACTCGGCAGCGACGCCGGCGATGCCGGGATGAACCTGCTTGAGCTGCGGAAGAAGCTTTGCGAGCCGGAAATCCGACAGCGCGCGCGCGCCGCGGAGCTTGAGGACGATCGACATCTACATCGGGCCGGTAAGCGCGGATTATACGGGGTCGGTTAGCATCGCGCCTCGGGGAATGCATCGCACATGGCACGCGCCTCCCTCACGATCCGCCCGGCGACCGCCGGCGATGCCGCGGCCGTCGCTGCGTGCGTGCACGCCGCCTACCGCCACTACATCGCGCGCATCGGCCGGCCACCCGGCCCGACGCTCGACGACTATGCCGAGGTGATCCGCGAGCGCCAAGTGCATCTCGCGGAGGCCGGCGGCGACCTGGCAGGCGTGCTGGTGCTGCAAGTCGCCTGCGAGGGCTTCCTGCTCGAGAACATCGCGGTCGCGCCGGCGCACAAGGGCACCGGGGTCGGACGCGTGCTGCTGGAACTCGCCGAGGCCGAGGCGCGGCGCCAGGGCTTCGCCTCGATCTACCTCTACACCCACGAGAAAATGACCGAGAACCAGGCGCTCTACGCCAGGATCGGCTATGTCGAGTACGACCGCCGCTTCGAGCAGGGCCTGGCGCGCGTCTACATGCGCAAGCCGCTGTAAGGCGGCTCCCGCGGCCCGGAGTGTAAAGTCACACTTTACACTCGCCCCGCCCTGGCCCCCGGCCCGACCGGGGGCTACTTCCGGACCTGCGGCTCCTTGAGCGTGCCGCCGACGTTGAGCGTGGCGCGCAGCGTCTGCGCCTGCGTTTTCACGTCGGCGACGATGCGCCCGTTGAGCGCGCCCGTCGGCGCGATGTCGAGGCTCGCGCCGGCGTTGAGCGCCCCCGCGGCGATGGTGAGGTTGCGCAGCTGCACCGTGCCCTGGTCGTAAAGGCCCTGCGCGTTCAGCTCGGCGAACAGCGTCCTGCCCGCGGTCTGGTTGCCGCTGGTCTGGATCGCGCGCGCGAGGTCGATGCTGCCGAGCACGCCGCGCTCGATCTTGATCACGCCTTCGAGGCGGGCGCCCGGTCCGAGCCTCGCGATCTCGGCGCCGCTCATCGAGAAGGTGCCCCGCCCCTCCGCCCTGCCTTCGGACACCAGGGTGGGGGCGAATACCGCGACGTTGACGCTCCGGATGCGCACGCTGCCATCCACCGTCCAGGCGTCGCCCCAGCGGATGTCGGCCGCGCCCGAGATCGTGCCCTCGAAGGCGCGGCCGTCGAAGCTGGCGAGCGTCATGCCCTGCCGGTTGGCGGTCCCCTTGGCGCCGAACTCGGCCAGCGTCAGCCCTGGAACGAAGGGCACCGCGAAGCTGCCCGCGTTCAGCTCGAAGGCGACCTGCCCGTCCTTGGGCGTCATGTCGAGCGAGAACCCGTCGGCGCCGGTCGCCCTGACCGAGCGAACCGAGCCGTCGGGCGCGAGCGCCACCTCGGCGTCGAGCGGCGGCAGCGCCAGCGGCCCGTCGATCCTCGCCTGCTTGAGGACGACGCGCTCGATGCGCAGCGGGCCGCCCTTCGTTTTCGCCGCCAGCAGCTCGGCGAGCCGCGCCTGCTGCAGCCTCACGCCCTCGAGCTCCACGCGGCTGAATTTCTTGTCGCCGCCGAACAGCGAGCCGAAATCGGTCTCGCCGCGCACCGCCGCGATGCGCACATCGCCGGCCGAGACGCGCTCGAGGTGCACCTGCGCGCCCTGCAGCACCGACATGCGGCCCGAGGCGATCCTCACCGGCACACCTAGCGCCTGCGAGGCCGCGCGCTCGTAGTCCGCGGTGTCCAGCGGCATCAGGTGCACTGCCGCCAGCCCGCCGGCCACCGCCAGCAGGAGGCCGATGCCGAGATACTTGCCCCAATTGACCGGCTTGCGGCGCCGCACCGGCTTGGCCGCTTCCGCCGCCGCGCGCGCCTCCTCCTGCTCGCGCTCCCGCTCCCGCTTGAGCTCGCGTTCCCGCTCGCGCCGGCGCTCCTTTTCGCGCTTGCGCGCCTCCTTGTCGGAGACCTTGCGCTCCGGCTCGGCCTCCTCGCCCATGTCGATCTCTTCGGTCCGGACGACCACGTCCTCGCCCTCGACGGGGCCCTTCATGCGCTGCTCCTGCTGCTTCGCCTCCAGCAGCTCGCGCGCCTTGCGCTTGCGCTCCTCGGCCTGGCGCTTCGCTTCCTCCTCGATCTCGCGCTGGCGCCGCGCCTCCTCCTCCTTCGCGCGCTGCGCCTCCTGCTCCTTCCGCCTGCGCTCCTCCTCCTTGCGGCGCTGCGACTCCTCCTCCTCGAGCTTGCGCTTGCGCTCGGCCTCCTTGGTGCGCGCCCGAGCTTGCTCGCGCGACTTGCGCTCCTCTTCCTCGCGCGCCTTGCGGTCCTGCTCCTCGCGCGCCGAGAACGCGGCGAGGTCGGCGAGGAACGCCTCGGCGCCCACGGCTTCGGCGGCGGCCTTCGCCTTCGCATCGGCCTCTTCGCGCGCCTTGCGCTCGGCTTCTTGCTTCGCGCGCCGCGCTTCCTCCTCCGCGGCGCGGCGCTTGGCCTCGGCTTCCTCGCGCCTGCGCCGGTCCTCTTCCTCGCGCGCGCGCCGCTCCTTTTCCTGGCGCTCGCGCTCGGCCTGCTCCTCGGCCTCGCGCTCCGCCTTCTCCTCGGC
Organism: uncultured Enterobacteriaceae bacterium; assembly: GCA_964627075.1. Lineage (GTDB taxonomy): Bacteria > Pseudomonadota > Gammaproteobacteria > Burkholderiales > SG8-39 > 2-02-FULL-66-14. The sequence continues at coordinate 23,124 of CAZVHU010000019.1, read as the reverse complement.
CTCGCGCCGGGCTTTCTCCTCGGCTTCGCGCCGGGCTTTCTCCTCGGCCTCGCGCCGCGCTTTCTCCTCGGCCTCGCGCTTCGCCTTGGCTTCCGCCTCGCGCCGGGCTTTCTCCTCGGCTTCGCGGCGGGCCTTTTCCTCGGCTTCGCGGCGGGCCTTCTCCTCGGCTTCGCGCCTCGCTTTTTCCTCCGCCTCGCGACGCGCCTTCTCTTCGGCTTCGCGCCGGGCTTTTTCCTCGGCCTCGCGCTTCGCCTTGGCTTCCGCCTCGCGCCGCGCCTTTTCCTCGGCTTCCCTCCGGGCACGCTCGGCGGCTTCGGCTCTCGCCCTCGCCTCGGCCTCCGCTTTCGCCTTCGCCTCGGCCTCCGCCCTGGCCTTCGCCTCGGCCTCGGCCTTCGCTTTTGCCGCCGCCTCGGCCTTGGCCCTGGACTCGGACTCCAGCGCGGCGCGCATCCTCGCCTCGGCTTCGGCATCGGCCCTCGCCTGCGCATCCTGGCGCGCCCGCACCTCGCGCATCTGCTGCTCGTTGGCGAGGCGCTGCGCCTCGGCGCGCGCCGTCGCGGCAAGGTCCACCTGCTGGGGTTGCCGCGCCGGGATCTTCAGCACCTGCGTAAAGTCGAGCTCGTCGCCTATGTCGGCAGCCGGCGACGGTGCGGGCTCCGCCGCTTTGCCAGGGGGCGCGGGCTTGCCCGGCGCCGCGGGCGCTGCGGATTTCGCGGGCGTCGCAGGCGCGGCCGGCTTCGCCGGCGGCGGCGCGGGCCTCACCGGCGCCGCCTGCTGCGCGCCGGTGGTCACCTCGCGGATGTAGCCGTCCTTGTCGAGCTGCGTGATGAGCACTGCGAACTTGCCCTCGGGGATCTTCTCGAACTTCGCCTGCACTTCGCCGAGCGTGGTCCGGCCGTCGATCGCCGCGAGCACCGCCCGGTCGGCGCGCGACAGGTTGCTGGTCTTGCCGGCGGCCTCCTGCACGCCCTTGCCGGTCTTGGAGAAGATCGCGCTGGGATTCATCGTTGTCGCGTCCGACGACCCGGCATTATAAGCAGCCTCGTATGCGGTCGCCCGATGGAATGTCGGAGCGTGTCATGGCGCGGGCGGCCCGAAGCCGCCGCCGCCCGGCGTCTCGATGACAAATACGTCACCCGCGGCCATTTCGGCTCGGTCGAACGGGCCCAGCTCGACCCGCTCTGCGCCTGCGCGCAGGACATAGTTGCGCCCCGGCTCACCGGGCGCGCCGCCCGCGAGACCGTGCGGCGCGACGAGGCGATGCCCCGAGAGGATCGCCGCCGTCATCGGCTCAAGAAACTTGACGCGCCGGCGGGCACCGTCGCCGCCGCGCCAGCGGCCCGCGCCGCCCGAGCCGCGCCGGATCTCGAAACTCTCCAGCAGCACGGGGAAGCGCCACTCGAGCACCTCGGGGTCGGTGAGCCGCGAGTTGGTCATGTGCGTCTGCACCACGTCGGCGCCATCGAACCCGGGCCCCGCGCCCGAGCCGCCGGCGACGGTCTCGTAGTACTGGTAGCGCTCGTTGCCGAAGGTGAAGTTGTTCATCGTGCCCTGCGAGGCGGCGAGCACGCCGAGCGCGCCGTAGAGCGCGTCGGTGATGCACTGCGAGGTCTCCACGTTGCCCGCGACCACGGCCGCCGGGTAACGCGGCCGCAGCATCGAGCCCTCGGGAATCGCGACTTCGAGCGGCTTCAGGCAGCCTTCGTTGAGCGGGATATCGTCCGCGACCAGCGTGCGAAACACGTACAGCACTGCCGCCATGCACACCGCCGCAGGCGCGTTGAAGTTGCTCGCGAGTTGCGCCGAGCTGCCGCCGAAGTCGATGCGCGCGCTCCTGCGGTCGGCGCCGATGCGGATCTTCACCCGGATGCGCGCGCCGTTGTCCAGCGGGTAATCGAACTCGCCGTCCTGCAGCACGCCGATCACGCGGCGCACCGACTCCTCGGCGTTCGCCTGCACGTGCCGCATGTAGGCGCGCACCACCTCCAGGCCGAAATGGGAAACCATCTCGCGCAGCGCCTGCACGCCCTTCTCGTTGGCGGCAAGCTGCGCCTGCAGGTCGGCGAGGTTCTGCCCGGGATTGCGCGCCGGGTAGCGGCCTGAGGCGAGCAGCGCCAGCGTCTCGCGCTCGCGCAGCCGCCCCCGCTCGAGCAGCTGGAAGTTGTCGATCAGCACGCCTTCCTCGTCCACCGTCTTCGAGTCGGGCGGCATCGAGCCCGGCGTGATGCCGCCGATGTCGGCGTGGTGTCCGCGCGAGCCGACGTAGAACAGGATCTCGGCGCCGGCGTCGTCGAACACGGGCGTGATCACGGTGACGTCCGGCAGGTGCGTGCCGCCGTTGTACGGCGCGTTCAGCATGTAGGCGTCGCCCGGCCGGATGCGGCCGCGGTTCTCGCGGATCACCGTCCGCACCGACTCGCCCATCGAGCCCAGGTGCACCGGCATGTGCGGCGCGTTGGCGATCAGGTTGCCCCCCGAGTCGAACAGCGCGCAGGAAAAATCGAGCCGCTCCTTGATGTTCACCGAGCAGGCGGTGTTCTGCAGGCGCAGGCCCATCTGCTCGGCGACCGACATGAAAAGGTTGTTGAAGATCTCGAGCATCACCGGGTCGGCGCTGGTGCCGAGCGCCACGCGCGCCTCGCGCGGCACGGCGCGCTCGAGCAGCAGGTGGTCGAGCGGCGTCACCGCAGCGCGCCAGCCAGGCTCGATCACCGTGGTGGCGTTCGCCTCCGCGATGATCGCCGGGCCGTCGACGGCGTGCCCCGGCGCGAGGTCCTCGCGGCGATAGAGCGGCGCCTCGCGCCAGCGGCCGCCGGTGAACATGCGCACTGTCGCGCTCGCCACGGGCTTGCCGGATGCGGATTTCGGGGCGGCCGCGCGCTCCGTGACCGGCTCGCCGGCGGCGAACGCCTCGACCGACACCGCCTCCACGATCAACGGCTTGCCCGGCATGAGGAAGCTGAACTGCTTGCGGTAGGCCGCCTCGAACGCGCGCAGCATGTCCTCGGGCTCGCCCAGCGGCACGATCAGCGCGCTGTCGGTGCCCTCGTATTTGAGGTGCGCGCGCCGCAGGATGCGCACGCGCCCGGGGGCCACGCCCTGGCGCTCGAGCTCGGCGCGCGCATCGGCGGCGAGCGCCTCGGCCGCATCCGCGAGCGCCGGGCGCGCGCCTGGTTCCAGCTTCAGCTCCAGCGACCGCTCGCGCAGCGCCGCCTGGTCGGCAAGCCCCATGCCGTAGGCCGAAAGCACGCCCGCGAGCGGATGGATGTAGACGCGCGTCATCGCGAGCGCGTCGGCCACCAGGCACGCGTGCTGCCCGGCCGCGCCGCCGAAGCAGCACAGCGTGTAGGCGGTGACGTCGTGGCCGCGCTGCACCGAGATGTGCTTGATCGCGTTGGCCATGTTGCCGACCGCGATCTGGATGAAGCCCTCGGCGACCTCCTCGGGGCTGCGAGCGTCGCCGGTCGCGCGGCGGATCTCCTCGCCGAGCGCCGCGAACTTCGCGCGCACCGCATCCGCGTCCAGCGGCTGGTCGCCGCCCGGCCCGAAGACGCGCGGGAACCACTGCGGCTGGATCTTGCCGAGCATGACGTTGGCATCGGTCACCGCGAGCGGCCCGCCACGCCGGTAGCAGGCAGGCCCGGGATTGGCGCCCGCCGAATCGGGCCCGACGCGGTAGCGCGCGCCGTCGAAATGCAGGATCGAGCCGCCGCCTGCTGCCACCGTGTGGATGCTCATCATCGGCGCGCGCATGCGAACGCCCGCCACGCGCGTCTCGAACTCGCGCTCGAATTCGCCGGCGTAGTGCGACACGTCGGTCGAGGTGCCGCCCATGTCGAAGCCGATGATGCGGTCGAACCCGGCGGCAAGCGACGTCCTCACCGCGCCGACGATGCCGCCCGCGGGGCCCGACAGGATCGAGTCCTTGCCCTGGAAGCTGCGCGCGTCCGCCAGACCCCCGCTCGACTGCATGAACATGAGCCGCACGCCAGGCAGCTCGGCGGCGACGCCGTCCACGTAGCGGCGCAGGATCGGCGAGAGGTAGGCGTCCACCACGGTGGTGTCGCCGCGCCCCACGAGCTTCATGAGCGGGCTCACCCGGTGCGACACCGAGACTTGCGTGAAACCCGCCTCGCGCGCGAGTAGCGCCGCGCGCGCCTCGTGCCGCGGGTAGCGGTAGCCGTGCATGAAGACGATGGCGATCGAGCGCAGGCCCGACGCGTGCGCCGCGGCGAGATCGGCGCGCGCCTTCGCCTCGTCCAGCGCCACGAGCACCTCGCCGCGCGCGCCGACGCGCTCCTCGGCTTCGATGACGCGCGCATACAGCATCTCGGGCAGCACGATTCTCCGGTCGAAGAGCCGCGGCCGGTTCTGGTAGGCGATCCGGAGCGCGTCGCGAAAGCCGCGCGTGATGAAAAGCGCCGTCGGCTCGCCCTTCCTCTCCAGCAGCGCGTTGGTGGCGACGGTGGTGCCCATTTTCACCGCGCCGATGCGCCCGCCCGGGATCGGCGCATCCGGCGCGACGCCGAGCAGCCTGCGAATTCCGGCGAGCGCCGCGTCGCTGTAGCGCTCCGGGTCTTCGGACAGGAGCTTGAGCGTCTCGATGCCGCCCCCGGGCCGCAGCGCGACGACGTCGGTGAAGGTGCCGCCGCGGTCGATCCAGAACTGCCAGCGGCCGGGAGACTCCGGTTGAGCCATTACAATGCGATTCTAAAGTGCAGTCCCCCGCCTCGCTTGCGCTCACGCTGCTGCTCGGCCTGCTGATCGCGCTCACCGCGCTCGCGATCGACAGCACGCTGCCGGCGCTGCCCGCGCTCGCCTCCGCGTTCGGCGCCGAAGCGGGCGCGGCGCAGTTCACCCTCACCTCGCTCTTCGCCGGCGCCGCGCTCGGCCAGCTCCTGTGGGGCCCGGTCTCCGACCGCTATGGCAGGCGGCCGGTGCTGCTCGCGGGGCTGGCGCTGTTCGCCGCGGCGAGCGCGCTCGCTGCGCTCGCGCCCGGCCTCGGCACGCTCGCGGCTGCGCGCGCGCTGCAGGGCTTCGCCACCTCGACCTGCTCGGTGCTCGGACGCACCGTGGCGCGCGACCTCTACAGCCACGAGCACGCGGCGCAGCTGCTCGCGCGCATGATGATCGTGTTCGGCATCGTGCCGATCCTCGCGCCGCTCGCCGGCGGCCAGCTGCTCGCGGCCTGGGGCTGGAGCGCGGTGTTCTGGCTGCACGCCGCGGTCGCTGCCGCGCTGCTGGTCTCGGTGGCGCGGGGCCTCGGCGAGACCGCCCCCACCGAGCGGCGCACGCTCGCGCCGCGCCGCATCGCGGCGGCGTTCGGCGAGCTGCTCGCGCACCGCGGCTTCTTCGCCGCGTTCTGCGTCGCGCTCGCCACCCAGCTCGGGATCATGTGCTGGATCACGAGCTCCTCGTTCGTCCTGATCCGCGGCTTCGGCCTGTCGCCCGCCGCCTACTCGCTCGCCTTCGCGCTGGTGATGCTGGGGCAGGTCGCGGGCGCCTGGGCCGGAAGCCGCCTGGTGATGCGCCACGGCATCGCGCGCATGCTCGCGCTGGGCGTGTCGATCGGCGCGGTCTCGGGCGTCGCGCTCGCCGCGCTCGCCTTTGGCGGCGCCACCCACTGGAGCGCCGTGGTCGTGCCGATGCTGGGCTTCATGTTCGCCTCGGCGCTGGTGGTGCCGCACGCCACCGCCGCCGCGCTCACGCCCTTCCCGGCGATCGCGGGCACGGCCTCGTCGCTCATGGGCGCGGTGCAGTTCGCCTGCGGCGCGCTCGCGGGGGCGGCGCTCGGCGCCGCGTTCGACGGCACCGCGCGGCCGTTCGCCGCCGCGGTTGCCGCGGCCAGCCTCGCCGCGCTCGCCGCGCTGCACCTGCTCTTCAAGCCCGCCGCGAAGGCCGCGCATGGATAGCGTCGAAGCGGTCGTCGCAGGCGCGGGCGTCGTGGGCCTCGCGATCGCCAAGGCGCTCGCCGAAAGCGGGCGCGAGGTGGTGGTGCTGGAGGCCGAGGACGCGATCGGCACCCACACCAGCTCGCGCAATTCCGAGGTGATCCACGCCGGGATCTACTACCCGAAGGGGTCGCTCAAGGCGCGCGCCTGCGTCGCCGGCAAGGAGCAGCTCTACGAGTACTGCGTGGCGCGCGGCATCCCGCACGCGCGCTGCGGCAAGCTGATCGTCGCCGCGGGCGAGGCGCAGGTTCCCGAGCTGCAGGCGATCCAGCACAAGGCGCACGCCAACGGCGTCACCGACGTGGTCTGGATGAGCCGCGAGCAGGCGAGCGCGCTCGAGCCCGCGCTTCGATGCGCGGCGGCGCTCTACTCGCCCTCGACCGGGATCGTCGACAGCCACGCACTCATGCTCGCCTACCTGGGCGATGCCGAGCGCGCCGGCGCGATGCTCGCGCTGAGAAGCCCGCTGCTCCGCGCGCGGCTGCGCGACGGCGGCGGCTTCGAGCTGGAGGTGGGCGGCGCGGAGCCCACGCGCATCGCCGCGCGCCTGCTCGTCAACAGCGCCGGGCTCACGGCGCCCGCCGTGGCGCGGCGCATCGAGGGGCTCGAGGCGCGCTTCGTGCCGCGCGAGCTCTACGCCAAGGGCAACTACTACTCGCTTGCCGGCAAGTCGCCGTTCTCGCGACTGGTATACCCCGTGCCCGAGCCCGGGGGCCTTGGCGTGCACATCACGCTCGACCTGGGCGGGCAGGCGCGCTTCGGGCCCGACGTCGAATGGGTCGAGCGCATCGCCTACGACGTGGACCCGGCGCGCGCGGCGCGCTTCTATGCCGCGATCCGGCGCTACTGGCCGGGCCTCGCCGACGGGGCGCTCGCCCCCGCCTACAGCGGCATCCGCCCCAAGATCTCGGGCCCGCAGGAGCCGGCAGCGGATTTCGTCGTCCAGGGCCCCGCCGAGCACGGCGTGCCGGGGCTGGTGAACCTCTACGGCATCGAGTCGCCGGGACTGACCGCGAGCCTCGCGCTCGCCGGCGAGGTGGCGAGGCGGCTGGAGCAATGAGCGGCGCGCCGATCGGCATCCTGATGCTCGAGACGCGCTTTCCGCGGCGCAAGGGCGACGTCGGCAACGCCGCGAGCTTCGGGTTTCCCGTGCTCTACGAGACCGTGCCCGCGGCGACGGTCGCGCGCATCGTCGGGGCGGCGCCCGACCCGGCGCTCGCCGGGCCGTTCGTCGCCGCCGGCGAGCGGCTGATCGCGCGCGGCGCGCGCGCGCTTTCGACCTCGTGCGGCTTTCTCGTGCTGTGGCAGAAGCTGCTCGAGGAGCGGCTGCGCGTGCCGGTGTGCTCCTCGAGCCTGCTGCTGCTGCCCCGGCTCGAGGCCGAGCTTGCGCCGGGCGCGCGCCCCGGGGTGATCACCTTCGATGCGGCGGCGCTCGGGCCGCAGCACCTCCGGGCGGCGGGCGCCTCCCCCGGCACGCCCGTGGCCGGGCTCGCACCCGGCTCCGAGCTGTACCGCGCGATCCGCGAGGACCGCGCAGGCTTCTCCGCCGGCGCGGCCCGGCACGCCGCGCTCGAGGCCGGCGAGCGCCTGGTGCGGTCGCATCCCGAGGTGGGCGCGGTCGTCCTGGAGTGCACCAACCTCGGTCCCTATCGCGAAGCGCTGCAGTCCGCGCTGCGCCGCCCGGTCCACGGCATCGTGCAGGCGCTCGAGGCGCTGCACGCGCGCCTTCAAGACGCCCGCGGCGCGGGCCCGATCGCGTAGAATGCGCCTTCCGTTTCAGCGCAAACCAGGAGGAGAAGCCATGCAACGCATCGTCACGGGCATCGCGGCCGCGCTGGTCGCGGCGGGCGCCTCGGCGCAGAGCAAGTGGGACCTGCCGACCGCCTACCCGGCAACCAACTTCCATACCGAGAACATCCAGCAGTTCGCCAACGAGGTCGAAAAGGCCTCGGGCGGCAAGCTCAAGATCCAGGTGCACGCCGGCGCGTCGCTGTTCAAGGCCCCCGAGATCAAGCGCGCCGTGCAGGGCGGGCAGGCGCAGGCGGGAGAGCTGCTGTGGGTCAACTTCGAGAACGAGGACGCGATGTACGGCGTGGACGGCGTGCCGTTCCTCGCCACCAGCTATGCCGACGCGGGCAAGCTCTGGAAGGCCTCGCGCAAGGCGCTCGACGAGCGCCTCGGCAAGCAGGGCATGGTGGTCCTGTTCTCGGTGCCCTGGCCGCCGCAGGGCCTTTACAACAAGAAGCCCGTCAACTCCGCCGCCGACATGAAGGGCGTGAAGTTCCGCTCCTACAGCCCGGCGACCGCGAAGATCGCCGAGCTGCTCGGCGCGCAGCCGGTCACCATCCAGGCCGCCGAGGTGCCGCAGGCGCTCGCCACCGGTGCGATGGAATCGATGATCTCCTCGGGCGCGACCGGCTACGACTCGAAGATCTTCGAGCACGTGAAGTACTTCTACGACACGCAGGCCTGGCTGCCGAAGAACGCGGTGATCGCCAACAAGAAGGCGCTCGACGCGCTCGACGCCGGCACGCGCGAGGCGGTGCTCAAGGCCGCGGCCGCCGCCGAGCCGCGCGGCTGGAAGGTCTCCGAGGAGAAAACCAAGTGGTACCTCGAGCAGCTCGCCGCCAAGGGCATGACCATCGCCAAGCCCTCGGCGCAGCTCTCCGCCGACCTGAGGAAGATCGGCGAGCAGATGACCGCCGAGTGGCTGAAGAAGTCGGGCGCCGACGGCCAGGCCGTGGTCGACGCCTACCGCAAGATGTGAGCCGGCGCGGCCGGGTTTGACCGCGGCAAAGGGGGCGCGAGCCCCCTTTTCCTTGCCCATGCGCCAGGTCCTCGAGCGCGCGCACACCTGGGCGGCCTACGCCGCCGCCGCCTTCATGGTGGGCACGCTCGCCTTCGTGCTGCTCGGCATCTTCGGGCGCATCCTGGGCTTTCACCTGCGCGGCACCGACGCCTACGCCGGCTACTGCATGGCGGCGTGCGGCTTCCTCGCGCTCGCGCACACGCTGCGGCGCGGCGAGCACATCCGCGTGACGCTGGTGCTCGACCACGTGCGCCCGGGCGCGCGCCGCGCGCTCGAGCTCGCCTGCCTCGGCGCCGGCATCGCGCTCTCGGTGCTGCTCGCCTGGTACAGCGCGCGTCTCGCCTGGCAGTCGCACGCCTTCAACGATATCTCCACCGCCAACGACGCCACGCCGCTCTGGATCCCGCAGCTCGCGATGGCGGCCGGCTCGGTGCTGCTCGCGCTCGCTTTCGTGGAGTCGCTCGTGCGCGCGCTGCGCGGCGAGCCGCCCGACGCCGCCGGCAAGGCGGAGGCGGCGCATACGGAGTAGCGCTTGGACGCGCTGGTCACCGTCGTGCTGATGCTGCTGCTCTTCGGGCTGCTCGGCGCCGGCGTCTGGATCGGACTGGCGCTGATGGGCGTTGCATGGATCGGGATGCAGCTTTTCACGGCGCGGCCGGCGGGCGACGCGATGGCGGTGACCATCTGGGGCTCGGCCTCGTCCTGGACGCTCACCGCGCTGCCGCTCTTCGTGTGGATGGGCGAGATCCTGTTCCGCACCCGGCTCTCGGAGGACATGTTCCGGGGGCTCGCGCCCTGGATGGAGCGGCTCCCGGGACGGCTGCTGCACACCAACATCATCGGCTGCACCATCTTCGCCGCGGTGTCCGGGTCGTCGGCCGCGACCTGCGCCACGATCGGCAAGATGACGCTGCCCGAGCTGATCGGTCGCGGCTACCCCGAGGGCAAGGTGATCGGCACGCTCGCCGGCGCGGGCACGCTCGGGCTGCTCATCCCGCCCTCGATCATCATGATCGTCTACGGCGTCACCGCCGAGGTGTCGATCGCGCAGCTGTTCATCGCCGGCGTGATCCCGGGGCTGCTGCTCGCGGGCCTGTTCATGGGCTACGTGATGGTGTGGTCGCTGCTCAACCCGGGCGCGATCCCGCCGATCGAGCGGCGCACCTCGCTCGCCGGGAAGCTCGTTGCCTCGCGCCACCTCATCCCGGTGGTGCTGCTCATCGCCTCGGTGCTGGGCTCGATCTACGCCGGGATCGCCACCGCCACCGAGGCGGCCGCCTTCGGCGTGGTGGGCGCGCTCGCGATCGCCGGCGCGCAGGGCTCGCTCACGCGCGAGACCTTCGGCAAGAGCCTGATGGGCGCGACGCGCCTGTACTGCATGATCGCGCTGATCCTCTCCGGCGCGTCGTTTCTCACGCTCTCGATGGGCTACATCGGCCTGCCGCGGCTGCTCGCCGAATGGATCGCGGCGCTGGGGCTCAGCCGCTTCGAGCTGGCCGTGGCGCTGATGCTTTTCTACATCCTGCTCGGCTGCTTCATCGACGGCATCTCGATGGTGGTGCTCACGATGGCGGTGATCCTGCCGACGGTGCAGAAGGCGGGATTCGACCTCGTCTGGTTCGGCATCTTCGTGGTGCTGGTGGTGGAGATGGCGCAGATCACCCCGCCGGTCGGGTTCAACCTGTTCGTGCTGCAGGGCATGACCGGGCGCCAGATGACGATGATCGCGCGCGAGTCGGCGCCGATGTTCGTGCTGATGGTGGCCGCGGCGCTGCTCATCTACTTCGTGCCGGACCTCGTGACCTGGCTTCCCCGCCAGATGATGAGGCAGTGAACCGCCCGGCCGGTTGAGCCATCGGCCGCTTGGGTCTAATCTGCCCGCGCGCGCCGGGGCCTCGCCGCCCGGCGCAGGGCACAACTCGAACAAGGAGGCAGCCATGAACGTCGAGCTCGCATACCTGTTCTGGGCGACGGTCCTCACGGGACTGCTCTGGGTGCCCTACATCCTGGATCGCCTCGCGGTGCGCGGCATCGCCGACGCCGTCGGCTACCCGGAGAACCCCAGGCCGCAGTCGCCCTGGGCGCAGCGCCTGATGAAGGCGCACGCCAACGCGGTCGAGAACCTGGTGGTGTTCGCCGCGCTGGTGCTGGTCGCGCACGCCGCGGGCGTGAGCAACTCTGTCACCGTCATGGCCTGCGCGATTTACTTCTGGGCGCGCGTGGCGCACCCCGTCGCCTACACCTTCGCCATCCCGTGGCTGCGCACGCTCGCCTTCGCGGTGGGCTTCTTCGCGCAAGCCGCGATCGCCTGGCAGATCCTCGCCAAGTGATCGTCGTCCATCACCTCAACAACTCGCGCTCGCAGCGCGTGCTGTGGCTGCTGGAGGAGCTGGGCGTGCCGTATGAGGTCAAGCGCTACCAGCGCGACGCGAAGACCATGCTCGCGCCGCCCGAGCTGCGCGCGGTGCACCCCTTGGGCAAGTCGCCGGTGATCGAGGACGCCGGCGACGTGATCGCGGAAACGGGCGCGATCGTGGAGTACCTGGTGGAGAAATACGGCGCAGGGCGGCTGATTCCCGCCGCGGGCACGGCAGAGCGGCTGCGCTACCGCTACTGGCTGCACTTCGCGGAAGGCACGGCGATGCCGCCGCTGCTCTTGAAGCTCGTCTTCGATCGCATCGAGCGGGGACCGATGCCGTTTTTCGCGCGCCCGTTCGCGCGCGCGATCGCCGGCCGCGCCAAGGGCTGGATCGTGCAGCCCAACCTGCAGCGCAACCTCGACTTCATGGAAGCCGAGCTCGGCCGGAGCGCGTGGTTCGCCGGCGAGGAGTTCACCGCGGCCGACGTGCAGATGAGCTTTCCGCTGGAGGCCGCGCGTGCCCGCGGCGGCCTGGACGAGCACCGGCCGAAGCTGATGGCGTTCCTCGAGCGCATCCACGCCCGGCCCGCCTACCAGCGCGCCCTCGAGCGCGGCGGCAAGTACGAGCTGCTGCGCTAGATCAAGGGCCGGGCCGGGGCGCGAACTAGAATCCGGCCATGACCCAGCCGATCTACCTGACACGCGACATCCGCAGGATCGAAACGGTGGCGGGCGATGCCCGGCCGCCGCTCATGGAGCGCGCGGGCGCGGCCGCCGCCGATCTCGCGGCGCAGCTCGTCCCCGAGCGCGGCAAGGACGTGCTGGTGCTCGCCGGCCCCGGCAACAACGGGGGCGACGCGCGCATCCTGGCCGGGCTGCTCGGCGAGCGGTTCTTCCGCGTGCACGTCGCTGCGAAGCCTGACGAAATTCCGCAAGGCAAGCGCTGGGGCCTCGTGGTGGACGGCCTGTTCGGCATCGGGCTTGCGCGCGCGATCGAGGGCGAATACGCCGCGCTCGTGGACTACGCCAACGCGCAAGCCTGCCCCGTGCTCGCGCTCGACATCCCCAGCGGCCTGGAGTCCGACACCGGGCGCGTGCTCGGCCGCGCGGTGCGCGCCACGCACACCGTCACCTTCATCGCGCTCAAGCCCGGATTGCTCACGCGCGACGGGCCCGACCATTGCGGCACGGTGTCGGTGGCCGCGCTCGGGCTCGATGCGGCGAAGCTCCTGCCGCCGAACGGCTGGGTGGCGGAGCCGGCGCTGTTCTCGAACTCGCTCAGGCCGCGGCCGAAGAATTTCCACAAGGGGCAGGCCGGCTCGGTGGGAATCCTCGGCGGCGCGGCGGGGATGACGGGCGCGGCCCTGCTCGCCGGGCGCGCGGCGCTCAAGCTGGGCGCGGGCCGCGTCTACGTAGGCATGCTCGATCACGACGCGCCGAGCGTCGATTTCGGCGCGCCGGAGCTGATGCTGCGCCATCCGGACGAGGCGCTCGGCATGGAGCTCGACGCGCTGGTGGTGGGGCCAGGGCTTGGACAGGGCGAGCGCGCCGAGACGCTGGTCGCCGCCGCGCTCGCGAGCGAGATCCCCTGCGTGCTCGACGCCGACGCGCTCAACCTCGTCGCCGCGAACGAGGACCTGCGCCGCGCCTGCGCGCGGCATCCGGCCGACACGCTCGCGACGCCCCACCCCGCCGAGGCCGCGCGCCTGCTCGGCATCTCGACCGCCAAGGTGCAGGACGACCGGCTTGCCGCTGCGCAGGGGCTTTCGCGCGAGCTCGCGGCGCACGTGGTGCTCAAGGGCGCGGGCAGCATCGTCGCCGCGCGCGACGGCCACTGGTTCGTCAACACCTCGGGCAACCCGGGCATGGCCTCGGCCGGCATGGGCGACGTGCTCGCGGGCATCCTCGGCGCGCTGCTCGCGCAGAGAATCCCGGGCGAGGCGGCGCTCGCGCTCGGCGTGCACCTGCACGGCTGCGCCGCGGACGAATGCTCCCGATCGGGAACATCGGTCGGGCTGGCGGCCGGCGAGACCATCGACCCCGCGCGCGCCATCTGGAACCGGTGGCTGCGCGGCTAGCACCAATCGGCGCCATGTGCGCCGAGTGTAAAGCGTGACTTTACAGTGGCTCCGCACGGACCCGGCGCGATGAGCGAAGCGGCCTTCCGGGGCGTATTTCCCTACCTCGTCTCTCCGGTCGAGGCCTCGGGCGAAGTGAAAGCGCAGGTCCTCGCGCGGCTGTGCGACGACCTCATTGAGGCCGGCGTGCACGGGCTGACTCCCTTGGGCTCGACCGGCGAGTTCGCGTACCTCTCCTGGCCGCAGCGGCGGCGCGTCGTGGAGGTGGTGGTCGAGGCCGCGCGCGGCCGAGTGCCGGTGGTCGCGGGCGTGGCGTCCACCACGATCGCCGGCGCCGTGCAGCAGGCGCGCGAGTTCGAGCGCCTGGGCTGCAGCGGCATCCTCGCGATCCTCGAGGCCTACTTCCCGGTCGGCGACGACGGCGTGTTTGCCTACTTCAAGGCGATCGCCGAGTCGGTGTCGCTGCCGTTGGTGCTCTACACCAACCCGAACTTCCAGCGCTCGGACCTGAGCCTCGCGGTGATCGAACGCCTGAGCCGCGTGCCCAACATCCGCTACATCAAGGACGCCTCGTTCAACACCGGGCGGCTGCTCTCGATCATCGACCGCGTCGAGGGGCGGATGAAGGTATTCGCCGCCTCGGCGCACATCCCCGCGTGCGTCATGCTGATCGGCGGCGTGGGCTGGATGGCGGGCCCCGCGTGCCTCGCCCCGCGGCAGAGCGTCGCGCTCTACGACCTTTGCCGGCGCGGCGACTGGGCGGCGGCGATGGAGCGCCAGCGCCCCTTGTGGAGCCTCAACCAGGCTTTCGCCAGGTACAACCTCGCCGCGTGCATCAAGGGCGGGCTGGAGCTTCAGGGCTACGCGGTGGGCGCCCCGCTTGCGCCGCAGGCGCCGCTCCCGCCCGAGGGCGTCGAGGAGGTGCGGCGCGCGCTCGCCGCGATCGGAGCGCTGGGCTGACGCCCCCCGGGGCGCGAAGTGTAAAGTATGGCCTTACAGTCCGGCCGCCCGGGAGCGGGTGTCCGGGCGCAACGGCAAGGGGGCGCCGCATGAAGTCGCTGATCTTCGCAGCTGCGCTGGCCGCGGCAGCGCTGGGCGCGTCCGCGGCTTTCGCGTTCAAGTCCGACGAGGGGCGCTTCAGCATCGACATGCCCGGCACGCCGAAGCACCAGGTCATCAACCCCGATCCCGCCGATCCCGTGGTGATGAACCTGTACACCGGCCAGCGCGGGGCGATGTCGTTCCTGGTCGCTTTCGCGGACATCAAGGTCGGCGGGCGCAAGCCGGACGAGGTGCTCGACGGCGCGCGCGACAACGTGCTGGGCCGCCCGGGCCGCAAGCTGCTGGCGGAACGGCGCGTCACGATCGCGGGGAATCCCGGCAGGGAACTCGACATCGCGGGGCCGAACGACCTCGCCCTGCGCGTGCGGGTGTATCTGGTCGGCGCGCGGCTCTACCAGCTGATCGTGAGCACGACGAACAAGGGCGCGATCGGGACCGAAGGCGCGAAGTTTCTCGAGTCATTCAGGCTCCATTAGGTCCGCGACGATCCTGCCCCGCCGCTCAGACGAAGCTGACCTGCACCTTGCCCAGCGCGCCGAAATCGGCGACAGCGGGCTGGCCGGCCTCAGCGGCGTGCAGCCCCGTCATCGTGCCGGTAAGGACGATCTGGCCGCGCACGAGCGCGATGCCCTGCGCGCGCAGGGCGTTGACGAGCCAGTCGAGCACGTTGAGCGGGTTGCCGAGCACGTCGGCGCCGCTGCCCTGCTCGCGCAGCGCGCCGCCGAGATGCAGCGCCACCTTCTGCGCGGGCAGGTCGATCGAGCGCCAATTCTCGATCGGCCGGCCGCACACGGCGCCGCCGTTGGCGCAGAAGTCGGCCACCACCAGCGGCACGTTGTCCGGCGAGAGCTTCGCGACCCGCGAGCTGATGATCTCGAACGCGGGGACGAGCGCATCCACCGCCGCGACGATCTCCTCGCGCGCGTAGGGCCTCGCGCGCGGCGGCAGGTCGGCGCCGAAGCGGAACGCGAACTCGCTTTCCAGCATCGGCTGGCGGAAATCACGTGCCGGCACCGACGCCGGGCTCCGGAAGACGGTGTTGCGGAAGATCGGGCCGTAGAGCGGCTCTGAAACGCGCCAGAACTCCTGCATGCGCTTCGCGGTGGCGCCGACCTTCCAGCCCGCGACCTCGTCGCCCCAGAGCTGCGTTGCCGCGCGCTGCAGCCGGTAGCCTTCTTCGATGGCAGGCGGTTCGCTCTCCCAAGCGAGGTCCTCGAGCACGCTCATCGACTTCCTCGCGTTCACGATGCGGCGGGCGTTTTCTTCCAGCTTCGCGGTCATATCGGGGACAGGTCTCCGTGTTTCCGATTGATTTTCAGGCAGTTGGATCGCGCGTTCGGGGTCTGTCCCCGAATCACGAATCAGTCGCAGCGGTAGAAGGCCTCGCGCTGCTGGCGGCTGATCGCGTCGAGGTCCCCGGGGTCGCGCGCAACGCCCTTGGCGTCGACGATGCGCGCTTGCAGCTCGGCGAGGCGCTTTTCCTGGCGCGCCACCTGCGGGTCGCGGTTGAGCCTGTCGAACTTCGCCGCGAGCTGCTTCGCGTCGGCGTCGCGCCCCTCGGCCTGCGCGAGCGCGATCTCGCGCCGCAGGCGCCGCTTGTCGCACTGCACCGGCTCGAGGCGCCTGGAAATCTCGACGAACTCCTTCGCCGCGGGCGAAAGCGCGCACGCCGGCCACGCTCCGGCGAGCACAAGCGCCATCCCGCAAACCGGGGTCAGGGCACGATTTCGGAAACTCGGGGACAGGTCTCGGTCTTTCCCGTTGTCTTTCAGGCAGTTGGATCGCGCGATCGGGGTCTGTCCCCGATCTACCGATCTAGGCGGCGCGGACGCGGGCCTTGGGCTCGGGATACGGGTAGAGCATGCTGAGCGCGACCGACTGGTGGTTGGCCTGCACGATGCGCACGTGCTCGCGGCGCAACTCGCGCGCGTGGCGCACGCCGCACGAGTGCGCGATCATGTCGATCTCGCGGTTCATGTTCATGCAGTAGTTGGCGACGCGCTGGAACTTGTCCTCCACCACCAGCGCGCGCTGCAGGCGCCTGTTGTGCGTGGTGATGCCGGTGGGGCAGGTGTTCTGGTGGCAGCGCAGCGCCTGGATGCAGCCCAGCGAGAACATGAAGCCGCGCGCGGTGTTGACGAAGTCCGCGCCGACCGCGAGCGCCCACGCCGCGCGCGCGGAGGTGACGAGCTTGCCCGAGGCCACCACGCGCACGCGCGGCCGCAGGCCCGTCTCGATGAGCGAATCCACCACGCGCGGCAGCGCCTCGTCGATCGAAAGGCTCATGTGGTCGGCGAGCGCCTGGGGCGCGGCGCCCGAGCCGCCCTCGCCGCCGTCCACCACCAGGAAGTCCGGCGCGAACTCCATGCCCTTGCGCTGCGCGAGGTCCGCCATCTCGTTCATGAAGTGCCAGCCGCCGATCGCTGTCTTGATGCCGACCGGCCTGCCGGTGAGGTCGCGGATCCACGCGATCCTGTCGAGCAGCTCGCCCATCGACGAGATGTCGCGGTGCCGGTTGGGGCTGATCGAGTCGCGCCCTTCCGGGATGCCGCGGATCTGCGCGATCTCCGCGGTGACTTTCCTTCCCGGCAGCAGCCCGCCCTTGCCGGGCTTGGCGCCCTGCGAGAGCTTGATCTCGAACGCCTTCACCACGCGCGCGAGCTCCTCAAGCCGGTCCGGGTGCACGTTGCCCTGCGCGTCGCGCACGCCGTACTTGGCGGTGCCGATCTGCATGATGAGGTCGCAGCCGCCCTCGAGGTGGTAGGGCGAAAGCCCCCCTTCGCCGGTGTCCAGCCAGCAGCCGGCCGCCGCGGCGCCGCGCGACAGTGCGCGCACCGCGGGCGCCGAGATCGCGCCGTAGCTCATGCCGCTCACGTTGACGATCGAGCGCGCCTCGAACGGGTGCCGCGCGTAGCCCTCGCCGAGCTTGAGCGACGGCGTCGGCAGGCGCTCCTCCTCCAGCACCGGGAAGGGATGGTTGACGAAGATGAGCGCGCCGGGCTGGTGCAGGTCGTAGGTCGAGCCGAAGCCGATCGTGCCGCCCTCGTTCTTCGCCAGGCGGTAGACCCAGGCGCGCGTGGCGCGGTTGAACGGCAGCTCCTCGCGGTCGCCGGAGAAGAAATACTGGCGGAAGTACTCGCCGAGCTGCTCGAAGAAGTAGCGCAGGTGCCCGATGACCGGGTAGTTGCGCAGCACGCCGTGCTTCTTCTGCGTGATGTCGCTCACGAACAGGAACACCAGCGCGGCGAACAGCGCCAGCGCGAGCAGCGCTCCGAGCCCGTACGACAGGATGCCCATCATCATGCGGCACTTCCTCCTGCTTCAGGAGGGATGATAGGCGAAAACGGAATCGGCCGCGGCGGTGCCGCCGCGCCGAAGGTCAGGACTTGAGCTTTTTTACGACCGCGTAGATCTCGGCGGCGTGGTGCCTGGGGTTGACGCCGTAGGCGACGTGGCGCAGCACGCCCTTCTTGTCGATGACGAAGGTGGAGCGCACCACGCACAGGCGCTTGACGCCGCCGGTCTCCTTTTCCTGCAGCACGCCGTAGCGGCGGCAGACCTCGCCGTCGCTGTCCGACAGCAGCGGGATCGACAGGCCGTGCTGGTCGCGGAACGCCTGGTGCGTGAGGCAGTCGTCGCGCGACACGCCGAGGATCACGCAGTTGGCGCGGCCGAACTCCTCCTCGTGGTCGGAGAACTCGGCGGCCTCCATGGTGCAGCCCGGCGTGTTGTCGCGCGGGTAGAAATACAGCACCACGTGCTTCTTGCCGTGGTACGAAGCGAGGCTCACCGGCTGCATGTCGGCGTCGGGCAGCGAGAACTCTGGCGCGTGTTGTCCAGCTTGCAGCATGGTCGTCGCTCGCGCGGATTCTAGACCGAGCCGGCGGTTTGGCAAGTGCCCCGCGTGCGCCGTGTCGCAGCGCTGCCACATTCTTTCGCGCCGATATAATCCTTCGATGGAGGAAGCGCCGCTAGGGGGCTTGTCGCCGCGGGCCTTTTTGCGCCGCCACTGGCAGAAAACGCCGCTTCTTGTGCGGCGCGCGATTCCCGCAGCGCGCAACCTCGTTTCGCGCCGCGAGCTTTTCGCGCTCGCGGCGCGCGATGACGTCGAGTCGCGGCTGGTCGAGCGGCGGCGCGGCCGCTGGCGCGTCACCCACGGCCCGCTCGGGCGCCTGCCGCGCGGCGGCCGCGGCTGGACGGTGCTGGTGAACGGCGTGAACCTGCACTGCGACGCGGCGGAGCGCCTGCTGCGGCGATTCGCATTCATCCCGCAGGCGCGGCTGGACGACGTGATGGCGAGCTACGCCGCGCCCGGCGGGGGCGTGGGACCGCATTCCGATTCCTACGACGTGTTCCTGGTGCAGGGCGCGGGCCGCCGCCTCTGGCGGCTCGCCCGCGGGCGCGGCTTCGCCACCGTACCCGATGCGCCGCTGCGGCTGATCGCCGGCTTCCGCGCCGAGGAAGAGTACCTCCTCGAGCCGGGCGACCTGCTCTACCTGCCACCGGGCTGGGGCCACGACGGCGTCGCGCTCGAGCCCTGCTTCACCTACTCGGTGGGCTTCCGCGCACCGCGCGGCGCGGAGCTCTCCGCGGCGTTCCTCGATTACCTGCACGCGCGCGGATTGCCCGATGCCGGCTACCGCGACCCGGACCTCGCCCCGGCGAAGCACGGCGCGCGCATCGGCGGCAGGCTCGTCGATTTCGCGCAGGCGCAGCTTGCGCGCATCCGCTGGCGGAGAGCCGACGCGGAGCGCTTCACCGGCGAGTTCCTCAGCACGCCCAAGCCGCACGTCGTGTTCGCGCCGCCTCGCAGGCCGCTCGCGCGCGCTGCGTTCGCGCGCCGCCTCGCGCGCCGCGCCGCGGTGCTCGACCCGCGCACGCGGTTGCTCTACCGCGGGGCGCGCCTGTTCCTCAACGGCGAGACCCTGTCGCCACGCCCCGACGCGCGGCGCGCGCTGTGCGAACTTGCCGACCGGCGCCGGGTCCACGGTCGCGCGCTTGCCCGCCGCGCCACGCGCGATCTAATCTACGAGTGGTACCTGCGAGGCTACCTGCACCTGGAGGCGGCGAAGTGAGCGAGCCCGCGAGCGAGACACCCGGAAGCGGCGCGGCTGCGCCGCCGCCCGAGTACGCGCGCTTCGACAACGAGGCCGACTACCAGCTGGCGGTGGACCGCTTGCTTGCGCAGCCCGGGCGCGAGCTGCGCATGTTCGACCCCGACCTCGCGACGCTTCGCCTCACCGATCCGGCGCGCATCGGGCTGCTCGAGAAATTCCTGCACGCGAGCCGCACCCGGCGGTTGTACATCGCGGTGCACGAGACCGACTGGCTGACGCGCCGCTGCCCGCGGATGATGGGGCTGCTGGCGCGCTTCTCGCACGCCATCCAGGTCAACCGCACGCAGGAGGAGATCCGCGACATCCCGGACTCGTTCATGGTGCTCGACGCGCGCCACTACGTGCGCCGCCCGGTGGCCGGCCGGTTCCGCGGCGCGATCGGCATCGGCGACGAGACCGAGGCGCTCGCCATGCGCACGCGCTTCCTCGAGATCTGGGCCGCCTCTTACCCGGGCGTTTCGAGCACCACGATTGGACTTTGAGGCACGCGCCACTATAATCGCGCCCGCTGCCGCGAAAGCGGCCAGCTTTTTCGCATCCCGCAACCACAAGTCAAGGAAATCGCAATGAAGAAATCGCTGCTCATCGCCGCGGCCGCCGCGTTCGCGCTGGCTGCCTGCGGCAAGGAAGAACCCAAGCCCGCGCCCAAGGCGCCCGAGAAGGCCGCCGCCCCGGCGCCGGCCGCGGCGCCGGCTCCCGCGCCCGCTCCGGCCGCCGAGCCGAAGAAGGACGAGCCCAAGGCCGAGGAGAAGAAGGCCGAGGCCCCGAAGGCCGAAGAGAAGAAGGGCGAGGCGAAGAAGTAGCCCGCCGCGTCAGGGAAAGAACGGCGCTCGCCGCAAGGCCAGCGCCGTTTTTGTTTGCAGCCGGCCGCGACGCAGCCTACTGTAAAGTCACACTTTACACTTCGCCCGCGTGCCGCCGGGTCGCACCGGCTGGTCCTGCCGCCTTCCCGGGGCCGTGCCGGGCGGCGCGCCTCGGCAAGGAAAAATTACCGCAGCTCGCGCCAGCCGAAGCCCTGGTCCTGCGTCGCGACGCCGACCCAGGATTCCTCGCAGCCAAGCGCCCGCGCGAGCGCGGGGCGCGCGAGTTCGTCGCGGTTGTTCTGCTGCGAGAGGTGGGCGGCGATTACGTGCTTGAGGTTGCTCCGGTCGAGCGCCGCGAGCAGCCGCCCGGCCGCGCCGTTGTCGAGATGGCCGAAGGGCCCGCCGATGCGCTCCTTGAGCCACTTCGGATAGTCGCCCGCCCACAGCATGTCGAGGTCGTGGTTGCACTCGAGCACCAGCGCGTCGCAGCCGGAGAGCACCTGCTCGACATGCGCGGTCGAGGCGCCGATGTCGGTGAGCACGCCGAGGCGCTGCGCGCCGTCGGAGAGCACGAACTGCACCGGCTCGCGCGCGTCGTGCGGCACGGTGTAGGGCCGGACTTCGATTTCTCCCACCGCGAAGGGCTCGCGGCCGCCGATGATCTCGAGGCGCACGCCGCCGGGCGCCTTGCCGGCGGCGGCGAGGGCCTCGCGCGTGCCGTGCGTCATCCACAGCGGCAGGCCGTGGCGCGCGGCGAAGGCGAAGGCGTGGCCGCCGTGGTCGTCGTGCTCGTGGGTGACGAGGATGCCCGCGATGGCCGAGGGCTCGAGCCCGAGGCGCGCGAGGCGCCGCTCGGTCTCGCGCGGCGCGAGGCCGCAGTCGAGCAGCAGGCGGGAGCCGCCGGCTTCGGCTACGAGACAGTTGCCCTTGCTGCCGCTCGCGAGCGACGCGAACCGCAGCGTCATCTCGGCTGCTCGCGCAGCGTCACCTCAGCTGCTCATTCAGCAGCGCGAGGATGCGGCGCGAGGTCTGGGAGTTCTCCGGCTGGCCGTCCTTGTTCAGGACCCGCACCTCGCTATTGGCGGCGGCGGGCGTGACCTGGACGCGGTACTGCTCGGCCTTGACCTTCGGGTCGTCCGATTTCCAGAACGCGAGCTTGTTGAGCCAGCTCTGCGAGGGCTTGCCCATCTCGGCCTCGGGGTCCGCATAGCGCACGAAGTACTGGCCCTTCTGCCGGTCGCGGTCCTCGACGGTGAAGCCGACGCGGTCGAGCGCAAGGCCTACGCGCCGCCAGGTGCGGTCGAACGGCTCGAACACCTCGAGCTGCTCGGTGCCGTCGAGCCCCTTCTTGATGGTCGCGCGCGCCTGCGCGCCGCCGGCGGCGCCGGACACCGCGGCGATCTCCTTCGCCTTCTCTTCCTGCGCGCCGAGCCGCACCATGAGGCGTCGCAGGAACTCGGCTTCCAGGCCCGGGTCGGGCGGCCGCGGCTGCCAGCGCGTGTTGTCGCGGTATTCGCTGGTGTAGAGCTCCACCATGCCGCGGTGGCTGATGTAGATCTCGGTGGCGCCGTCCGCGGCGCGCTCCATCCGGGTGCGGAACTTGTCGCGCTCCGCGGTCGAGTAGATCGAGTCGAGCAGCTTGCCCAGCGTGGCCCGGATCACGTCCTGCGGGATCTTGGCGCGGTTCTCCGCCCAGTCGGTCTCCATCACGCCCGCGTCGGGCACCTCCATCGCGATCAGGAACCCGTTCTCCTGCCAGAAGTCCCTCACCAGCGGCCAGAGCTTCTCGGGGCTCTCCTGCACCACCAGCCAGCGCTGGTCGCCCGAGCGCTCGATGCGCATCTTGTCCACCGACGGCAGCACCGAGGAATTCGCCGCGGCGACCGGCGTGCCGCGGCCCTGCCCCTGCTGCGCGCGCTCGGCCTGGTAGCCCGAGAGCGTCGCCGTGGACTTGCCGGTCTCGGGCACGACGTAGCGGTTGTCGCGCGCCGGCGCGGTGAGATCGGGCGGCACCTCGAGCGGCGGCAGCGAGCCCGCCGACTTGTAGTCGATCTTCTTGCCCTCGAACATGTCGCTCGTCCAGGTGCAGCCGGCGAGCGCGAGCGCCGCCGCGAGCGACAGGGCGAGCGGGCAGCCGCGCCTCAAGCGCGCCTCTCCACCACGCGCAGCGGCAGCGCGACGCCCGCCTCGGCGAGCGCCTCGCGCACCGTGCCGTAGAAGCGCTCCGCGAGCGGCGACAGCGGCAGCCTGATGCCGGGCTCGATCAAGCCCATCTCCGACAGCGCCCACTTCACCGGGATCGGGTTGGCCTCCACGAACAGCCGCTGGTGCAGCGGCAGCAGCCGGAAATTCAGCTCGCGCGCCTTCTTCACGTCGCCCACCAGGGCGGCCGCGCACATCTCGCGCATCAGGCGCGGCGCGACGTTGGCGGTGACCGAGATC
Organism: uncultured Enterobacteriaceae bacterium; assembly: GCA_964627075.1. Lineage (GTDB taxonomy): Bacteria > Pseudomonadota > Gammaproteobacteria > Burkholderiales > SG8-39 > 2-02-FULL-66-14. The sequence continues at coordinate 503 of CAZVHU010000019.1, read as the reverse complement.
ACGCCGTGGCCGCCGAGCAGCATCAGCGCGAGCGCCGTCGAGTCCTCGCCGCTGTAGATCGCGAAGTTGCGCGGCGCGCGCCGCAAGAGGTCGGTGCCGCGCTCGATGCTCGCGGTGGCGTCCTTGATGCCGATGATGCCCGGCACTTCCGCCAGCCGCAGCACGGTGTCGTTCTGCAGGTCGGCGACGGTGCGCCCGGGGACGTTGTAAAGGATCTGCGGGATGTCCGCGCTTTCCGCGATCTTGCGGAAGTGGCGGTACATGCCCTCCTGCGTCGGCTTGTTGTAGTAGGGCACGACCGAGAGGCACGCGGTGGCGCCAGCCCTTTTCGCCGATTCGGTGAGCTCGATCGCCTCGGCGGTCGAGTTGCCGCCGGTGCCTGCGATGATCGGGATCCGCCCCATCGAGTGCTCGACCGCGACGCGGATCAGCTCCTTGTGCTCGTCGAAGTCCACGGTCGGCGACTCGCCCGTGGTGCCCACCACGACGATGCCGTCGGTGCC
>CAZVHU010000018.1:0-31653 GCA_964627075.1 uncultured Enterobacteriaceae bacterium | reverse complement strand
GCTTCTGGCGCGCCTCGACGAACGCCATGTGCAGGCTGACTTCGAGCTCCTGGGCGATCATCCTAGGTTTCCTCCATCACGCATTGGAGAGGATGCTGATGCTTGCGCGCGTAGTTGGCAACCTGCTGCACCTTGGTGCTCGCCGTGTCGCGCGGGTAGACCCCGCACACGCCGATGCCCTCGCGGTGCACCTTGAGCATCACCTGCGTGGCGCGCTCGCGGCTCATGGCGAAGAACTTCTGCAGCACGATCACCACGAATTCCATGGGCGTGAAGTCGTCGTTCAGCAGCATGACCTTGAACATCGGCGGCGGCTTGAGCTTCGCCTTGCGTGCCTCGATGACCGTGTCGTCCCTGTGCTGCGCGGGCATTGCTGTTCAGGTCGCGGCGGATGCCTGCTCCATCAGGAGGTTATGTTGCGGCTATCGTAGCCAATGCGGCGGCGCGGCGCAAACTGTGCGACGCAGCGAAGCGCGGCAAATCGTGCGTCTTTTCACGGGCATGGCGCGCGCCTGACGCGACTTGACGCAGCCCGTGAACGCGCGTAAAAGCCGCCGTGTGTTTGGATTCAGGCTGTCTGTATCGCCATTCGACTGGGCGGCGGGGTCGTGAGTTTCAAGCATGGCCCGGGCCCACGCCCGGAATCGATAACGAGCAGGAGGGAGCAGGGATGGCTACAGGCACCGTGAAGTGGTTCAACGACGCGAAAGGCTACGGCTTCATCACGCCGGACGACGGCAGCGAGGACCTGTTCGCGCACTTCTCAGCGATCAACATGCAGGGCTTCAAGACGCTGAAGGAGGGCCAGAAGGTCAGCTTCGACGTGGTGCAGGGCCCCAAGGGCAAGCAGGCGTCGAACATCCAGAAAGTCTGAACCGCCACCGCTTCCGCTGAAAAGAAAAGGGCCGCTCGCGCGGCCCTTTTGCTTTTGCGCCGGCGCAACGCCGGCCGCGCTCGTCACATGCGCTCGATCATCGCCTGGCCGAAGCCCGAGCAGGAAACCTGCCTCGCGCCCTGGGTGAGGCGCGCGAAATCGTAGGTCACCACCTTGTCGCCGATCGCCTTCTCCATCGAGCGCACGATGGCGTCGGCGGCCTCGAACCAGCCCATGTGCCGGAGCATCATCTCGGCCGACAGGATCTCGGAGCCGGGGTTGACGTAGTCCTTGCCGGCGTACTTGGGCGCGGTGCCGTGCGTGGCCTCGAACATCGCCACGCTGTCGCTCAGGTTGGCCCCCGGCGCGATGCCGATGCCGCCGACCTCCGCCGCGAGCGCATCGGAGATGTAGTCGCCGTTGAGGTTGAGCGTCGCGATGACGTCGTACTCGGCGGGCCTGAGCAGGATCTGCTGCAGGAAGGCGTCGGTGATCACGTCCTTCACCACGATGTCGCGCCCGGTCTTCGGGTTCTTGTAGCTGCACCACGGGCCGCCGTCGATCGGCTTGGCGCCGAACTCCTTCTGCGCGAGCTTGTAGCCCCAGTCGCGGAAGCCGCCCTCGGTGAACTTCTGGATGTTGCCCTTGTGCACCAGCGTCACCGACTTGCGGTCGTTGTCGATGGCGTACTGGAACGCCTTGCGGATCAGGCGCTCGCTGCCTTCGCTCGAGACCGGCTTGATGCCGATCGCCGAGCTGCCCGGGAAGCGGATCTTCTTGACCTTCATCTCCTTGATCAGGAAGTCGATCACCTTCTTCGCCTCGGGCGTGTTGGCGGCCCACTCGATGCCGGCGTAGATGTCCTCGGAGTTCTCGCGGAAGATCACCATGTCCACCTTGTCGGGCTCCTTGAGCGGCGAGGGCACGCCCTTGTACCAGCGCACCGGTCGCAGGCAGACGTAGAGGTCGAGCTCCTGGCGCAGCGCCACGTTGATCGAGCGGATGCCGCCGCCCACCGGCGTGGTGAGCGGGCCCTTGATCGAGACCACGAACTCCCTCGCCGCCTCCAGCGTCTCGTCGGGCAGCCAGACGTTCTCGCCGTAGACCTTGCAGGACTTCTCGCCGGCGAACATCTCCATCCACACGATCTTCCTCCTGCCGCCGTAGGCCCTGGCGACCGCGGCGTCGACCACCTTCAGCATCACGGGGGTGATGTCGACGCCGGTGCCGTCGCCCTCGATGTAGGGGATGATCGGCCGGTCGGGCACGGCGAGGGAGAAGTCCTTGTTGACGGCGATCTTGTCGCCTCCCGACGGGACCTTGATGTGCTTGTACGCCATGGAAGCTCCTGCAGCGGGTGTTTGGAGGGGGAAGCTTGGAAGGCCGCGCATTATAAGAGGGCGCCCCGCGCCGGCGGCTGATCTGGCGCAATCCTGATCGAACAAGGGCTTAGGAGGCTTGTGCGGAAAACCCCTATTGATTACAATGGTTTGCGTGGGGCGACCCACCGGGAAGGGAGGCAAGACAGGGAAGGCCGGGACCACACCGGTCAACCGCTTGACGCGCGGCGCGTTGATTGCTGCGGGGAGAGGCGGCAACTTGTTGCGTCGCCCCGTTGATCAACAAAATCCAGGAGAAAGAGATGACCAAGCTGCTGTCCATGATCGTCGCCGCGATGTTCGCTGCCGCGAGCGTCAACGCGATCGCGCAAGACAAGAAGAAGGCCGACGAGAAGAAGGCCACGCCGAAGGCGGAGCAGAAGAAGGCCGCCGAGAAGAAGAAGGCCGAGCCGAAGAAGGAAGCGGCCAAGAAGGCCGAGCCGAAGAAGGAAGAAGCGAAGAAGTAAGGTCCCGCAAGGAACCTGGAAAGGCAGGGCGACGCCCTGCCTTTTTCATTTGATGAACCAGCGCGTGCTCTTGCTAGCCGCGGCACTGGCGTTTGCCCTGGCCGCGCTCGCCCAGCTGCCGGCGGTCCAGCTCCAGGCGGGCATGCACCTCATCCGCGCCGAGGTGGCCGACACCTTCGCCTCGCGCATGCAGGGCCTCATGCACCGCAAAGCGCTCGCGCAGAACGCGGGCATGCTGTTCGTGTTCGACGAGTCGGCCACGCACTGCATGTGGATGAAGAACACCTACGTGCCGCTTTCGGTCGCGTTCCTCGACGAACGCGGCGCGATCCTCAACATCGCCGACATGACGCCGCACAGCGAGGACTCGCACTGCGCGGCCAAGCCCGCGCGCTACGCGCTGGAGATGAGCCGCGGCTGGTTCGCCGAGCGCGGCATCAAGCCCGGCAGCCGCCTGCGCGGCATCCCGGGCGTGAAGGACGACTGAGGCCTTCTAGAGACCGCCGTTCTGCTGCGCCACCATGCAGTACAGCATCGGGATCGACAGCATGGTGTTGAAGCGCGAGGTGAGCATCGCCATGCGCGCGGCCTTGGCCTTGGAGTCCGCATCCACCTGCACCATGCCGAGGGCCTTTTTCTGGTTCGGCCAGATGATGAACCAGACGTTGAACGCCATCACCAGCGCGAGCCACATGCCGACGCCGATCGCGCGCACGCCGGGCTGCAGGCTGAGCGCCTGCACGAGGTAACCGAACATCGCGGCGAGCAGCAGCCCGGTAACCACCGTGGCGAGCGCCGCCCAGCGGAACCAGAACAGCGCCGTGGGCGCGATCACCTTGCCCACCGCCGGCTTCTGCTCGTCCGGGATCTTGGGCATCGAAGGGATCTGCACGAAGTTGAAGTACCACAGCAGGCCGATCCACATCACGCCCGAGAGCACATGCAGCCAGCGCATGAAGAACGCCCACCAGGCGTGCTCGCCCATCTTGCCGAAGGTGCCGGCGATGGCGAGCAGGACGACGACGAGGACCACGCCCGCGGCGACGGTGCGGCCGAGAGACTGCAGGATCGCGCCCATTTGGTTCCTCCTCAGGTTTGTTATGGGGCCGGAAAAAAGTCTAGCACAGGCCCGCGAGCGCCCCGGCCGCGCATGCCGCGATCAGAGTTCCCGATCACGCTTGGGCGCCGGCGCCGATAGAATAGCCGCCTCGGCAACGCGGGATCCATGACCTCGACCTCCAAACCCTGGCCGGCGGCGCTGCTTTCCGGAGCGGCGACCGCGGCGTGCTACGGCCTGCTGTTCGCGTTCGAGAAGGAGGTGATGGCCGCGTTCACCCGCACCGACGGCTGGTACCCGGCACTTCCCGTGCTGACGGCGCTCGTGTTCTCGTTCGTGCACGGGGCGTTCACCGGCTACTTCTGGGAGCTGCTCGGGGTGACCGCGCGGCCGGCGAAGAAGGCGGTGCTTGCGCAGGAAATCGAGGAGTGAGCCCCGACCAGTTCGTCGCGCTCGATTTCCAGGCCACCGCCTTCCTGCTCATCGTGGGCTTCATCGGCGGCCTGGTGAGCGGCTTCATCGGCTCGGGCGGCGCGTTCGTGCTCACGCCGGGCATGATGAGCCTGGGCGTGCCCGGAGTCGTCGCGGTGGCGTCCAACCTCTGCCACAAGTTCCCGAAGGCGCTGGTCGGGGCCTACAAGCGCCACAAGTACGGCCAGGTGGACATCAAGCTCGGCCTGTGGATGGCGGCAACCGCCTCGATCGGGATGTGGTGGGGCGCGGGCATCCAGCAGGATGTCCGGGCCGCATACGGCGAGGCCGGCTCGAACCTCTACGTCAGCCTCGCGTTCGTTGTCGTGCTCACCGTTGTCGGGCTGTTCGTGCTGCGCGACGCGATGCGAATCCACCGCAGCGGCGTCCAGGAGGAGAGCTCGCGACTCGCCCGGTGGGTGCAGTCGGTCGAGATACCGGGGACCATGATCTCGTTCAAGGTGGCGCGCGTGCGGGTGTCGGTCCTGTTCGTGCTGCCGCTCGGGTTCGCCACCGGCCTGCTTGCCTCGACCATCGCCGTCGGCGGCTTCGTCGGCGTGCCCGGGATGATGTACGTGCTCGGCGCCTCGAGCCTGGTGGCGAGCGCCACCGAGCTCGTGATCGCCTTCGTCATGGGCCTGGGCGGCACGTTCAAGTTCGCGCTCGGCGGGCTGGTGGACATCCGACTGGCGATGCTCATCCTGCTGGGCTCGCTGTTCGGCGTGCAGCTGGGCGCGATCGGCACCACGTTCGTCAAGCCGTTCATGATCAAGGTCGTGATGGCGACGGTGATGCTGATCGTCGCGGTCAGCCGGGCGCTGGTGGTCCCGGTGTACCTGGCTCAGCTCGGCCTGATGGAGCTCGGGCAGCCAGGCATGGCCCTGCTGCAGCGGGTAAGCTTCGGCTTCATGGTCCTTGGGCTCGCGGCTGGCGCATTCATCATCGTGGGCGCCATGGTGCGCGGCTACCGGCACGCCTGATGACGCGACTCGCCGCCAACCTGTCGCTTCTGTTCACCGAGCAGCCGTTCCTCGAGCGCTTCGCCGCCGCCGCGCGCGCCGGATTCGGCGGCGTCGAGTACCAGTTCCCCTACGCCTTCGGCAGCGCCAAGCAGGTGGCCGACGCCGCGCGCGGCGCCGGCATCGAGGTGGTGCTGCACAACCTGCCCGGGGGCGATTTCGCCAAGGGCGACCGCGGCATCGCCTGCCTGCCGGACCGCATGCGCGAGTTCCGCGAGGGCGTCGAGAGGGCGATCGAATATGCCAAGGCCGCCGGCTGCACGCGGCTCAACTGCCTGGCAGGCGTGGTGCCCCCGGACGCGTCGCGCGCGCGCCATTTCGACACGCTGGTCGAGAACCTGCGCTTCGCTGCGGGCAAGCTCAAGGACGCCGGCATCGCGCTGATGCTCGAGCCGTGCAATACGCGCACCATCCCCGGCTTCTTCGTCTCGACCTCGCGCCAGGCGCTCGAGGCGCTCGATGCGGCGGGCGCGGAAAACGCCTACCTGCAGTACGACCTGTTCCACATGCAGATCATGGAAGGGGACCTCGCCAAGACCGCAGAGCGGCTGCTCGCGCGCATCGGCCACATGCAGCTCGCCGACGTCCCCGACCGGCACGAGCCCGGCACCGGCGAGATCAACTACCCGTGGCTGCTCGCCCACCTGGACCGCATCGGCTATCGCGGCTGGATCGGGTGCGAATACAATCCCAAGGCCGGAACCCTCGAAGGCCTTGGATGGGCGAAGCCTTACCTCGCGAAGCGGTAGATTTCGAGCGCCAGCGCGCGGCGGTGCGCGCGCTGCGCGCCTTCCTGCCCGAGCGCTCGGTGCTGTGGCAGGAGGAGGACACGCGCCCCTACGAGTGCGACGGGCTCACCGCCTACCGCCAACTGCCGATGGTGGTGGCGCTGCCCGAGACCGAAGAGCAGGTGCAGCGCATCCTCAAGACCTGCCACGCGCTCGGCGTGCCCGTGGTGCCGCGCGGCGCCGGCACCGGGCTCTCGGGCGGCGCGCTGCCGCTCGGCGACGGCGTGCTGCTTTCGATGGCGAAGTTCATGCGCGTGCTGCGCCTGGATCCGCGCGCGCGCCTCGCGGTGGTGCAGCCGGGGGTGAGAAACCTCGCCATCTCCGACATCGCCGCGCCCTTCGGCCTTTACTACGCGCCCGACCCCTCGAGCCAGATCGCCTGCTCGATCGGCGGCAACGTCGCCGAGAACTCGGGCGGCGTGCATTGCCTGAAGTACGGCCTCACGGTGCACAACGTGCTCAAGGTGCGCGGCTTCACCGCCGAGGGCGAGCCGGTCACCTTCGGCTCCGAGGCGCTCGATTCGCCAGGCTACGACCTGCTCGCGCTCGCCATCGGCTCGGAGGGCTTGCTCGCCGTGATCACCGAGGTGACGGTGCGGCTGCTGCCCGCGCCGCAGGCGGCGCGCGTGGTCATGGCATCGTTCCCGGACGTCGAGAAGGCGGGCGACGCGGTCGCTGCCGTGATCGCGGCGGGCATCGTCCCGGCGGGTCTTGAGATGATGGACAGGCAGGCAACCGACGCGGCCGAGCAGTTCGTGCACGCCGGCTACGACCTCGAGGCGGCTGCGATCCTGCTGTGCGAGTCCGATGGCACGCCCGAGGAGGTCGAGGACGAGATTGCCGAGATGAAGCGCGTGCTCTCGGCGGCGGGCGCGACGCGCACGACGGTGTCGCGCGACGAGCGCGAGCGGCTGAAATTCTGGTCCGGGCGCAAAGCGGCGTTTCCCGCGGTCGGCCGCATCTCGCCCGACTACTACTGCATGGACGGCACCATCCCGCGCAAGCGCCTGGGCGAGATGCTCAACTTCATCGGCGCGCTGGAGAAGAAGTACGGCCTGCGCTGCCCGAACGTGTTCCACGCCGGCGACGGCAACCTGCACCCGCTGATCCTTTTCGACGCCAACGACGCCGACCAGTTGCGCCGGACGGAGGCGTTCGCGGCAGAAGTGCTGGAGAAGTGCGTCGAGCTGGGCGGCACCATCACCGGCGAGCACGGCGTGGGCGTGGAGAAGATCAACCAGATGTGCGCGCAGTTCAGGCCCGAGGAGCTGGAGCTGTTCCACGCGGTCAAGCGCGCCTTCGATCCCAGGGGGCTGCTCAATCCGGGCAAGGGCGTGCCGACGCTCGCGCGCTGCGCCGAGTACGGCCGCATGCGCGTGCGCGGCGGCCGCCTCGCGCATCCGGAACTGCCCAGGTTCTAGTTGCACCACGCGAGACACAGAGGGCACAGAAAAAGGCAAAGGCGTGCGTTTGTATCTCTCTGTGCCTCTGTGGTGATCGCTTGAGCGACGCAAGCAAGCAACTGGCTGAGCGGATCAGGGAAGCGGCGGCGGCGAAGCGGCCGCTGCGGCTGCGCGGCGGCGGCACCAAGGACTTCTACGGCGGCGCGCTCGCGGGCGACGTGCTCGACACGCGCCCCAACTCGGGCATCGTCGCCTACGAGCCCACCGAGCTCGTGGTCACGGCGCGCTGCGGCACGCCGCTTGCGGAAATCGAGGCGGCGCTCGCCGCCAGGGGCCAGATGCTCGCCTTCGAGCCGCCGCACTTCGGCACGGGCGCCACGCTCGGCGGCTGCGTCGCGGCGGGGCTCTCCGGACCGCGGCGCGCGAGCGCGGGCGCGGTGCGCGACTTCGTGCTCGGCGCGCGCATCCTCGATGGCCGGGGGCGCGAGCTCGCCTTCGGCGGCCAGGTGATGAAGAACGTCGCCGGCTACGACGTCTCGCGGCTGCTCGCCGGTTCGCTGGGCACGCTGGGCCTGATCCTGGAAGCGTCGATCAAGGTGCTTCCCCGGCCGCCGGCGGAGGCGACCCTGCGCTTCGCGCTCGGCGAGCAGGAAGCGCTCGAGCGTATGAACCTCTGGGCGGGGAGGCCGCTGCCGGTCTCGGCCACCGCCTGGCAGGGCGGCGAGCTGCGCGTGCGCCTCTCGGGCACCGAGAGCGCGCTTCGGGCGGCGATCGCGGAGCTGGGTGGCGAGCGGGTCGCAGACCCGGAGGCGGCGCGCTTCTGGGCCGGAATCCGCGAGCAGACGGATTCGTTCTTCGGCGGCGGCGGGCCGCTGTGGCGATTGTCGGTGCCGTCGCACGCGCCGCGCGTCCAGCTCGCCGGGCCGCAACCGGGCGCGCAGTTAATCGAATGGGGCGGAGCTCTGCGCTGGCTGCGCACCGACGCAGACGCGGGAGCGACGCGCGCCGCGGCGGCCGGCGCGGGCGGCCACGCCACGCTGTTTCGCGGCGGCGCCCGCGAGCTTGCCTTCACGCCGCTCGATCCGGTGCTCGCGCGGCTGCACCGCGAGCTGAAGGCGGCCTTCGACCCGGCGGCAATCTTCAACCGCGGGCGCCTGTATCCGGATCTCTAGGGAGCGCTACGCCTTGCCGAGTTTCTTCTGCTCCGTCCCGATGCCGGCGCGCGCGAGCTCGGCGAACTCCGACGCCGGGTACTTTGCGAGCAGCGTCTGGTACAGCCTGAGCGCCACCTCCGCCCGGCCGGAGGCCGAGGCGCGCGTGGCGACGTCGATCAGGCGCTGCTGCGCGCCCGCCGCGTCGCCGGCGAGCAACGCGCCCGCGTGCAGCGCCCACGCGGCTTCCATGTATGCCTCCAGCTTGAGCAGCGCGCGCCCGAGCGGTTCCCACTCCGCCGGCGCGAGCTTCAGGGTGGTGCGCTCCCCCGCATGCTGCACGAAAAGCCGCGCCGCCATCTCGGCATCGCCCTTGGAGAGCGCGCCCTTGATGGCGGCTGCCGGCGTCGGGGGCGAAGCGGGAGGCAAGGAGGCCGCGCTTGCCGGCACGGCAGCGCGCGGGTTCGCAGGCGCGGCAGCGGGCGAGCTCGCGGGCCTGGCTGGCGCTGCGGCGGGCGCCGGCGGCTTTCCCTTCCTTGTCGCCGCGCTCGCCAGCTCGGCGAGGAACGCCGCCTCGCGCTGCGCCTCGGCGCGTTTGCGGGCGCGGTAACGGTTGATGCCGACCACGACCCAGATGACGCCGGCCGCGAACAGCGCGAGCGCCAGCAGCCCGAGCACCGATTTCATCCGGCGAGTATAGCGATGCAGACCAGGCTCGCCGATTTCGTCCGCGACACGCGCGAGGGGCGCGAGGCCGACGCCATCCTGCGCAAGTGCGTGCATTGCGGCTTTTGCACCGCGACCTGCCCGACCTACCAGCTGCTCGGCGACGAGCTCGACGGGCCGCGCGGCCGCATCTACCTCGTCAAGCAGGTGCTCGAGGGCGTGGCCCCGACCGGGAAGACGCGCCTGCACCTCGACCGGTGCCTCACCTGCCGCGCGTGCGAGTCCACCTGCCCCTCGGGCGTGCAGTACGCTCGGCTCGCCGACATCGGCCGCGCGCTCGTAGAGGCGCGCGTGCCGCGCGGCTTCTGGGAGCGGCTCGTGCGCGGCGCGCTCGCGGCAGTGCTGCCGCGGCGCGCGCTTTTCTCACCGTTGCTCGCGCTCGGGCGCCTCGTGCGCCCGCTGCTGCCCGCCGCGCTGCGCCACAGGGTGCCGCCGCGCCCGGAAGCCCCGGGCGCGTGGCCGGAGCCGCGCCATCCGCGCCGCATGCTGGCGCTCGCCGGGTGCGTGCAGCCCGCGATCGCGCCGGCGATCAACGCCGCGGCGGCGCGCGTTCTCGACCGGATCGGGATCTCGCTCCTCGAGGCCCCCGGCGCAGGCTGCTGCGGCGCGCTGCGCTTCCATCTCAACGACCAGGAGGCGGGCAGGGCCGACATGCGCGCGCTCATGGACGCCTGGTGGCCGCAACTCGAGAACGGCGCTGCCGAGGGCATCGTGGTGACCGCGAGCGGCTGCGGCTCAACCATCGAGGAGTACGCGCACCTTTTCGAGCACGACGCGGCGTGGCGCCACAAGGCGGCGCGCGTGTCGCTGCTCGCGCGCGACATCTCGGAAGTGATCGCCGCCGAGGCGCAGGCGGTCGAGCGCGCGCTCGGCGGGCGCAAGCGCAGGGGACGCGTCGCTTTCCAGTCGCCGTGCTCGCTGCAGCACGGGCAGAAGATCCGCGGCGTGGTCGAGGGGCTGCTGGAGAAGGCGGGCTACGAGCTTGCGCCGGTGCCGGACGGGCACCTGTGCTGCGGCTCGGCCGGGAGCTACTCGATCCTGCAACCGGCGATCTCGCTCGAGCTGCGCCGGCGCAAGCTCGCGGCGCTCGCGAGCGGCACGCCGCAGGCGATCGCCACCGCCAACATCGGCTGCCTCGCGCACCTGCAGGCAGCGACCGCGACGCCGGTGCGCCACTGGATCCAGCTGCTCGACGACGCCATGCGGGATTAGAATTGCCGTCGTGAATGCCCCCAACGCAGCCAGCCGCATCGTCCGCGCCGACCCGGAGGTGAGGGTGGTGCGCACCGCCTGCCCGCACGACTGCCCGGATACCTGCGGCATGCTGGTGTCGGTCAAGGACGGCGTCGCGGTGCGCATCGAGGGCGATCCGACGATGCCGTTCACCGACGGCACGCTCTGCACCAAGGTCGCGCACTACCTCGAGCGCACCTATGCGCCGGACCGGATCCTGCATCCGATGCGCCGGGTGGGCGCCAAGGGAAGCGGCAAGTTCCGCCGCATAGGGTGGGACGAGGCGCTCGATGAGGTCGCGTTGCGCCTGAAGCGGCTCGCCGCGGAGGACCCGGAGACCATCCTGCCGCTCAGCTACGCCGGCACCATGGGCATGGTGCAGTACGCCTCGATGGACCGGCGCTTCTTCCACCGGCTGGGCGCCTCGATCCTCGACCGGACGCTGTGCTCGAGCGCGGGCAAGGCCGGAATCAAGGCGACGCTCGGCGGCTCGGTCGGCATGGACCCGGAGCGCTTCGCCGACTCGAGGCTGATCATCCTCTGGGGCGCGAACCCGATCGTCTCCAACCTGCACCTGTGGTCGCGCGTGCAGGAAGCGAAGCGCCGCGGCGCGAAGGTGATCGCGATCGATCCCTACCGGAGCCTGTCGGCCGAGAAGTGCGCGCAGCACGTCGCGCCGCTGCCCGGCACCGACGGCGCGCTCGCGCTCGCGATCATGCACGTGCTGGTCGCCGACAATCTCGTCGACCGCGACTACATCGCGCGCCACACGCTCGGCTTCGAGCAGCTCGCCGAGCGCGTGAGGCAGTACACGCCGCAATGGGCGGCGGGAATCTGCGGGCTGCAGGCCGCCGAGATCGTCGCGCTCGCGCGCGACTATGGCACGGTGAAGCCCACCGCGATCCGGCTCAACTACGGCATGCAGCGCCATGCCGGCGGCGGCATCGCGGCGCGCAACATCGCGTGCCTGCCGGCGCTCACCGGCGCGTGGCGCGACCCCGCGGGCGGGCTGGTGCTCACCACCGCGGATTTCTACAATTTCGACCACGCGTCGCTCGAGCGCCCGGACCTGCTCGGCGCGCGCAAGCCGCGCGTCATCAACCATGCGCAGCTCGGCGATGCGCTCACCGCGGCCTCGCCGCCGGTGAAGGCGGTGATCGTCTACAACAACAACCCGGTCACGGTGTGCCCCGAGTCCGACAAGGTGATCGCGGGCTTTGCGCGCGAGGACCTGTTCTGCGTGGTGATGGATTCCTTCCTCACCGACACCGCGGACTACGCCGACATCGTGCTGCCCGCGACCACGCAGCTCGAGCACTGCGACGTGCACAAGTCCTACGGCCACCTCTACGTCCTCGCCAACAACCCGGCGATCGCGCCGGTGGGAGAGTCGCTGCCCAACTCCGAGGTGTTCCGGCGCCTGGCCGCGCGCATGGGCTTCGGCGAGCCGTGCTTTCGCGACTCCGACGAGGACATCTGCCGCCAGGCGCTCAAGTCGGCGAGCCCGCGCATGCGCGGCATCGGCTGGGAGACGGTGAAGGAGCGCGGCTGGCAGCGGCTCGAGGTGCCGGCGAGCTTCGCGCCGTTCGCGCAAGGAGGCTTTCCGACGCCCTCGGGCAAGTGCGAGTTCTACAGCGAGTCGCTCGAGCGGCAGGGCGTGGATCCGCTGCCCTTCTACAACCCGCCCGCCGAGTCGCCCACCAGCAACCCGGCGCTCGCCGCGAAGTACCCGCTCGCGTTCATCTCGCCGCCGGCGCGCAATTTCCTCAACTCGACCTTCGCCAACCTGAAACGCTTCCGTGACGCCGAAGGGGGGCCGCGGCTCGAAATGCATCCCGACGATGCCGCAGCGCGCGGCATACGCGATGGCGACCGGGTGCGCGTGTTCAACGCGCGCGGCAGCTTCGTGCTCGAGGCGAGCGTCAACGGCAAGCCCCGCCGCGGCGTGGTGGTGGCGCCCTCGGTGTGGTGGAAGAAGCACTCGCCGGACGGCGGCAACGCCAACGACGTCACCGCGCAGCGCGTCACCGACCTCGGTGGCGGAGCGACCTTCTACGACTGCCTCGTGGAAGTCGCCAAGGCCTGAGCGCGACCCACGTTTTTCTCAGCGAGCCGCTCGGGCGCTACGGCTTTCCCGACGGGCACCCGCTCTCGGCCGACCGGCAGGGCGCGTTCTGGCGCGCGGCCTGCGCGCGCGGGCTCGACCGCAAGGTGGTGCTGGCCGAATCGAGGGCGGCGGCAAGGGACGCAATCGAGCGCTTCCACCATCCCGATTACATCGAGCGCGTGATCGCCGCCTCGCGCGAGGGCGCGGGCTACCTCGACTACGGCGACACGCCGGCGTTTCCCGGCTGCTACGAGGTGGCCTCGCACCTGGTGGGCGCCGCGCTCGAGGGCGCGCGGCGCGTGGTGCGCGGCGAGGCGCGGCGCAGCTTCCAGCCGATCGGCGGGCTGCACCACGCGCGCCGGGCGGCGGCAGCGGGCTTCTGCGTCTTCAACGACCTGGGCGTGCTGATCGAGACGCTGCGCGCAGAGCACGGCGTTCGACGCATCGCCTACGTGGACATCGACGTGCACCACGGCGACGGCGTGTTCTACGAGTTCGAGGACGACCCGGACCTCGCCGTCGCCGATGTCCACGAAAGCGGCCTGCACCTGTATCCGGGCACCGGATTCGACTACGAGACTGGCAAGGGCGCCGCGAAGGGCACCAAGCTCAACCTGCCGCTGCGCCCCGGCGCCGGCGACGCCGAATTCTTCGCCGCGTGGGACCAGGCCGAGCGGTTCCTGGAAGCTTTCGCGCCCGAGTTCGTGATCCTGCAGTGCGGCGCGGACTGCCTGGCGGGCGATCCGCTCGCCGACCTGCGACTGACGCCCGCGGCGCACCTGCACGCCACGCGGCGCCTCGCCGCGCTCGCCGGGCGCCATGCCGACGGCCGCATGATGGCCTTCGGCGGCGGCGGCTACAGCCTGGAGAACCTCGGCATGGCGTGGTGCGCGGTGCTCGAGGCGCTGGTCGAGAGCCCATGACGCCCCGGGAGGCACAAGGCAGCGAGGCCAAGCTGCAGGCGGCGCGCGTCGCGACGCTGTTCGAGGTCGCGCGGCCGGCTTACGTCGCGACGCTGGCCAATGCCGGCATCCTGCTGGTTGCCCTGTGGGAGCCGATCCCGGCTTCCGTGCTCGTGGCCTGGTTCGCGGTGCTCATGGCGATGACGCTCGCGCGCATCGCCATCCAGCGCCAGTACCGGCGTGCAGCCGGCGCCGGCAGGCCGGAGCGGTGGGAGCGCCTGTTCGCGCTCGGCGCGCTCGCCGCGGGCGCGGTCTGGGCGTTCCCGCCGGCGGTGTTCTTCGCGGAGCTCGACCCGGTGCGCCAGATGGCGGTGGTGTTCGTGATCGGCGGCAGCATCATCGGCGCCGCCGGCGTCTACGCGCCCAGCAACCTCGCGTTCTACGCCTTCAGCACGCTGCCCTTCCTCGCCGCGCTGCTGCAGCTCGCGATGCAGCCTGGCCGCACTTACCAGCTGCTCGCGCTCATGGTGCTGGTGTTCGGCGGCGTGATGGCGCGCGTGTTCCGCGACATCCACGGCAACGTGGTGCGCACCCTGCGCACCCAGATCGAGAACCAGGCGCTGCTCGACAGGCTCTCGGCGAGCGAGGCGCAGCTGCGCGGCGCGATCGAGAGCTTCCCCGACGGCATCGCCATCTATGACGCCGAGGACCGGCTCGCGGTATGCAACGAGGCCTACGCGAAGGTCTACGGCGCCGGCAAGAACGCCGCCGAGCTCGCCGGCACGCCCTACGCGCGCATCGCCGAGAACGCCTTCGAGGCCGAGGTGGTGCCGCCCGAGTACCTCGAGCGGCGCGAGGCGTGGATCGCCGAGCGCTTCGAGCGCCGGCGCGCGGGCAGCGGCGCGGTGCGGCACTACCGCACGCTCGATGGGCGCTCTCTGCTCGGGCGCTTCGTGCGCGCGCCGAGCGGGGTCGTGAGCGTGTTCACCGACGTGAGCGAGCTGCGCGCGGTACAGGACGCCTACGAGAAGGTGCTCGCCGAGCGCAACCTGATGCTCGACACGCTGCCCGCGGGCGTGGCGTTCGTCAGCCACGGCAGCATCCTGCGCTGCAACCGGCGGCTGGAGCAGATGCTGGGCTACGCGCAGGGCGAGATCGACGGCAAGCCGATGCGCTCGCTCTATGCCTCGGAGGCGCAATGGAAGGCGGCCGGCGAGGAGCTGGAGCTGCGCCTGCGCGGCGGCGGCATCGTGGAGTGGGACGCGCCGCTCGCGCGCAAGGACGGCTCGCAGCTCTGGTCGCGCAGCCTGGGGCGCGCGCTCGACCCCGAGCGCCCGGAGGAAGGCGCGATCTACACCTTCACCGAGGCCGCCGAGCGCCTCGCCGCCGAGCACGCGCTCAAGAAGAGCGAGGCGATGTACCGCAGCCTCGTCGAGACCTCGAACGACCTCATCTGGTCGCTCGACGCCGCCGGGCGCTGGACCTACCTCAACCCGGCGGCCGCCGAGCGCATCTACGGCTGCGCCGCCGCGGAGCTGATCGGGCGCGAGTGGCGCGAGCAGATCGCGCCCGAGGTGCGCGAGCGGGACCTGGCGGTGTTTCGCCGCATCCTGGCGGGCGAGTCGGTGTTCAACTACGAGACGCGCCACCTGCGCCGCGATGGCACGCACGTGGACCTGGCGTTCAACGCCATCCCGCTGCGCGATCCCGCAGGCGCGATCGTCGGCGCCACCGGCACCGCGCACGACGTCTCGGAGCAGAAGCGCGCCGCGGCGGCGCTGCACGAGGGTGTCGAGCGGCTGCGGCTGGGCGCCGAGGCCGCCGACCTGCATTACTGGGAGTGGGACGCGGCGAGCGATGCCCTGTTCCTCGGCCATTCGCCGGCGCAGGCCGCGGCGGGCGCCCGCATCACGTGGCAGGAGTATCTCAACCGCATCCATCCCGAGGACCGCGAGCGCTTCGCCGCGGCGGCGCGCACCGCGCTCGAGATGGGCGAGCCGCTCGCGGCCGAATTCCGCATCGAGAGCGAGGACGGCCAGCAGCGCTGGTTCGCCGCGCGCGGCAAGGCGCTCGCCGACGGCTCGGGCCAGATGCGCCGCCTGATCGGCGTATCGCAGGACATCAGCGAGCGAAAGAGCAAGGAGGAGGAGGCGAGGTTCCTCGCCTACCACGACACGCTCACCGGGCTGCCCAACCGGCGGCTGCTCGACGACCGGCTGCGCCAGGCGCTGTTCGCGGCGCAGCGGCGCGACGCGCGCGTCGCGGTGATGATGGTGGACCTTGATCGCTTCAAGCAGGTGAACGACGCGCTCGGCCACCGCGCCGGCGACTCGGTGCTGCGCGAGGTGGCCCACCGCCTCACCGGCTGCGTGCGCAAGGCGGACACGCTCGCGCGCCACGGCGGCGACGAGTTCGTGGTGGTGCTCTCGGACCTGCAAATGGAGTCCGATTGCCAGGTGGTGGCCGAGAAGATCCTGCGCGCGCTGGAGGCGCCGTTCCGCGTCGACGGGCGCGAGTTCTCGATCGGCGCGAGCATCGGGATTTCGCTCTTTCCCGCCGACGCGGGCGACGGCGAGGCGCTGCTCCGGAACGCCGACGTCGCCATGTACCGCGCCAAGCAGCTCGGCGCGAACAACTACAGGTTCTACGGCCGCTAGATTGCGGTAGAGTGGAACGCGATGTTCCACGACCATCTACCGGACCGTCCCGGCAGCCGCGACTGGTCGCAGTTCATGCGGCTGGCGAGGTTCCTCGCGCCCTACCGCTGGCGCGTGGCCGCGGCGATCGTCGCGCTGCTCGCGGCGGCCGCTTGCGTGCTCGCGCTCGGCCAGGGGCTGCGCTACGTGATCGACGCGGGCTTCGCCTCGGCGGATGCGCGCGTGCTCGACCAGGTGCTCGGCGCGGTGCTCGCGCTGGCGCTCGCGCTCGCGGCGGCGACCTACGCGCGCTTTTACCTCATGATGACCACCGGCGAGCGCATCATCGCCGACATCCGGCGCGCGGTGTTCGACCACATCCTGCGCTTCGCCCCCAGCTTCTTCGAGAGCGCGCGCACGGGCGAAGTGATCTCGCGCCTCACCAACGACTCGACGGTGCTGCAGGCGGTGATCGGCTACGGCTTCTCGATGGCGGTGCGAAACAGCATTCTGCTCGCCGGCGCGCTCGGGCTGCTGCTGTGGACCAACCTCAAGCTCACGCTCATCGTGCTCGCCTTCGCGCCGCTGCTGTGGCTCGCGATGTGGCTCGTGGGCCGCAAGGTGCGGCGCTATTCGCGCGCCAGCCAGGACCGGGTCGCCGACCTGAGCGTCTACGTCGACGAGGCGCTGCACGAGATCCGCACCGTGCAGGCCTACGTGCACGAGGAGCCCTCGCGCCGCGAGTTCGGCGCGCGCGCCGAGGCCGCCTACGCCGCCGGCGTGCAGAGGATCGGCATCAAGGCGCTGCTGCTCGGCTTCGTCATGCTGGTCATGTACGGCGGCGTGGCGCTGGTGCTGTGGATCGGGGGCCGCGACATCCTCGCGGGGTCGCTCTCGGCGGGCGACCTGTCGGCGTTCGTCTTCTACTGCGCAGTCGCCGCCGGCTCGGTGGCGGCGATCTCGGAGGTCTGGGGCGACCTGCAGCGCGCCGCGGGCGCGACCGAGCGCCTGTGCGAGCTGCTCGACACCGCGCCCGCGATCGGCGCGCCGGCGCATCCGGCGCCGCCGCCGCGCGCGGTGCGCTCGGTCGAGTTCGATGCCGTGAGCTTCGCCTACCCGTCGCGCCCCGGCGTGCGCGCCCTCGAGCGCTTCTCGCTGCGCCTGGCGCACGGCGAGCGCGTGGCGCTGGTCGGGCCCTCGGGCGCGGGCAAGTCCACGGTGCTCGCGCTGCTGCTGCGCTTCTACGACCCGCAGGGCGGCGCGGTGCGCATCGACGGCATCGACCTGCGCGCGCTCGACCCGCTCGAGCTGCGGCGCCTGATCGCCGTGGTGCCGCAGGAGCCGGTGATCTTCGCCGCGAGCGTCGCCGACAACGTGCGCTACGGGCGGCCCGGGGCGAGCGACGCCGAGGTCGCGCGCGCCTGCGAGCGCGCCTTCGCGACGGAGTTCGTCGAGCGGCTGCCGCAGCGCTACGACACGCAGCTCGGCGAGCGCGGCGTCACGCTCTCGGGCGGCCAGCGCCAGCGCATCTCGATCGCGCGGGCGCTGCTCGCCGACCGGCCGGTGCTGCTGCTGGACGAGGCCACCAGCTCGCTCGACGCGGCGAGCGAGCGCATGGTGCAGCAGGCGCTCGAGGCGCTCGAGCGCGGCCGCACCACGCTCGTGATCGCGCACCGCCTCGCCACGGTGCAGCACGCCGATCGCATCGTGGTGATGGACCGCGGCGCGATCGTGGCGCAGGGCACGCACGCCGAGCTGATGAAGCAGGGCGGGCTCTACGCCAGCCTCGCCGCGCTGCAGTTCCTCGGCGGGCAGGGCGAGACGCGCTGGGAGCGGGCGGCATAGCGTGGAGTCGGCCGCAGCCGGATGCTTCGCGGGCCGATGATCGGTCGCGCGCCCCTGCTCGCCGCGCTGCTGCTCGCAGCGTTCGCGGGCGCCGCTGCCGCGCAGGAGCCGGTGCGCGTGGGCTCCAAGCGCTTCACCGAGTCCTACGTGCTGGGCGAGATCCTCGCGCAAGCCGCACGCGTCGCCGGCGCGCGCGCCGAGCACAGGCCGGGGCTGGGGAACACGGCCATTCTCTACGAGGCGCTCAGGAGCGGCGCGATCGACGTCTATCCCGAGTACACCGGAACCATCGCGCGCGAGATCCTGAAAAGCGAGGAGCGGCTCGATCTGGCCACGCTCAACGCGCGCCTCGCGCCGCTCGGGCTCGCCGCCAGCGTGCCGCTCGGCTTCAACAACACCTACGCAATGGGCATGCGCCGCGACGAAGCCGCGCGCCGCGGCGTGCAGCGTATCTCCGACCTCGCGCGCCAGGCCGATCTCAGGCTCGGCTTCTCGCACGAGTTCCTCGGCCGGCGCGATGGCTGGCCGGGGCTAAAGGAGAAGTACGCGCTGCCGCACGCGACGCCGCGGGGCCTGGATCACGGGCTTGCCTACGAGGCGCTGGCGGCGAAGGAGATCGACCTCATGGACGTCTACTCCACCGACGCCAAGATCGCGCGCTTCGACATCGCGGTGCTCGCCGACGACCGGGGATTCTTTCCCGCCTACGACGCGGTGCTGCTGCACCGCGCCGACTTCGCCGCCCGGCACCCGGCCGCGGCGGCGGCGATCGCGCGCGCGGCGCGCACGCTCGACGAGCGCGCCATGGTGCGGCTCAACGCCCGCGCCGAGATCGACAAGCTGCCTTTCGAGCAGGTGGCGCGCGAGCACCTCGGCGCCGCGGCCAAGGCGCCGCGCACGCTCGCGAGCGCGCTGTTCGCGCCGGACTTCTGGCGGCTGCTCTGGGAGCACCTGTGGCTGGTGTTCGGCTCGCTCGCCGCCGCCGTCGCGGCCGGCGTTCCGCTGGGGCTCGTCGCCGCCAAGGCGCGCTGGCTGGCGCAGCCGGTGCTCGCCGCGGCAGGGCTGCTGCAGACCATCCCCTCGCTCGCGCTGCTCGCCTTCCTGATCCCGCTCACCGGCACCATCGGCCTGTGGCCGGCGCTGATCGCGCTGTTCCTCTACGCGCTGCTGCCGATCGTGCGCAACACCCACGCCGGCCTCACCCAGGTGCCGCGCGGCCTCAGGCAGGCGGGGCTCGCGCTGGGCCTCGCGCGCGCGCAGATCCTCGGCCGCATCGAGCTGCCGCTCGCGATGCCGACGATACTCGCCGGGGTCAAGACCTCGGCGGTGATCAACGTCGGCACCGCGACCATCGCCGCGTTCATCGGCGCGGGCGGCTTCGGCGAGCGCATCGCCCAGGGGCTCGCCCTCAACGACCACACCATGCTGCTCGCCGGTGCGCTGCCCGCCGCCGCCCTGGCGCTCGCCGTGCACGCCGCGTTCGAATTGATCGAGCGCAAATCCACCGGGCTGCAATCGGGTAGACTGTAAAGTGTGACTTTACAGTCGGAGCCGCCCGGGCGGGTCGTTGCCCGTGCGGTAGAATCAGCGCCCAAAACCAACAGGGAGTCGACGAGCATGAGAATCGGCGTGCCGGCCGAGACCCGGGCCGGCGAGACGCGCGTCGCCGCCACGCCCGAGACGGTCAAGAAGCTGGCGGCGAGGAACGAGGTCCGCATCCAGCAGGGCGCCGGCGCGGGCGCGAGCATTCCGGACCGGGACTACGAGGCCGCGGGCGCGAAGCTGGTGGCGAGCGCCGCCGAGGCCTTCGACGCCGACATCGTGCTCAAGGTGCGCGCGCCGCAGGAAAGCGAGCTCGCGCTGCTCAAGTCCGGGAGCACCCTGATCGGCCTGCTGGAGCCGTTCGACGCGGCAGGCATCGAGGCGCTCGCCAGGCGCGGCGTCAACGCGTTCGCCATGGAGGCGCTGCCGCGCATCTCGCGCGCGCAGCCGATGGACGTGCTCTCCTCGCAGGCCAACATCGCCGGCTACAAGGCGGTGATGCTCGCCGCGGCCGAGTACGGCCGCTTCATGCCGATGCTGATGACCGCCGCCGGAACGGTGAAGGCGGCGCGCGTGCTGATCCTGGGCGCGGGCGTCGCCGGCCTGCAGGCGATCGCCACCGCCAAGCGCCTCGGGGCGACCATCGAGGCCTCCGACGTGCGCCCGGCGGTGAAGGAGCAGATCGAGTCGCTCGGCGCCAAGTTCCTCGACGTGCCGTTCCTCACCGACGAGGAGCGCGAGATCGCCAAGGGCGTGGGCGGCTACGCGCGCCCGATGCCCGCGGACTGGATGAAGCGCCAGGCCGAGGCGGTGCACCAGCGCGCGCTGCAGGCCGACATCATCATCACCACCGCGCTCATTCCGGGCCGCCCCGCGCCGCGCCTGATCAGGGAAGACACCGTGCGCCAGATGAAGCCGGGTTCGGTAATCGTCGACCTTGCGGTGGAGCAGGGCGGCAACGTCGAGGGCTCGGAGGCCGGCAAGATTGTCATGCGCCACGGCGTCAAGATCGTGGGGCTCGGCAATCTGCCGGCTACAGTGCCCACCGACGCCTCGGCGCTGCTCGCGCGCAACCTCTACAACCTGCTCGGGCTGATGCTCGATGCGAAGACGGGCGAGTTCAAGATCGACCGCGACGACGAAATAATCGCCGGTACGCTGGTGTGCGCGAACGGGGAAGTGGTCGGGAAGAAGTGAAGGAGTGAAGGAGTGAAGGAGGAAAGGAGAGGGCATGGGCGGCACTGTTGATCCGACGGTAATCAATCTCGTGGTGTTCGTGCTGGCGGTGTTCGTCGGCTACCACGTGATCTGGAACGTGACCCCGGCGCTGCACACGCCGCTGATGAGCGTCACCAACGCCATTTCCTCGGTGATCATCGTCGGCGCGATCCTCGCCGCGGCGCCGCAGGAAACCGGCTTCGGCACGGTGCTCGGCGTGATCGCGGTGGCGCTCGCGGCGGTGAACGTCGCCGGCGGCTTCCTCGTCACGCAGCGCATGCTCGAGATGTTCAGGAAAAAAGAGCCCAAGGCGGCAAGGAAAGGCGAAACATGAGTGACCGGCCGGACAACGCGCCCGGGGGGTACGGGGGGCGCGGGAAGGCTCCGAGCGATGTGACCGGAAGGGGCCCGCGCCCCCTGCTCCCATGAGCGCGAATCAGCTTACCCTCTGGTACCTCGCCGCGAGCGTGCTCTTCATCCTCGCGTTGAAAGGGCTGTCGTCGCCGACCACCGCCCGGCGCGGCAACCTGTTCGGCATCATCGGCATGACGATCGCCGTGCTCACCACCATCGCGGTGGTGGCGCGCGGCAGGATCGACCTGATCGTCATCGCGATGCTGGTTGGCGGCGCCATCGGCGCCTTCGTCGCGCGGCGCGTGCAGATGACGCAGATGCCGGAGCTGGTCGCGGCGATGCACTCGCTCGTGGGCATGGCGGCGGTGCTGATCGCGGTGGCCGCGGTCAACAACCCGTCGGCGTTCGGCGTCGCCGACCCGATGCCGGCGGGCAACAAGCTCGAGCTCTTCATCGGAACCTTCGTCGGCGCGATCACCTTCACCGGCTCGGTGATCGCCTTCGGCAAGCTCGCCGGGCTGGGCAAGAAGTTTCGCCTGTTCTCCAGCGCGCCGGTGGTGTACCCCGGGCAGCACATGATCAACCTCGCGCTCGCCCTGGTGATGCTCGGCTGCGGCACGGTGTTCTTCCTCGCGCCGGACAGGGCGTGGGCGTGGTTCGGCGCCATGACCGCGATCGCGTTCCTGCTCGGCGTGCTGATCATCATCCCGATCGGCGGCGCCGACATGCCGGTGGTGATCTCGATGCTCAACAGCTACTCGGGCTGGGCGGCGGCCGGCATCGGCTTCTCGCTCAACAACTCGATGCTGATCGTCGCCGGCTCGCTGGTCGGCTCCTCGGGCGCGATCCTGTCCTACATCATGTGCAAGGCGATGAACCGCTCGTTCGTCAGCGTGATCCTCGGCGGCTTCGGCGCCGAGGAGGGTGCCGCGGCGGCCGACGCCGGGCAGAAGACGGTGCGCTCGGGATCCGCCGAGGACGCGGCGTTCCTGATGCAGAACGCCGAGTCGGTGGTGATCGTGCCGGGCTACGGCCTGGCGGTGGCGCGTGCCCAGCACGCGGTCGCCGAGATGGTCGATCTGCTGCTCGAGAAGGGCGTCAACGTGCGCTTCGCCATCCACCCGGTGGCGGGCCGCATGCCGGGGCACATGAACGTGCTGCTGGCCGAGGCCGAGGTGCCCTACGACCAGGTGTTCGAGATGGAGGACATCAACGGCGAGATGGGCACCACCGACGTGGTGCTGGTGCTGGGCGCGAACGACGTCGTCAACCCGCTCGCCTACGAGAAGGGCTCGCCGATCTACGGCATGCCGATCATCGACGTGCACAAGGCGCGCACGGTGCTGGTCAACAAGCGCTCGATGGCGGCGGGCTACGCGGGCCTGGACAACCCGCTCTTCTACATGGACAAGACCATGATGGTGTTCGGCGACGCCAAGAAAGTGGTCGAGGACATCCTCAAGGCAATCGATTGAGCGATGTCTAGCCGCGACCGGATCCTGCAGAAGATCAGGCGCCTGCAGGAGCGCGGCGGCGAGGCGCCCTCGCCAGCGGAGCGCGAGCAGCTCGACACCTATCTCAAGCGCCATCCGCGCGGCCCGCTGCCGCAAGCGGGCGGCGACCTCGTGGCGCGCTTCCGGCTGAAGGCCGAGGCGAGCGCGAGCAGCACCGACCGCGTCGCCGCCGAGCGCGACGTCCCCGCGGCGGTCGCGCGCCACCTCGATGCGCACAAGCTCCCGAAGTCGGGCTGCGTCTGGCCGGCGCTCGCGCGCCTCGACTGGCGCGGCGCGGGCCTCACGCTCGAGCCGCGCGCCGCGAACGGCGACGACATGGTCGGGGTGACGGGCGTTTTCTGCGCGCTCGCCGAGACGGGCACGCTGATGATGTGCTCGGGCCCCGGCACGCCCGCGTCGGCGAGCCTGCTTCCCGAGACCCACGTCGCCATCGTGCCGGCGGCGCGCATCGTGCCGCACATGGAGGACGGCTGGGACCTGCTGCGCGCCGAGCAGGGCAGCCTGCCCAGGGCCGTCAATTTCATCTCCGGCCCGTCGCGCACCGCGGACATCGAGCAGACCATCGTGCTCGGCGCGCACGGGCCCTACCGCGTCCACATCGTCGTCGTCGGCTGAGCCCGACGCGCTGCAGCATGGCGCGCCGGGAACTTCTGCGCGCGGGCGGGACTCCTTCGAACGGGGAGGAGGATATCGGATGCAGGATCTGGCGTGGTTTTTGCCCGCGTGGCCGCCCGCGCTCGGCGAAATCGTGCGCTTCGGCGCGCTGCTCGTCGCCGGGCTGCTCGCGGGCGAGCTCATCAACCGCTACGCTGCGCTGCCGCGCATCGCGGGCTACGCGCTCGCGGGCGTTGCGGCCGGCCCGTACGTCCTCGGTCGGGTGGCCGTGCCGCTCGCGCCCGAGGCGCGGCTGCTGGTCGATCTGGCGCTCGGCCTGGTCGTGTTCGAGCTCGGCCACCGCTTCGACCTCGCGTGGCTCGAGCGCAACCGCTGGCTCGCGCTCGCGGCGCTGGGCGAAAGCGCCGGCGCCTTCTTCGCCATCTACGCAGGACTGCTCTACCTCGACTTCGCGCCGTTGCTCGCTGCCTGCGCCGCTGCGGTCGGCACCGCGACCTCGCCGGCGGTAGTGATGCTGGTGTCGCACGAACTGCGCGCCTCGGGCCAGATCACCGAGCGCCTGCTGCTGTTCACCGCCGTCAATTGCGCCGCGGCCTACGTGACGCTCACGCTGATGCTGCCGTTCCTGCACCTGGAGCGCGCCGTGGACTGGCGCGCGGCGCTGCTGCACCCGATCTGGCTGCTGGGCGGGGCGCTGCTGCTCGGCTTCGTGGCGTGCCATGCGCTGCTCGCGCTCGCGCGCTGGCTCGGCAAGCGCGAGGACCGGCAATTCGTCCTGTTGGTGGCCCTGGTCGTGCTGACGGTCGGCCTGGCGCGTGCCGCCGGAGTCCCGGTGGTGGTAGCGCTGCTCGCGCTCGGCATGTTCGCCCGCAACCTGGATGACGACCACGTGCTGCTGCCCCTCAGGTTCGGCTACGCGGCGCAGCTGCTGTTCGTGGTGCTGTTCGTGCTAACCGGCGCGAGCCTCGAGTTCCGGGGACTCGAGACGGCGGGCGCGGCGGTCGCGGTGTTCATCGTGGTGCGGTTCCTCGGCAAGGCGCTAGCGATTCTCCTGTTCGGCCGGCTCTCGGGGCTGCGCGCCGGCGGCGCCGGGCTGCTCTCGGTGGCGCTGCTGCCGATGTCCGGCATCGCGGTGGTAATGGTGTACGACACCGCGGCGCTGTTTCCGCGCTTCGGCGCCGAGCTCGCCTCGGTCGTGCTCTCCGCGGCGGCGGTGCTCGAGCTGCTGGGACCGCTCGCCACCCAGTTCGCGCTCAAGGGGGCGGGCGAAACGCATCCGGAGGTCTGACATGGAATTCGCGCCCTCGGCCCCCCTCTCGCTCGGCGTGGAGCTGGAGTTGCAGCTGCTGCGCGCGCACGACCACGACCTCGCGCACGAGGCGGGCGACCTGATCGGGCGCCTGGCGAAGAAGAAGCTGCCGGGCGCGATCAAGCCGGAGGTGACGCTCAGCATGGTCGAGCTGAACAGCTCGATCCAGGCGAGCTTCGCCGGCGTGCTCGCCGAGCTCGAGGCGCAGCGCGACGCGGTGCTCGATGCCGCCGGGGTGCTCAACCTGGGCGTTTGCGGCGGCGGCACGCACCCTTTCCACGACTGGGCCGAGCGGCGCGTCTATCCCGCCGAGCGCTTCCGCGCCGTGACCGAGCGCTACGGCTACCTCGCCAAGCAGTTCACGGTATTCGGGCAGCACATCCACGTCGGCTGCGCGGGGGGCGAGGACGCCGTGTACCTGGTCCACATGCTGACGCGCTACGTGCCGCACTTCATCGCGCTGTCGGCGGCTTCGCCCTACTACCAGGGCGAGGACACTTCGTTCCAGTCCTCGCGCCTCACCGCGGTGAGCGCGTTCCCGCTCTCGGGGCACATGCCGTTCGTGCGCGGCTGGGCCGGGTTCCTGGAGTACTTCGAGACCATGCGCGGCTTCGGCATCGTCGAGAGCATGAAGGACTTCTACTGGGACATCCGCCCCAAGCCCGAATACGGCACCATCGAGATCCGCGTCTGCGACACGCCGCTCACGGTGCGGCGCGCGGCGCTGCTCACCGCCTACGCGCAGGCGCTCGCCGCGTGGCTGCTGGAGGAGCGGCCGCACCAGCCCGTCGCGGCGATCTACCAGGTGAACGCCTTCAACCGGTTCGAGGCCTGCCGCTTCGGTTGCCGCGGACAGCTGGTGGAGCCGTTCGCGCGGCGCAGGAAGGCGCTCGGCGAGGACATCCTCGACACGGTCGCCAACCTCATGCCGCAGGCGAGGCGTCTTGCAAGCGCTGAGGCGCTTGCTGAGCTGGCGAACGGCGTGCGGCGCGGCGACTCCGACGCCGACTGGCTGCGCGCGCGCTTCGCCCAGCGCCGCTCGCTCGCCGATGTCGTGCGCGAGTCCGCGGGTAAGTGGGCCGCCACGTCCTGATCGTTCACCCGCGTACCCCCGGCCCGCAACCGGGGCCGGCGGAAACTCACGCGGCCGCGCGATACACCGCCCAGGAGTTGAACAGGAAAACCGCGGCGAGCGTGCCGTTGATCCACCACGCGCGCCGCGGCCGGATCCAGAACGCCCCGATCAGGCAGGCCGACATCACCATCGCGGAGGTCGCCGAGATGGCGTGGGCCCCTGAGACGTCGGCGAGGATCGGGCCCTTCGCGTAGAGCAGGTCGTCGATCGCCACGATGACGACGTCGAACAGGTTGCTGCCGAGCACCCCGCCGACCGCCAGGTCGATTGCCCCGATGCGCACGGCGGCGAGCGTCGTCACGATCTCCGGCATGGAAGTGACGATGGCCACGAGCAAGGTCCCTACGAAGGTGTCCGACCAGCCCATGGCCGCCGCGAGCCGAGCGCCGACGAAGGGCAGCCATACGCCCGCGGCGATCACCGCCGCGGCGAACATTGCGTAGCGCGCGACCGCCGCGCGCAGCGATAGCCCTGGATGGCGCGGGGCGATCTCAAGAGCCGCCGGCGTGAGCCTGCGCTCGAACCGCAGCACGGCGTGGATCGCGAACGCATAGACGGCCGCGATGACGGGGCTGTACCAGCCCACGTGACCCACGGCGGGGCCGGCTCTGCCCAGCGCGAGACCGGCGAGCACGATGCCGAGCAGCGCGATGCCGAAGGCGGCCGAGACGATGTGGCCGCGGCTTGCGTGCGCGTAGATCGGCTGTCCGCGCCGCGCGGCGTCGGCGACCGCGAGCAGGAACAGATTGAACACCGAGCTGCCGAGGACGTCGCCGATCGCGATCTCCGGGGCGCCGGCGACGGTCACGGCGCTCGACCCGGTCATCAGCTCCGGCAGCGAGGTGATCGTCGCGAGCAGCACCAGGCCTGCCCAGCCCGCGGAGATGCGCGCCTTTTCGGCGATGGCGTCGGCGTAGCGCGTGAGGTGATAGCCCGCGTAGCCGATGGCCGCGAGGCATGCGGCAAATTCCAGCCAGGCGCGCAGCACCGGGCCCCGCCTTTCGCGGGCCTATTTCACCAGCGTCACCGGAACGTCGGCGATGTGCAGGACCTTGTAGGCGACCGAGCCGATGAGCAGGGACTCGAGCGCACCGGCGCCGCGCGTGCCCATGACGATCGCGTCGCAGCCGGCATCGCGCGCGGCCTGCACGATCGCCTTCGCCGCGTCGCCGAAGCGCCACTCGAAGGTGTAGGGCACGCCGGTCTTCTCCACGGCGGCGCGCGCGCCGGCCGCCGCCTCGCGCGCCAGCTGCTCGCGGTGCGCGGCGATCGCCTCGCGCGCGAGGCCGTGCGTCTGCATCTCCTCGATCGGGTCTTGCACGTTGAGCAGGCGGATGCTGCAGCCGCCGAGGCGCTTGGCCATCTCGGCTGCGTGGCTGGCGGCGCGCTCGGCCGACGCAGAGCCGTCTACGGGTACCAGGATTCGATGCATGGCATTCCTCGATCGTGTCGCGGCTAGTCTACCCGACCGGCGCCGCCACGCCATCCGGGACGCTGCGCCGGTGCCTATATAATCGGCGCCCCACGGGGAGGCCATGGCAAACGTCGGCATGCAACTGCTCGCGCGCGACCGAGCGATCTTCGCAGGCGGCCTCATCGCCGGGGTGGTCGCGGCCTCGCTCGGCGTGCCGGTGGACTTCGTGCTGTTCGCGATCACGCTCGCGGGCGTCGCGCTGTTCCACCACCACACGCTGTACGTCGCGCTCGCGGGGCTTGCCGTGATCACGCTCTACAAGCTCGGCTTCTCCGAATTCCGGCACGGCCCGGGGCTCGCGGGCCTCGGGCGGCTGCTCGCGCACGAGTGGGTGATCCTGACGAACCTGCTTGGCCTGCTGATGGGTTTCGCGCTGCTCTCCAAGCACTTCGAGGAATCGAAGATCCCGGCCGAGCTGCCGAAGTTCCTGCCCGACGACTGGAAAGGCGCCTTCGCCTTGCTCGCGATCGTGTTCGTGCTGTCGTCCTTCCTCGACAACATTGCCGCGGCGCTCATCGGCGGCACCATGGCGGGCGTCGTGTTCCGAGGCAAGGTGCACATCGGCTACCTCGCGGCGATCGTCGCCTGCTCCAACGCCGGCGGCGCGGGCAGCGTCGTGGGCGACACCACCACGACGATGATGTGGATCGATGGCGTCAGTCCGCTGGTGGTGCTCGATGCCTACGTCGCCGCCGTGGTGGCCCTGGTTGTCTGCGGCATTCCGGCCGCGATGCAGCAGCACCGGTTTTCGCCGATCACCCGGGACGCGCCCGCGGGAATCCGGGTGGACTGGGTGCGCGTCGGCATCGTCGCCTTCATCCTGGCGGCGGCGATCGGCGCGAACGTGGTTTGCAACCTGTACTTCCCGGCGGTGCTCGACCATTTCCCCATGATCGGCGTTGCGGTCTGGGTAGCGATTTTCGTCACCGCGCCGTTGCGCAGGCCCGAGTGGCACCTGCTGCCGGAGACGTTCAAGGGGTCGCTGTTCCTCCTGTCCCTGGTCACGATCGCCGCCATGATGCCGGTTGAGAAGCTGCCGCCCGCCTCGTGGCAGAGCGCGCTCAGCCTTGGCTTCATCTCCTCGGTGTTCGACAACATCCCGCTCACCGCGCTCGCGCTCAAGCAGGGCGGCTACGACTGGGGCATGCTCGCCTACGCGGTCGGCTACGGCGGCTCGATGATCTGGTTCGGCTCCTCCGCCGGCGTGGCGCTGTCGAACATGTACCCGGAGGCGAAATCGGTCGGCCGCTGGCTCGCCCACGGCTGGCACGTGACCGTGGCCTACGTGCTGGGCTTCGTCGTGATGCTGGCGATTGCGGGCTGGCACCCGACCGACAAACGAGGCACCCAGATCAAGCTCGCCACCGAATACTCGCATCCTTACGCTGCGGCTTGATGCCGGACGATTTCACGATGTGAAGTCGCCTTGCGGCTCCCGCGACCGGGGAGTAGCATCTGTCGCGGATTTCACGAAGGGGGCTCTCCCCCCGCGCGGTTTCCCATTTCCCAGGAGGAGACGACCAATGACCATTCAGAAAGACAAGCCTGCGGCTTCGCGCCGCAAGTTCCTCACAGGCGCGGCCGCCGCGGCCACCGGCGCTGCGACGCTCGGCTTCCCGGCGATCGTCAAGTCGCAGGCGCCGATCGTGCTCAAGATGCAGGGCGCCTGGGGTGCCAAGGACATCTTCAACGAGATGGCGCAGGAGTACGTGACGCGCGTCAACGAGATGGCGGGCGGCCGGCTGCGCATCGACTACCTCGTCGCCGGCTCGGTGGTGAAGCCCTTCGAGGTGATGGACGCGACCTCCAAGGGCGTGCTCGACGCCTGCCACAGCGTGCCGGTGTACTGGTACGGCAAGTCGAAGGTCGCGTCGCTGTTCGGCTCGGGGCCGATCAATGGCATGGACGCGCACCAGACGCTCGCCTGGATCTACCGCGGCGGCGGCCTGCAGCTCTACAACGAGCTGCTCGCGAAGCTCAACCTCGACGTGGTCGGCTTCTTCGCGATGCCGATGCCGACGCAGCCGCTGGGCTGGTTCAAGAAGCCGATCAAGGATGCGAAGGAATTGAAGGGCCTGAAGTACCGCACCGTGGGCCTGGCGGCCGACCTGTTCCAGGAGATGGGCGCCAAGGTGACGCAGCTCCCGGGGGGCGAGATCATCCCGGCGCTGGAAAAGGGCGTGATCGACGCCTTCGAGTTCAACAACCCGACTTCCGACATGCGCTTCGGCGCGCAGGACGTGATCAAGAACTACATGATGGGCAGCTACCACCAGGCGATGGAGTTCTTCGAGATCAACATCAACAAGAAGAAGTGGGCCACGATCCCGAAGGACCTGCAGGCGATCCTGCAATACGCCGCCGAGGCCGCGAACTCGGCCAACTACTGGACCGCGATGGACAACTACTCCAAGGACCTGCAGGACCTGATCGGCAAGCACAAGGTCAACGTGATCCGGACCGCGCGCTCGATCTTCGTCGAGCAGCTCAAGGCCTGGGATGTGCTCACCGCGCGGCTGATGAAGGAGGACGCGTTCTTCGCCAGGGTGGTCGAATCGCAGCGCGCCTTCGCCAAGCGGGTCGCCTACTACGTGCAGCTGAACGAAGCGGACTACAAGCTGGGCTACGAGCACGTGTTCAAGACCAAGCTGCCGGCCTGAGCGCCGCGAGAGGCGCGGGGCGAGGCAGGCAAGGGGGCGGCACTCCAGGGTGCCGCCCCATTTTTTCATCCTGAGCGGCTAACGGATGCTCAACCGGTTCATCTACGGCGTCGACTACCTGAGCAAGACGGTCGGCCACGCCTTCGCCTGGTGCCTGGCGGTCCTCACCCTGGGCACGACCTACGAGGTGGTGGTGCGCTACCTGTTCAACGCGCCGACCAGCTGGGCGTTCGACTTCAGCTACTTGATGTACGGCGCGATGTTCTTCATGGCGGGCGCCTATACGCTTTCGCGCGGCGGGCACGTGCGCGCCGACATGTTCTACCGCCTGTGGCGGGCGCGCACCCAGGCGATGGTGGAGCTGGTGCTCTACGTCATCTTCTTCTTCCCGGGGGTGCTCGCGCTGGTGGTCGCCGGATGGGGCTACGGCTTCGAGTCGATGCGCATCCGCGAGGTGAGCGTCAACAGCCCGATCGGGGTGCCGATCTGGCCGCTCAAGATGCTGATCCCCTTCGGCGCAGGCCTGCTCACGATCCAGGGCGTTGCCGAGGTGCTGCGCTGCATCCAGTGCATCCGCGATGGCGAATGGAGCGCGCGGCTGCACGACGTCGAGGAACTGGAGAAGCAGATCCTCGAAGAGCACGCGAGGAAGGCCGGGCAGGAGGCCGGACAGGAAGCCGCGCGATGATCGACCCGAGCTACATCGCGCTGATCATGCTGGCGATCCTGGTGGCCGCGATCATGATCGGATTCCCGGTCGCCTTCACCCTGATGGCGCTGGGCGTGGGCTTCGGCTACTACGCCTACTACCTGCCGGGCCAGGCGTTCTTCGACAACCGGGTGTTCTACCTTCTGACGCAGAACACCTTCACCACCATGAACAGCGACGTGCTGGTGGCGATCCCGCTGTTCCTGCTGATGGGCTACATGGTCGAGCGCTCGAACCTGCTCGACAAGCTGTTCTTCAGCGTGCAGCTCGCGCTGCGGCGCGTGCCGGCCTCGCTCGCGGTTGCGACCCTGGTCACCTGCGCGCTGTTTGCCACCGCCACCGGCATCGTGGGGGCGGTGGTGACGCTGATGGGACTGCTCGCCTTCCCGCAGATGCTCAAGGCGGGCTACGACGTGCGGCTCGCCTCGGGCGTAATCTGCGCGGGCGGCTGCCTCGGCATCCTGATCCCGCCCTCGATCATGCTGATCGTGTACGCAGCGATGGCCGGCATGTCGGTGGTCCAGCTCTATGCTGCGGCGATCGGCCCGGGATTCCTCGTCGCGGGCCTGTACTGTGTGTACGTCATGGTGCTCGCGATCTTCAAGCCGAGACTCGCGCCGCCGCTACCCAGGGAGGAGGGCAACGTCCCGGCCGCGCAGGTGTTCAAGATGCTGGTGCAGTCGTTCGTGCCGCTTGCGCTGCTCATCCTGTGCGTGCTGGGCGCGATCATGTTCGGCCTGGCGACGCCCACCGAAGCGGCGGCAGTCGGCGCCTTCGGCTCGATGGTGCTGGCGGTCGCCTATCGCGCCTTCACCTGGGGTCGCCTGAAGGAGTCGGTGTACCTCACCGCGCGCACCTCCGCGATGGTCTGCTTCCTCTTCGTCGGCTCGGCGACCTTCGCCGGCGTGTTCGGCTACCTCGGCGGCCAGGCGGTGATCGAGAAGTTCGTGCTCAGCCTCAACATGAACCCGGTCACTTTCCTGCTGGTGGCGCAGCTGATCATTTTCCTGCTCGGCTGGCCGCTGGAGTGGACCGAGATCATCATCATCTTCGTGCCGATCTTCC
>CAZVHU010000017.1:0-34338 GCA_964627075.1 uncultured Enterobacteriaceae bacterium | reverse complement strand
CTAGGCGGCGAGGAACTGGTCCTCGGCGAGCGCCATGACGGCGCCCGAGCCGCCCACCACGGTCGCGGCGAGCGCGGGCGCCTGCACCAGCACCTGGTCGTTGTAGAAGCGCGCAGTGGCGAGCTTGGCGGCGTAAAAAGACTGGTCCCCCTGCTTCGCCGCGAGCTTGTTTTCGCACACGAGCGCCGCGCGCGCCATCTGCCAGCCGCCGGCGACGATGCCCATCAGCTTGAGGAAGGGCACCGCTCCGGCGAACGCAGCGTTCGGGTCCTTGCCCGCTCGCGCGAGCACGAAGTCCACCGCGCCGGCGATCGCCTTCGCGCCGGCCGAGAGCCCGGCGCGCAGCGCCGCCACGTCCGCGTTGCCGGACTTCGCCAGCTCGCCGTCGAAGCGCGCGAGCTCCGCCAGCCACGCCTTGACCGTGGCGCCGCCCTCGCGCGCGATCTTGCGGCCCACGAGGTCGTTCGCCTGGATTCCGGTGGTGCCCTCGTAGATGGTGGTGATGCGCGCGTCGCGCAGGTGCTGCGCGGCACCGGTCTCCTCGATGAAGCCCATGCCGCCGTGCACCTGCACGCCGAGCGACGCGATCTCGATCCCGGTCTCTGTGCTCCAGCCCTTGACCACGGGAATCATGAGGTCCGCGAACGCCTGGTGGCGCTTGCGCGCCTCGGCCTGCGGGTGGCGCGCCGCCGCGTCGAGCGACGCGGCCGCGACGTAGGCGAGCGCGCGCATCGCCTCGGTCTGCGATTTCATCAGCATCAGCATCCGGCGCACGTCGGCATGCCGGATGATCGGCACGCTCTTGCCGCCGGCGACGAGGTCGCGCCCCTGCACGCGCTCGCGCGCGTAGGCGAGCGCGCGCTGGAACGCCCGCTCGGCGATCGCGACGCCCTCCAGGCCCACGGCGAAGCGCGCCGCGTTCATCATGATGAACATGTACTCCAGGCCCCGGTTCTCCTCGCCCACGAGATAGCCGACCGCGTCCTCGAACACCATCACCGCGGTGGGGCTGGCGTGGATGCCGAGCTTGTGCTCGATCGACGCGCACCTGGCGCCGTTGCGCTTGCCCAGCGAGCCGTCGGCGTTCACCAGGAACTTCGGCACCACGAAGAGCGATATCCCCTTCACGCCCTCGGGCGCGTCGGGCGTGCGCCCGAGCACCAGGTGCACGATGTTGTCGGTGTAGTCGTGCTCGCCGAAGGTGATGAAGATCTTCTGCCCGGTGATCAGGTAGTGGTCGCCCTGGCGCACCGCGCGCGTCTTGAGCAGCGCCAGGTCGGACCCCGCCTGCGGCTCGGTGAGGTTCATGGTGCCGGTCCACTCGCCGCTCGCCATCTTCGGGAGGAACCGCTTCTTGAGGGCCTCGGCCCCGCGCAGCTCGAGCGCGTGGATCGCCCCTTGCGTGAGCATCGGGCACAGCGAAAAGCTCATGTTCGCGCTGCACCACATCTCCTCGACCGGGGTCGCCACGAGCTTGGGCAGCCCCTGTCCGCCCCACTCCGACGCGACCGGAAGCGCACCCCAGCCCCCTTCCACGTACTTGCGGTAAGCGTCCTTGAAACCCTTGGGTGTCCTGACCGCTCCGTCGTGCCAGACGGAGCCCTCGCGGTCTCCAGAATAATTCAATGGATCAAGGACTTCTGTCGCAAACTTAGAAGCTTCCTCGAGGATCGCATCGACCGTGTCCGGGGTGGCCTCCTCGCAGCCCGGGAGCCTGGCGACCTCCGCCAGTCCGGCAAGCTCGGTCAGCACGAACCGCATGTCCTTCAAGGGGGCTGTGTAGGCGCTCATGGCCGGCTACTTCTTGAGTTCCTCGATCAGCTCGGGGACGACCTTGAACAGGTCGCCGACGATGCCGTAGTCGGCGACCTGGAAGATCGGCGCCTCCTCGTCCTTGTTGATGGCGACGATGACCCGCGAGTCCTTCATTCCGGCGAGGTGCTGGATCGCCCCCGAGATGCCGACCGCGAAGTACAGCTCCGGCGCGACGATCTTTCCGGTCTGCCCCACCTGCCAGTCGTTGGGCACGAAGCCCGCGTCCACCGCTGCGCGCGAGGCGCCCATCGCGGCGTTCAGCTTGTCGGCGAGCGGCTCGAGCAGCTTGAAGTTCTCGCCCGAACCCATGCCGCGGCCGCCCGAGACCACGACGCGCGCCGAGGTGAGCTCGGGGCGCTCCGACTTCTGCACTTCGCGGCCGACGAAGCTCGAGAGCCCGCTGTCCGCGGGCGCCGCGACGCCCTCCACGGGCGCATTGCCGCCGGACGCGGCCACGGCGTCGAAGCCGGTGGCCCGCACCGTGATCAGCTTGATGGCGTCGGCGGACTGCACCGTGGCGAGCGCGTTGCCGGCGTAGATCGGGCGCACGAAGGTGTCGGGGCCCTCGACGGCGACGATTTCCGAGACCTGCTGCGCGTCGAGCAGCGCGGCGGCGCGCGGCATCACGTTCTTGCCGTTGGAGGTCGCCGGCGCGAGCACGTGCGAGTAGCCCTTGGCGAGCGCGACGATGAGCGCGGCGACGTTTTCCGCGATCTCGTCGTCGAGCTGTGGCGCGTCGGCGTGCAGCACCTTGGCCACGCCCGCCACCTGCGAGGCGGCCTTCGCCGCCGCGCCGCAATCGTGGCCCGCGACCAGCAGGTGGATCTCGCCGCCGATCTTCTGCGCCGCGGCGATCGTGCAGAGCGTCGCCTTCTTCAGCACGCTGTTGTCGTGCTCCGCAAATACGAGGATGGCCATGGCTATCTGAGCACTTTCCGAAAGTTCACGGTGCGGTGCGGCCGCCTGCTGACGCGCCGCAGCGGATCGTCGTTCTTCATATCACTTTCGCTTCGTTACGGAGCTTGTCCACCAGCGCCTTCGCGTCGGGCA
Organism: uncultured Enterobacteriaceae bacterium; assembly: GCA_964627075.1. Lineage (GTDB taxonomy): Bacteria > Pseudomonadota > Gammaproteobacteria > Burkholderiales > SG8-39 > 2-02-FULL-66-14. Next base: position 31,473 of record CAZVHU010000017.1, on the reverse strand, counting down.
CCCGCACGCCCGCCTTGCGCTTGGAGGGCTCGACCACCTTGAGCGTCTTCAGGCGCGGCGCGACGTCCACGCCGAGCGCCTCGGGCTTCAGGTTCTCCAGGGGCTTTTTCTTCGCCTTCATGATGTTGGGCAGCGTCACGTAGCGCGGCTCGTTCAGGCGCAGGTCGGTGGTGATCACCGCCGGCAGCTTCACCGAGATCGTGTCCAGGCCCCCGTCCACCTCGCGCGTCACCTGCGCCTTGCCGTCGGCCACCTTCACCTTGGAGGCGAAGGTCGCCTGCGCCCAGCCGAGCAGCGCGGCGAGCATCTGCCCGGTCTGGTTGGAGTCGTCGTCGATCGCCTGCTTGCCCAGGATCACGAGCTGCGGGCTTTCCTTCTGGCACACCGCCCGGAGCAGCTTCGCCACCGCCAGCGGCTGCAGCTCGGCGTCGGTCTCCACGAGGATCGCGCGATCGGCGCCGATCGCGAGCGCGGTGCGCAGCGTCTCCTGGCAGGCGGCGACGCCGCAGGAGACCGCCACCACCTCGGTGACCACGCCGGCTTCCTTGAGGCGCATCGCCTCCTCGACCGCGATCTCGTCGAACGGGTTCATGGACATCTTGACGTTGGCGGTCTCGACGCCGGTGCCGTCGGACTTCACGCGCACCTTGACGTTGTAATCGACCACGCGCTTGACGCAGACCAGGGCTTTCATGGGCAGGAAAATCGAATCGGAAGGGCGTGAATTATAGCTTGCGGTGCGCGGCGCCGGACCTGTTTCAAACGCCGCGCGCGCTCCTGCGGCTCGCGATCCAGACGCCGCCGAGCACCAGCACCGCGCCCGCGAGGTGATAGCCGCGGATCGCCTCGCCGAGCAGCAGCCACGAAAGCAGCGCCGTGTAGACCGGGGTCAGATAAAGCACCAGCGAGGTGCGCGCCGCGCCGATCTCGCGCAGCAGCCACGAGTAGGCCTGGTAGGCGCCGAATCCGGGCAACAGGCCCACGATCAGCGCCGCGGCGAGCGAGCGCCATTCGAGCGGCGGGCTGCCCGCAACGATCGCCTCCGCAAGCGTCAGCGGCGCGAGCACCAGCACGCCCGCGATGGTGACCGCGGTCAGGCGCAGGAACGGATCGAGGCGCGAGGGCCGGTAGCGCATCAGCACCGAGTAGACCGCCCAGCAGCTCGCGGCGGTGAGCGTCCACAGGTCGCCGGCCGTGAATTGCAGCGCGAGCAGCACGCTTGCGTCGCCGCGCACGATGATCGCGAGCACTCCCGCAAGCGCGATCGCGGCCCCCGCCGCCTGCATCGCGCCGAGGCGCTCGCGGAATACTGCGGCCGACAGGAGCATCACCAGCACCGGCACGCCGGCGTAGATGAGGCCGATGTTGGTCGCGGAGGTGGTCTGCGCCCCGATGTAGACGAACGCGCCGCACACCCACATGCCGAGCGCGCCGAGCAGCAGCAGGTCGTGCCATTCGGCCATCGCCTCGGCGCGCCGTCGCCACAGCACCGCGCCGCAAACCATCAACATCGGCGCGAGCGCCACCACCCAGCGCCAGAATGCGAGCGCGTGCGGCGGAAACCAGCCCGCCGACCAGCGCGCGACCAGCATGTTCGCCGACCAAAGCATCGGCGCGAGCATGAGCAGCGTCCAGGCGAGCCTCTCGCGCGCCGCCTGCTGGTTCGGTTCGGGGGTCACGGGCGCGCAGTTTGCCAACAATCCGCGCGCCGCGAAACCGGCTGGCGCGGCCCTCGCCGCGCGGGTAGATTGCGCGCATGAAGATCTGCGTCATCGGCGCGGGCGCCATGGGGAGCGTCTACGGCGGGCTGCTCGCGCGCGCCGGGAGCGAAGTGCGGCTGGTGGACACATGGCGAGAGGACGTCGAGGCGATCAACCGCGACGGGGTGCGGCTCACGGGCGTGCTTGGCGAGATCAGTATCCGCGTGCCCGCGAGCGACACGCCGCCCGCGGGCATGGACGCCGACGTCGCCATGATCTGGACCGACGCCAACAACACCCGCGCCGCAGCCGAAAGCGCCGCCGGGGTGCTCGGGCCCGAGGGCTTCGCGATCACGCTGCAGAACGGCATCGGCAACGTCGAGACGCTGATCGAGGTGCTCGGCGCGCGGCGCGTCGCCGCCGGCTCCAGCATGTGCAGCGCGGCGATGTACGGCCCGGGGCGCGCAGGCTTCACCCACCGCGGCAAGACCTCCATCGGCGAGGTGCGCGGCGGCGGCAGCGAGCGCATGGACCTGCTGCACGCGGAACTCGAGCGCGCGGGGTTCGAGGTCGAGATCCACCCCGACATCATGTCGCGCATCTGGACCAAGTTCGCGCTCAACTGCGCGATCAATGCGCTGTGCGCGAGCACCGGACTGCGGCTTGGCGAGCTCGCGCGCCTGCCCGCGACCGACCGGCTGCAGGACCGCGTGATCGACGAGATCCTCGCGGTCACCGCCGCCAAGGGCTACCGGCTCGAATACCCGGATTTCCGCGACACGGTGAAGCGGCACTGCTGGTCGAAGTTCAGCCGTCCCTCGATGCTGCAGCACATGGACGCGGGCAAGCGCACCGAGATCGACGCGCTGAATGCGCGCCTGGTGGAGGAAGCGCGCGCGCTCGGCGTGCCTGCACCCTACAACGACGCGGTGGCGTGCCTGCTCAAGGGCGTCGAGCACAAGCGCCGGAACGCCTCGGGCCGGACCGAGGCCGACTACGCGAAGCTCGACGCGACCGAAGGCCGCAAGCCCTGGCAGCGCCCGTCCTAGGAACCAGAACGTGGCGATCTTCCACCCCGGCCTGATGAACCCGGAAGGGCCGGTGCGCCTCGCCGACGGCTCGTGGCTGATCGTGGAGATGCACGAGAGCCGCGGCTGGGTGTGCCGCATCCCCCCCGACGGCGGCGCGAAAAGCGTGCTCGCGCGCACCGGCAGGCCGAACGGACTCGCGGTGGACCGCCAAGGCACGATCTGGGTGGCCGAGTCGATGAACCCGCCGTCGCTGCTTCGCATGACGCTCGACGGGCGGTTCGAGCAGTTCCTGTCCGAGTGCGACGGCGAGAAGTTCCTCTTTCCCAACGACCTCGCCTTCGGCCCCGACGGCGCTCTCTACATGACCGACTCGGGCGTCTACCGGCCAGATATCCTGAGGGTGCCGCCGGAGAAGCGCCGCAATTTGCCGACCGACGGGCGGGTGTTCCGCGTCGAGCCGCGCAAGCGCACCGTGCGACTGCTCGCGCGCGGCCTGTATTTCGCCAACGGCCTTGCGTTCGGCCCCGATGAGCACCTCTACGTCGGCTCCACCAACGACGGCAAGGTGTGGCGCTTCGCGTGGCTTGACGACGGCTCGCTCGGGCCGAAGGAATTCTTCGCCGACGTGCTCGACCCGGCCAAGGAGCCCACCTTCCGCGGCCCCGACGGCATGAAGTTCGGTCTCGACGGCAATCTGTACTGCACCGTGGTGTGGCAGGGCGACGTGGCGGTAATCGCGCCCTCCGGCAAGATCCTGAAGCGCATCGCGCTGCACGGCAACGGTCCGACCAACCTCGCCTTCGGCGCGCCGGGCGAGCGGCGCATCTACGTCACCGAGCAGGGAACGGGAGCGATCGAGACCCACGAAGTCGGCTGCGACGGCCTGCCGCTTTACCAGGGATAGGTCGAAACGGGCGCGCCGGCGGTGGCGCTGCGTGAGAGAATTTCGCGGCGGAGGAAACCCATGAGCGATCTCTCTCAAGTGCGCATCCAGTCGCTGCGCGGCAAGGTGAGCGCGGCCGAATGGCAGATGCGCGTGGACATCGCCGCCTGCTACCGGCTGGTGGCGCTGTTCGGCATGAACGACCTCGTCTACAACCACATCTCGGGCCGCGTGCCGGGCGAGGAAGGCCACTTCCTCATCAACCCCTACGGCTACGCCTACGAGGAGGTCACCGCCTCGTGCCTGGTGAAGATCGATTTCGACGGCAAGCTGGTGCTCGACCCGGGCACCGGCTACGGCGTCAACCGCGCGGGCTTCGTCATCCACAGCGCGATCCACCGCGCGCGGCCCGACGTCGCATGCGTGATCCACACGCATTCGCCTGCGGGAATGGCGGTGTCGGCGCTCAAGTGCGGCCTGCTGCCGCTCACGCAGAACGCGATGTTCTTCGGCAAGATCGGCTACCACGACTACGAGGGCCCGGCGGTGGACCTCGACGAGCAGAAGCGCCTGGTGCGCGACCTGGGCGACAGCGCGGCGATGATCCTGCGCAACCACGGCCTGCTCACCGCAGGAGGCACGGTGTGCGAGGCGTTCGTCGTCATGCACTGGCTGGAGAAGGCCTGCCAGGCGCAGCTCCAGGCGATGGCCTGCAACACCGAGCTCAACTACCCGGACCCGAGGACGATCGCGGTGACCAACGAGCGCTACAAGCCCGGGCAGCGGCGCAAGATCACGGAGCTGGAGTGGCCGGCGATGCTGAGGATGCTGGACAGGCGGGACGCATCGTATAGAGAGTGAAGGAGTGAAGGAGTGAAGGAGAAAAGGAGTGGAGGAGTGAGGGGATGATGCTGGCGGGGAAGGTGGCGGTGGTCACGGGCGCGGGCGGCGGCATCGGGCGCGATTTCGCGCTCGCCATGGCGGCGCACGGCGCCAAGGTGGTGGTGAACGACATCGGCGCCTCGGTCGCCGGCGAAGGGCGCGACGCGGAGCCCGCGCAGAAGGTCGTCGACGAGATCAAGGCAAAGGGCGGCACGGCCGTGGCGAGCACCGACAGCGTCGCCGAGTGGGAGGCCGCGAACCGCATCGTCAAGAGCGCGATCGACGCCTTCGGCCGCATCGACGTGGTGGTGAACAACGCAGGCATCCTGCGCGACCGCTTCTTCTTCAACATGTCGGTCGAGGAGTGGCGCGCGGTGATCGACGTGCACCTGAACGGCACGTTCCACGTCTCGCGCGCGGCCGCCCCCTACTTCAAGAGCCAGAACTCGGGGCGCTACATCAACATGACCTCGACTTCGGGCCTCGTGGGCAACTTCGGCCAGGCGAACTACGCCGCCGCCAAGCTCGGCATCGCGGCGCTGTCGAAATCCATGGCGCTCGACATGGCGAAGTACAAGGTCACTTCGAACTGCATCTCGCCCTTCGCCTGGAGCCGCATGATCGGCACCATTCCCGCCGACACGCCCGAGCAGCAGGCGCGGCTGGAAAAGATCAAGCGCATGGAAACCTCGAAGATCGCGCCGCTTGCGGTGTACCTGGCGAGCGACGCCGCGCACGGCGTGACCGGCCAGATCTTCGCCGTGCGCGCGAACGAGATCTTCCTCATGAGCCAGAGCCGGCCCTTGCGCTCGGTGCACCGCGCCGAGGGCTGGACGCCGGAGGCGATCGGCGAGATCGCGATCCCCGCGATGAAGGCGCATTTCTACGCCCTGGACCGCTCGCAGGACGTCTTCTCCTGGGACCCCATTTGACCGTGGGAGCCACGGGGGCATTCGCGCTCGCCCTCGCCAGCAGCCGGCGCTCGGCGATCGCCCCCGAGATCCCCACGATGGACGAGGCGGGCGTAAAAGGCTACGCCTTGGACACCTGGTACGGACTGATGGTGCCGGCAGGCACGCCCAGGGAGGTCGTCGCCACACTCCACGACGCGGCGGTGAAGGCGACCCATGCCCCTTCGGTGCGCGATCGCCTTACCCAGCAGGGTGCGGAGCTGGTCAGCAGCACGCCGGCCGAGTTCCGCGCCCTGCTCGAGAAGGAGCAGGTGCTGTGGGCCAGGGTGGTAAAGGACTCGAAGGCGCAGGTGGACTGATGCAGCGCGCGAGCACCCGGCTGCGGCAGCTGCTCAAGGGAGGCAAGACCCTTTTCGTGCCGGGCTGCTTCAACCCGATGAGCGCCCGCGTGCTCGACCAGGTGGGCTTTGCCGCGATCTACATGAGCGGCTACGGCACCTCGCTCTCGGTGGCCGGGCTCCCGGACGCGGGACTGATCACGCTCACCGAGATGGTGGCGAACGCGCGCGCCATCGCCGGCGTGATCCGCGTGCCGCTGATCGCCGACGCCGACAACGGCTACGGCAATGCGATCAACGTCATCCGCACCGTGCGCGAGTTCATCGGCGCGGGCGTCGCCGGCATCCACATCGAGGATCAGGTCGCGCCCAAGCGCTGCGGCCACGTCGCCGGGCGCGAGGTGATCCCGCTCGAGGAGGCGGCCGGCAAGATCCGCGCCGCCGCCGCGACGCGCGCGGAGTTGGACCCGGATTTCGTGCTGATCGCGCGCACCGACGCCCGCGGCGCGCGCGGCGGCTCGCTCGACGACGCGATCGCCCGCGTCAACGCCTACCTCGCCGCAGGGGCGGACCTCGCGTTCGTGGAGGGCCCGACTTCGGTCGCCGAGGTCGAGCGCGTCTGCCGCGAGGTGAAAGGCCCGGTCTTCTACAACATGACCGGCGTGTCGCCGCGCCTTTCGCTCCAGCAGATGCAGTCGCTCGGCATCGCCATCACGATCAGCGCGGGCGCCCTGATGCGCGCCGCGCTCGCCGCGATGCACGACCTGGCGCTCGAGCTGCGCGACCAGGGGCCGATGGCCGAGGCGCGCTTCATCGAGCGCTTCGCCAGGCACCCCTTGGGCGACTTGCACACCTTCGCCGGCTTCGACCAGGTGCGCGCCTGGGAGCGCGAATACCTCTCGCCCGAGGCGCTGCGCAAGTACGAGGGCTCCGTAGGGCACGTGCCGAAGGGCTGATGGCGGCGACGCTGTACGACAAGATCTGGGCGCGGCACGCGCTTGCCGAGGGCGCCGGCGGCCGCACCCTGCTCTACGTCGACCGGCACCTGCTGCACGACGGCAGCTTCCACGCCTTCGCCGCGATCCAGGAGGCGGGGCGCACAGTGCGGCGGCCCGACGCCTGCCTCGCGGTGCCCGACCACTACGTGCCGACGCGCAACCGCGCCGCCGGCACTGCGGGCATCGCCGAGCCCGCTGCGCGCGCGCGAGTCGAGGGGCTCGCGGCAAGCGCGCGCGCGCACCGCGTTACGGTCCTCGACCTCGATGACCCGCGCCAGGGGATCGTGCACGTGGTGGGTCCCGAGCAGGGCTTCACGCAGCCGGGCGTGACGCTGGTCTGCGGCGACTCGCACACCTCGACGCACGGCGCGTTCGGCGCGCTCGCCTTCGGCATCGGCGCCTCCGAGGTGGCGCACGTGCTCGCGACGCAATCGCTGTGGCAGCGCAAGTCGAGAACGCTGCGCGTCAACGTGGATGGTCGCCTGGGCGCGGGCGTCTCGGGCAAGGACGTGATCCTCGCGCTGATCGCGAAAATCGGCGCCAACGGCGGCACCGGCTACGCGATCGAGTATTCGGGGCCTGCTATACGCGCGCTCTCGATGGCCGGCCGCATGACGGTGTGCAACATGTCGATCGAGGCGGGCGCGCGCTGCGGCTTGGTGGCGCCGGACGACACGACCTACGAATGGCTGAAGGGCCGGCCGCTCGCGCCTGCAGGCGCGCATTGGGACCGGGCGATTGCATTCTGGCGCGCCCTGCCCTCCGATCCCGAGGCGAGCTTCGACCGCGAGGTCTCGCTCGATGGCGCCGCGCTCGAGCCGCAGGTGACCTGGGGCACGAGCCCCGAATACGGCATGCCGGTAAGCGGCTGCGTTCCCGACCCGGAGCGCGAGGCGGATGCCGCCAGGCGCGCGAGCATGCGCCAGGCGCTCGCCTACATGGGCCTCGAGCCCGGCGCCGCGCTCGAAGGGCTAAGGATCGACCGCGCCTTCGTCGGCTCCTGCACCAACAGCCGGCTGGAGGACTTGCGCGCCGCCGCCGAGGTGCTGCGCGGTCGCAAGGTGAAAGTACCGACCATGGTGGTGCCGGGCTCGGGACTGGTGAAGCGCGCGGCCGAGAGCGAAGGCCTGCATCGCGTCTTCCTCGAGGCAGGTTGCGAGTGGCTCGACGCCGGCTGCTCGATGTGCGTGGGCATGAACGGCGACCTCGGGCAGCGCGGCGAGCGCGTCGCCTCGACCTCCAACCGCAATTTCGAGGGCCGTCAGGGCCAGGCCGTTCGCACGCACCTCATGAGCCCGGCAATGGCGGCCGCGGCCGCCGCGCAGGGCGCGATCGCCGACGTGCGCAAGCTTCTCGGCTGAGCGATGAAGCCGTTCTCGAAGCTCAAGGCGGTCGCGGCGCCCTACGCGCTCGCCAACGTGGACACCGACCGGATCGTCCCGGCGCGCTTCCTGCACCAGCCGCGCGCGGCAGGCTATGGCAAGTTCCTGTTCCACGACCTGCGCCATCGCCCGGACGGCAGCGAGGATCCCGGGTTCTTCCTCAACCAGCCGCGCTGGCGCGGCGCCGCGATCCTGGTTGCGGGGGAAAACTTCGGCTGCGGCTCGTCGCGCGAGGCGGCGGTCTGGGCGCTCGAGGGCTGGGGCTTCCGCGCCTGGATCGCGCCCTCCTTCGGCGAGATTTTCCAGGAAAATACCTACAAGAACGGGCTGCTGCCGGTCACCCTGCCCGCGCAGCGCGCGGCGCGCATCCGCCAGCTTGTCGAAGCGCAGCCCGGCGCCGAGCTGACGATCGACCTCGAAGCGCAGACGATCGCTCTTCCCGACGGCAGCACGGAGCGCTTCGAGATCGATCCGTTTCGCAAGCAGTGCCTGCTCAACGGCTGGGACGACATCGATCTGACCTTGCGGCACGAGCAGGCGATCGCCGCCTACGAGGCGCGCCAAAGGAGCGAGACACCATGGCTCACAGCGACAAGCGCTTGACGCTCGGACAAACGGGCACGCGAGGCGGCGAGGCGCTTCCCGACGCGCGCGGCACCAACCTGTTCCACGCCGACCCCGGATACGCGGCGCTGCTCTCGCTCTACCTGGAGCCTGCGCTGCACGCGCACCTGCTGCCGCATCTCGTGCGCCTGGGCGAGCTTGCGGGCGGCGCGCTCGACGAGCTCGCCGCCGCCGCGGACCGCAACCCGCCGCTGCTGCACCATCGCACGCGCCGGGGCGAGGACCGGCAATGGATCGAGAAGCACCCGGCGTACCGCCGCCTCGAGGAAATCGCGTTCGGCGAATACGGCCTTGCCGCGATGTCGCACCGCGGCGGCGTGCTCGGCTGGCCGTCGCCGATGCCGCCGGTCGTCAAGTACGCCCTCACCTACCTCTACGTGCAGGCCGAGTTCGGCGTGTGCTGCCCGCTGTCCATGACCGACTCGCTCACGCGCACGCTGCGCAAGTTCGGCGATCCCGGGCTGGTGGCGCAGTTCCTGCCTGCGCTCACCTCGCAGGATCTCGACGCGCTCGCGCAGGGCGCGATGTTCATGACCGAGCAGGGCGCCGGGTCGGATGTAGGCGCCACCGAAACGCGCGCGGTGCGCGCAGGCGCGCACTGGCTGCTCACCGGCGACAAGTGGTTCTGCTCCAACGCCGACGCCGCGCTCGCCATGGTGCTCGCGCGCCCGGAGGGGGCGCCCGGCGGCACCAAGGGCCTCGCCCTGTTCCTGCTGCCTCGCGTGCTGCCCGACGGGGCGCCCAACCACTGCCGCATCGTGCGCCTGAAGGACAAGCTCGGCACGCGCGACATGGCGAGCGGCGAGATCCAGCTCGACGGCGCGGTCGCCTACCTCGTAGGCGACCCCGGGCGCGGCTTCGTGCAGATGACCGACATGATCAACAGCTCGCGCCTCTCGAACGGCATGCGCGCCGCGGGCATGATGCGGCGCGCGCTGACGGAGGCGCTCTACGTCTCGCGCCGGCGCGTCGCCTTCGGCCGGACGCTCATCGAGATGCCGCTCATGCGCCGGCAGCTCCTCAAGCTGATGCTGGCGGCGGAGGCGGCGCGCTCGGTGATGCTCTACACCGCCGGGCAGCTCGCCGAGGCTGATGCGGGGGACGAGCAGGCGCGGCTGCGCGTGCGGCTGCTCACCCCGCTGCTCAAGTTCCGCGCCTGCCGCGATGCGCGGCGGGCCACGGGCGATGCGATGGAAGTGCGCGGCGGCGCCGGCTACATCGAGGAGTGGTCCGACGCGCGGCTGCTGCGCGACGCGCACCTCGGCTCGATCTGGGAAGGCACTTCCAACATCGTGGCGCTGGACGCCATCCGCGCGATCCGCAGGAAGGGCGCGCTCGATGCGCTGCTGCCAGCGCTGCAATCGCTCCTGCCGGCGTCGGCGCTCGGCAAGGCGCTGGGCGATGCGCTCGGCCGCGCCGCAGAATTCGCGCGCCACGCCTACGAGCCCGACGCGCGCCAGGCGGCGAGCGGCCTTTACTACGCCGCCGCCGCCGCGGTGCTTGCGGGCGAAGGCTCGCGCCTTGCGGCGAAGGGCGACGCGCGGCGCCTGCTGCTCGCGGCGCTGGTGCACGAGCACCGGCTGCGGCTGCGCGATCCGCTCGCGGCCTGGAACCCCGTGTTCGAGGGCGCGCTCGCCGCGGCGCTGCTGCCGGAAACACCGGTCAAGCCGGAAGAGGCGGCGGAAATCCTCGCTGGATCCCCGCCCCCGGCATCGGCGGGTGCAGGCGCTTCGCGGGGATGACGAGCGACCGACGACGAGCAACGGAATCACTCATGCCAGGCCCGCTTTCCCACATCCGCGTCCTCGACCTCTCGCGCGTGCTCGCGGGGCCATGGGCGGCGCAGAACCTCGCCGACCTCGGCGCCGAGGTGATCAAGGTCGAGCGTCCCGGCTCGGGCGACGACACGCGCGGCTGGGGCCCGCCCTGGGTCAAGGACGGCGCCGGGCGCGAGACCCGCGAATCGGCCTACTTCCTCTCGGTCAACCGCAACAAGAAGTCGGTGACGCTCGACATCTCCAAGCCCGAGGGTCAGGCGATCGTGCGCGCGCTCGCGCAGAAGTGCGACGTGCTGATCGAGAACTTCAAGGTGGGCGACCTCGCGCGTTACGGCCTCGCATACGACGACCTGAAGAAGCTGAACCCGCGTCTCGTTTACTGCTCGGTGACCGGCTTCGGGCAGGACGGGCCGCACGCCGCGCGTCCCGGCTACGACTTCATCTTCCAGGGCATGGGCGGGCTGATGTCGATCACCGGCGAGCGCGACGGCCAGCCGGGGGCCGGCCCGCAGAAGGTCGGCATCGCGATCACCGACGTGCTCACCGGCATGTACGCGAGCCTCGCCATCGTCGCCGCGATCGCGCACTGCGAGCGCACCGGTGAAGGCCAGTACATCGACGCGGCTCTGCTCGACACCATCGTCGCCTTCAACGCCAACCAGATCGTGGGCTTCTTCTGCTCCGGCAGGATCCCGCTGCGCTACGGCAACGCGCACGCCAACGTCGTGCCCTACGAGGTGTTCCCGACCGCCGACGGCCACATCATCCTCGCGGTCGGCAACGACGGCCAGTTCCAGCGCTTCTGCGAGGCGGCCGGCTGCCCGGAGCTGGCGGCCGAGGCGCGCTTCAAGACCAACTCGCAGCGCATCGTGCATCGCGCCGAGCTGGTCCCGCTCATCGCCGAGATCCTGCGCACGCGCACCAAGCGCGAGTGGATCGACGTGCTCGAGGACGCGAACGTACCCTGCGGGCCGATCAACAACATGAAGGAAGTTTTCGAGGACCCGCAGGTGCAGCACCGCAGGCTGCGCGTGGACATGCCGCACCCGCTGGGGGGCATCGCGCCGCTGGTGGCGAGCCCGATGCGGCTGTCGGCGACGCCGGTCGAGTACCGCCATGCGCCGCCGCTGCTCGGCCAGCACAACGAGGAGATCCTCAAAGGGCTGCTCGGCAAGAGCGACGCGGAGATCGCGGCGCTCCAGGCTGGCGGCATCGTCGGATGAGCCGGGTCCTGCTCGTAGACCCCATCGACCCTGCGGGCGAGAAGCTGCTCCGCGAGCACGGCGCCGAGGTGGTCGTCGCGCCCGACGCGAGCGCGGCGACGATCCGCAAGCTCGCGCACGACTGCGACGCGCTGATTACGCGCAGCCGCCTCCCGGACGACATCTTCGAGGCAGCGCCCCGGCTGCGCGCCGCGATGATCCACGGCACCGGCACCGACCTCGTGCCGCTTGCCGCGGCGAACCGGCACGGCGTGGCGGTGGCGAACCTGCCGGGCGGCAATGCGCAGTCGGTGGCCGAATACTGCGCGATGGCGATGCTGATGCTCGCGCGCAACGTCTTTCCGATCACCACCGCGATGCGCGGCAAGCCCTGGGACGAGGCGCGCGCCCTCGGCGCCCGCGCGCACGAGATCGCTGCAATGACTGCGGGCATCGTGGGCGTCGGCGAGATCGGCAGGCGGCTCGCGCGCATCCTGCGCCACGGCTTCGGCATGCACGTGCTCGGCAACCAGCGGCGCCTGGATCGCCTTCCGCCCGAGGCGGAGCCGGCGTCGCTCGACGAGCTCGTGAAGCGGTCCGATTTCGTCGTCATCACCGCGCCGCTCACGCCGGAGACGCACCACCTGTTCGGCCGCGAGCGCATCGGCGCGATGAAATCGAGCGCCTGGCTCATCAACGTGGGGCGCGGCGCGGTGGTGGACGAGCAGGCGCTCGTCGCTGCCCTGCAAGAAAAGCGCATCGCCGGCGCGATGCTCGACGTCTACGAGCACTACCGCATCGAGCCGGGCCACCCGCTGCTCGCGCTCGACAACGTGGTGCTCACGCCACACCTCGCGGGCATGACGCGCGAATCGCGCGGCCGTATGGGCGCCGCCGCAGCGCAGGACACCCTTCGCATGCTCGCCGGCGAAGCGCCGCATCACCTCGTCAATCCCGATGTCTGGAGCCATTTCCGTGCCCGCCGACCTCAAGATCGCTGACATCAAAGCCTGCCCCACCTCTTTCCCGGTGGCGCCGGAGAACCGTGTCTCGCTCGGGATCGGCACCGCGATCAAGCGCGATGCCGTGGTGGTGAAGGTGACCACGGCGGGCGGGCTCGTCGGCTGGGGCGAATCGCACCACGGGCGCGCGCACACTGCGGTGGCGAAGCTGATCGAGACCACGCTCAAGCAGCTCGTCCTGGGAATGGATGCCGCGGACGTGGTGGGCGTCTGGAACAGGATCCATCGCATGCAGCTCGCGAGCCACGGCATGGGTGCAGGCACCTGCCTCGCGATGAGCGGCATCGACATGGCGCTGTGGGATATCCGCGGCAAGGCGGCGGGGATGCCGCTCTACAAGCTGCTCGGCGGCTCCCGGCGCGGGATTCGCGCGTATGCGGGCGGTGTCTCGCTCGGCTACCAGCTGCCAGCGCGACTCATCGATGAGGTGAAAAAGTGCCTCGACGCCGGCTACAAGGCGGTGAAGCTGCGCGTCGGCGACTCGCCGCAGCGGGACCTCGAGCGCATCCGCGCGGTTCGCAAGGCCTGCGGCGACGCGCTCGTCATCCTCACCGACGCCAACATCGGCTATAGCGTCGAGGACGCTCGGCAGGCGATGCCGGCAATGGATGAGCTGAACGTCGCCTGGCTGGAAGAGCCTTTCCCCGCGCACGATTACCGCAGCTACCGCATGGCGAAGGGCTTCGGCAGGACGCCCCTCGCCGCAGGCGAGAACCACTACACGCGCTTCGAGTTCAATCGCGTGATCGAGGATGGCTCCATCACCATCCTGCAGCCGGACCTTTCGAAGACCGGCGGCATCACCGAGGCGCTGCGCATCGCGGCAATGGCCTCAGCGTACAAGCTGCCGATCCATCCCCACAGCTCGATCACCGGACTGAACCACGCCGCCTCGATCCACTTCCTCGCCGCGCTCGACAACGGCGGCTATTTCGAGGGCGACGTGTCGAAGGCGAACAAGTTCCGCGACGAGCTGGTCTCGAACCCCGGGGTGGTGGACAAGGACGGCAACGTCTGGCCGCTCGATGAGCCCGGCCTGGGGCTCGAAGTGAACGAGGATTTCCTGCTGCAGCACCCCGCAATCGAAGGACCCGGATATATTTGAGCCATGAAAAAACTTCTCGCCGCCCTGCTGCTGCTTGCCGTGCCGTGGCTCGCCCACGCGCAATACCCTGCGAAGCCGATCCGCTACATCGTCCCGTTCCCGCCGGGCGCGTTCAACGACACGCTCGGCCGGATCGTCGCCTCGGAACTGCCCAAGGCGCTCGGCCAGCCGGTGATCGTGGACAACCGGCCGGGGGGCAACTCGATCATCGGCACCGAGGCCGCGGCGAAGTCGGCGCCCGACGGCTACACGCTGTTTGGCGCGGCGCTGCCCTTCTCGGTCATCCAGAGCCTGTACAAGACCTCGTTCGACGTCACCCGGGATTTCGCCGGCATCACGCTCGCCGGCACTTCGGCAAACCTGCTGGTCGCGCACCCCGCGTTCCCGGCGAAGAGCGTCAGGGAGCTGCTCGATTACGCGCGCGCCCGGCCCGGCAAGATCAACTACGGCTCCTCGGGCAACGGCACCTCGGTGCATCTGTCCATGGAACTGCTGAAATCCATGACCAGGACGTACATGGTGCACATCCCCTACAAGGGGAGCGCCCCCGTGGTCACCGACCTCATCGCCGGGCAGGTGGACGTGATGTTCGACAACGTGCCCAACGTCATCCAGCACGTGCGCGCCGGCAGGATGAAGGCGCTCGCGGTGACGACGAAGCAGCGCTCGGCGCTCGCGCCCGACGTGCCGACGCTGCAGGAAGCGGGCGTGCCCGGCTACGAGCTTTCGGTCTGGTTCGGCATCCTCGCTCCCGCCGGCACGCCGCGCGACATCGTGCAGCGCCTCAACACCGAGATCGTCAGGATCCTCAACTCGCCCGAGGTGAAGGACCGCATACTCAAGCAAGGCGTGGAAGTGCAGACGAGCACCCCGGAGCAGTTCGACGCCTTCGTGAAGTCCGAGGTCGCGCGCTGGGCGAACGTGATCAAGGACGCCGGCATCAAGGCGGATTGAGCCCATGGCGAAGCGCGCGCAGATGAAGTCGGACATGGGCTGGAGCACGGCGGACCGGATCGTCGTGCGCAGCAAGGACCTGCCCGGCGAGATTCTCGGCACCCTGAATCTAGGCGACATGGCCTTCCTCGAGTTGACCGGCCGCACGCCGAGCGCGCCCGAGTCGAAGATGTTCAACGCCATGGCGGTGACGCTGGTCGAGCACGGCCTGACGCCGAGCGCGCTCGCGGCGCGCCTCACCTTCCTCGGCGCGCCGTAAGCGTTGCAGGCCGCGGTGGCGGCTTGCCTCATCGGGCTGGGCAGCGTGTTCGTGGGCTCGACGGAGGGCTGCGCGAGGATGCTGCGCGAGGCGCTTCCCGACCCGAAAGCCGGCGTCAATCTGGAAGCCCTGGCGCAACGCATCGTGGCCGAGCACCGGCAGCGCAAGCAGATCGTTCCGGGCATCGGCCATCCGGTCCACAAGCCGGTGGACCCGCGCGTGCCGCGGCTCTTCGAGATCGCGCGCGAGTGCGGCTTCCACGGCAAGTACGTGGAGCTGATCCAGCAGGTGCACGCCGAAGCCGAGCGCGCCTCGGGCAGGAGCCTGCCGATCAACGCCACCGGCGCGATCGGCGCCATCCTGTGCGAGATGGGCTTCGACTGGCGCATCGCGCGCGGCATCGGCGTGATGGCGCGGGCGGTGGGGCTCGTCGGGCACCTGCTGGAAGAGTCGCGCCAGCCGATCGCGCAGGAGCTTTGGCACATGGCCGAGGAACAGGCGACCGCGCACGTCAAGGGCAAAGGCGCATGAAGCCGGCCGAAGCACAAGCCGCGGACCCGCACGCCGCGATCCGCGAAGGCGTGCGCGGCCTGTGCGCGCAGTTCGACTCGGCCTACTGGCAGAAAGTGGACGAGGCGCGCGCCTACCCCGAGGCGTTCGTGGACGCGCTCACCAAGGCGGGCTGGATGTCGGCGCTGATCCCGGAGGAGTTCGGCGGCTCCGGCCTTTCGCTCACGGAAGCCTCGGTGATCATGGAAGAGGTCACCCGCTCGGGCGGCAACGCGGGCTGCTGCCACGGCCAGATGTACAACATGAATACGCTCCTGCGGCACGGCTCTCCCGAGCAGAAAGCCAGGTACCTGCCGAAGATCGCGAGCGGCGAGCTGCGGCTGCAAGCGATGGGCGTCACCGAGCCGGGCGCCGGCACCGACACCACGCGCATCAAGACCATGGCGGTGAGGAAGGGCGACCGCTACGTGGTCAACGGCCAGAAGGTATGGACCTCGCGCCTGCAGCACTCGGAGCTGATGATCCTGCTCGCGCGCACCACGCCGCTCGCGGAAGTGAAGAAGAAATCCGAGGGCATGTCGATCTTCCTCGTCGACAAGCGCGAGGCGCTGGGCAAGGGCCTTTCCATGCGCCCGATCCGCAACATGGTGAACCACGAGACCAACGAGGTGTTCTTCGACAACCTCGAGATCCCCGCGGAGAACCTGATCGGCCGCGAGGGCAGCGGCTTCAGGTACATCCTCGACGGCCTGAACGCGGAGCGCATCCTGATTGCCGCAGAGTGCATCGGAGACGGCCACTGGTTCATCGAGCGCGCCACGCGCTACGCGAAGGAGCGCGTGGTGTTCGACCGCCCGATCGGCCAGAACCAGGGGGTGCAGTTCCCGATCGCCGAGGCCTACATGGAGATCGAGGCCGCGGACCTGATGCGCTACAAGGCGGCGGCGCTGTTCGACCAGAAGCGCCACTGCGGGGCGGAGGCCAACATGGCCAAGCACCTGGCGGCAAAAGCGGCCTGGGAGGCAGCGAACGCGTGCCTGCAGACCCACGGCGGCTTCGGCTTCGCCGCCGAGTACGACGTCGAGCGCAAGTTCAGGGAGACGCGCCTGTACCTGGTGGCCCCGATCTCGACCAACCTGATACTTTCTTACATATCGGAGCACGTACTGGGGCTGCCACGCTCCTTTTGACACAGCGGCACCTGAAAGCGCGGCCGTAGACTGGCGGATAAATGCTTGCCAATCCGCCACTTGCCGACACCCGCATCTTGGGGAATATTTACGGAGCCGACGGCGCGGCCAGTGCGCAAGCGACGACCGTTCCGCGGCTTAGAACGATGAGCCTCGAAACGATCGGCAGATATCGGATCCTGGGCGAACTCGGGCGCGGCGCCATGGGCACCGTGTATCGCGCGCTCGACCCCCTGATCGAGCGCGAGGTCGCGATCAAGGCGCTGAGCGTCTCGCTTCCCGACGAGCAGATGGGCGAGGTGCGCGAGCGCTTCCTGCGCGAAGCGAAGTCCGCCGGGCGCCTCAACCACCCCAACGTGGTGACGATCTTCGACGTCGGCGAGCACGACGGCCTCGCCTACATCGCGATGGAGCTGCTGGAGGGCCAGTCGCTGCAGAAGATCCTCAAGCACGGCGAGCGGCTCGCCTGGGACACGGTGGCCGACATCGCGGCGCAGGTCGCCGAGGGCCTGGACCACGCGCAGCGCTACTCGATCGTGCACCGCGACGTCAAGCCCGCCAACATCATGGTGTCGGGAACCGGGCTCGCCAAGCTCACCGATTTCGGCGTCGCCTACGTGCCCTCCTCGACCATGACCCAGGCCGGGACGGCGCTCGGCTCGCCCAAGTACATGGCACCGGAGCAGGTGATCGGGCTGCCGGTGGACCCGCGCGCCGACGTGTTCTCGCTCGGCGTGGTGCTCTACGAGATGCTCGTGGGCAGGACGCCCTTCGAGCGCACCGGCGACACCACGATCTTCGCGCTCATGGACCGCATCGCGCGCGCCCAGCACCAGCCGGTGACCGAGCTCAATCGCGACATCCCGCCGGCGTTCGACGAGGTGCTGCGCCGCGCGCTCGCCAAGCGCGCCGAGGACCGCTACCAGCGCGCCGGCGAGATGGCGAACGACCTGCGGCGCGTGCGCGCCGGCGCCGCCACGCTCAACGTGGCGCCGCCGCAGGCGGCCATCACCGTCATCGCCAGGCGCGACGAGCTCGCAGGGCGGGATCCGTCCGAGAGCACGGTGGAATTGCCGGTGTTCAACGAGCAGACCAATCTCAACCTGATCAACGACGTCGAGCAGTTCGCGCGCAGCTTCGAGGAGCAGGAGCGCGAGCGCCTGCGCGCCGAGGCCGAGGCGCGCGCGCGCCTGGCCGAGGAGCTGCGCGCCTGGGCCGAGACGCAGGCCCGGCTGCGCGAGGAGTACGAGCGCCAGCGCGCGGCCGAGGCGCCGGAGGCGCGGCCCACCGGCGCGCTGGAGATGCTGCGCCGGCAGGCGACCATGACCCGGACGCAGGCGATCCAGACCCGGGCCAGGCTGCTCGAGTCGGCGAAGAAGCTCGACGAGCGCCTGCGCGCCATGTTCCAGTTCTTCGCCCACCTCGCCTCCGAAATGAACGCGGCCAACCCTGTCTACGGGCGCCCGTACAAGCTGCTCTACGTCGGCGAGTTCGCCGACGCGGTGATGAGCGAGGCCTTCGCCGACTCGCGCAGCCGCGGCGTGTTCGACAAGGAAATGATCGACTACGTGTCGCTGCGCTACAAGCTCGGCCCCGAGCGGCCGATGCGCGTGGAGGTCATGGCGAACGAGGCCGTTCAGTTCCGCGAGCTGCTCAACCGCTACGGCGTGCGCCACGAGGCGGTGAGCGCGCGCGCGGCGAACGGCGCGCTCAATCGCGCGGCCTTCGTGCTGGTGCACGTGCCCTGCGAGGCGCGCCTGCAGGCCGACTACGAGAACCACGAGATCGTGGTCGCGCTGCGCAACATCGGCCAGCTCGGCAACGCGGGCTGCCGCATCGGGCTCGAGGAGTTCACCGATGCGGTGCTCGACGAGCTGAGCACCTACCTGCTGGGATTCGGCGGCGAATTCGGCGAGCGCCTCAAGCGGCGCTAGGCGCGCCGCCTTCTCAGGCGAACACGGGCAGCGCCCCGGGCAGCACCTCGATCTCCAGGCGGCGCGCGCCTTCCAGCACGATTTCGCCGTCGGCCTCCACCACCAGCGGCTCCTCCGACTCGATCACCACCTGCCGCGCGCGCAGGAGCCGCAGGTCGGGCTCGCCGGCGTGCGCGCCGCGCATGATCCTGGGCACCAGCGCGAGGATGCGCGCCCGCCCGAGCCGATCGGCGAGCAGCAGGTCGAGCAGCCCGTCCTCGGCGCTCGCCTCGGGCGTCACCCGGAAACTGCCGCCGAAGCACTTGCCGTTCATCACCGCCGTCATGGTGCTCGCCTGCTCGAAGGGCTGCCCGCCGTCGAGCTGCATGCGGAGTTTCAGCGCCGGGTAGCGCACCAGCGTGATGGCGAGCGCCCCGAGGTAGGCGCCGAGGCCGGTGAGGAAGCGCGGAACCAGGGCGACGTTGCGCGCGGCGTGCGCGCCAAAGCCGATGTCCATGCCGTTGGCGAAATGGACCACTCTGTCCGCCGCGATTCGCCCGGCGTCGAAGCGGCGCACCGAGCGGCGCGCGAGGCGCCCGACCGGATCGCCGGGCGGCAGGAGCTTGGCGAAATCGTCGCCGCTTCCCAGTGGAATAACGCCGAGCGGGACCGCGCCGCCCGTAGTGCCGGCAGCCGCGCGCAACAGGCCGTTGACCACTTCGTGCACCGTGCCGTCGCCGCCGACCGCCAACACCCCCGGGTATCGGCGTGCGCCTCGCTCGGCGAGCGCCATGGCCTCGCCGCGCCCCTGCGTTTCGGCCTCGTCGAATTCGACGCCCGATGCCGCGAGCGCGCGCGCAATGCCCGGCCAGGCGCGCCTCACGCGGCCCCGGCCCGCGGCCGGATTGCGGATGACGAGCAATCGCCCGGCCGCCGCCCGGGCGCCGCTCTTGGCTACTTCTTCCAGTCCGGCTTGCGCTTGTCGATGAACGCGTCCATGCCCTCGCGCCCCTCGGCGTGCGCGAAGCTCTCGGCGATGGTCTTCGAGGCGAGCGCGTAGGCGGCCCCGAGCCCCATGTCCATCTGCTGGTAGAAGGCGCGCTTGCCGGCGGCGACCGTCGCCGGCGGCTTGGCGGCAAGCTGGCGCGCGAGCTTCTCGACCTCGGCATCCAGCTCCGCCGCGGGCACGACGCGGTTGACGAGCCCCCACTCGAGCGCGCGGCGCGCGTCCACGATGTCGCCCACAAGCAGCATCTCCAGCGCGTGCTTGCGCTGCAGGTTGCGGCCGACCGCGACGCCCGGTGTCGAGCAGAAGAATCCCCAGCTCACGCCTGGCGTGGTGAACTTCGCGGCCTCCGACGCCACCGCGAGGTCGCACTGCGCCACGAGCTGGCACCCCGCTGCCGCGGCAGCGCCCTGCACGCGCGCGATCACCGGCTGCGGCAGGCGCGGGATCGCCTGCATCATGCGGCTGCACTGGTCGAAAAGCGCCTGAATCTTCGGCTGCTCGCGCAGCGCCCGGATCTCCTTCAGGTCGTGCCCGGCGCAAAAACCCTTGCCGGCGCCCGCGAGGACCACGACGCGCACCGATTCGTCCCCGGCGATCGCGTCGAACGCCGCCTGCAGCGCGGCGAGCATCTCGCCGGTGAGCAGGTTCATCTGCTCGGGGCGGTTCAGGGTGAGCGTCGCCACCCCCTCGCGGTCCTCGCGCAGGAGCACCGGCTGCTCGTTCCTCGGTAACGCACTCATGTCTGCTCCTAGGTGTCGATCGCGCTGGTCGATCTCGCCTTATCGCGCAGCACGAATTTCTGGATCTTACCCGTGGACGTCTTGGGAAGCTCGCCAAACACCACCGCGCGCGGCGCCTTGAAGCGCGCGAGGCTCGCCTGGCAGTGCGCGATCAGCTCCTGCTCGGTCGCCCTGGCGCCGGGCTTGAGCTCGACGAAGGCGCACGGCGTCTCGCCCCACTTCGGGTCGGGCCGGGCGACCACCGCCGCCGCGAGCACCGCGGGGTGCCGGTAGAGCACGTCCTCGACCTCGAGCGACGAGATGTTCTCGCCGCCGGAGATGATGATGTCCTTGGAGCGGTCCTTGATCTTGACGTAGCCGTCGGGCTGCATCACCGCGAGGTCGCCGGAGTGGAACCAGCCGCCGGCGAAGGCCTTCTGCGTCGCCGACGGGTTCTTCAGGTAGCCCTTCATGGTGATGTTGCCGCGGAACATGATCTCGCCCATGGTCTCGCCGTCGGCGGGCACCGGCTGCATCGTCTCCGGGTCGAGCACCGCGAGCCCCTCCTCCATCAGGTAGCGCACGCCCTGCCGGCCGTTCAGGCGCGTGCGCTCGCCGATGTCCACCGCGTTCCATTCCTCGTGCCTGGCGCACACCGTGGCCGGGCCGTAGACCTCGGTCAGGCCGTAGACGTGCGTCAGGTCGAAGCCCATGCGCTCCATGCCCTCGATCATCGCCGCGGGCGGCGCGGCGGCCGCCACCATGCCGCTCACCTTGTGCGCGATGCCCTGCTTCATCTCGTCGGGCGCGTTGATCAGCGTCGAGTGAACGATCGGCGCGCCGCAGTAGTGCGTCACCTTGTGCGCCTTGATGAGCGCGAAGATGCGCGCGGCCTCCACCTTGCGCAGGCAGACGTTGGTGCCGGCGTTCGCCGCCATGGTCCACGGGAAGCACCAGCCGTTGCAGTGGAACATCGGCAGCGTCCAGAGGTAGACCGCGTGGTGCGGCATGCCCCAGGTGACGATGTTGCAGATGGCGTTGAGGTAGGCGCCGCGGTGGTGGTAGACCACGCCCTTGGGATCCCCGGTGGTGCCCGAGGTGTAGTTGAGCGAGATCGCGCCCCACTCGTCGGCGGGCCAGCGCCAGGCGTACTGCGGGTCGCCGCCGGCGATGAACGACTCGTAGTCGGCCGCGCCGAGCCGCTTGCCGGGGCCGTCGTATTCCGGGTCGTCGACGTCGATCACGAAGGGCTTCGCCCTGGCGCGCGCCAGCGCCTGCTCGACGATCGGCGAAAACTCCCGGTCGGTGACCAGCACCTTGGCCTCGCCGTGGCCGAGCATGAAGGCGATGGCGTCGGCGTCCAGCCTGGTGTTGAGCGTGTTGAGCACCGCGCCTGCCATCGGCACGCCGAAGTGGCACTCGTACATCTCGGGCGTGTTGGCGAGCATCGCCGCCACCGTGTCGCCGGCGCCGACCCCGCGCGCGGCCAGCGCCGAGGCGAGGCGCCGCGCCCGCGCGTAGGTCTCGCTCCAGGTGAAGCGCCGCGCGCCGTGGATGACCGCAGCGCGCTTCGGGTAGACGTATGCCGCGCGCTCGATGAAGCCGAGCGGCGTGAGCGGCGCGTGGTTGGCCGGGTTGCGGTCCAGGTCCTTGTCGTAGGGATTGATCGTCATGTCGGGTTCGCGGCTCGCCGCCACACGGCGCCGCCCTTCGCAGCCTTGTCGATTCCGTCCAGCACCTTCTCGTGCGCCGCCAGCTCCCCGGCGCTCGCGCGCAGCACCACCAGGCGCGCCGGGTCCACGCGCGCGGCCACCGCGGCGGCCGCCGCCGCCGGCGCATCGAGCTCCATCACCAGGCTCTCCTGGCCGCGTGTCATCGCGAGGTACACCTCCGCGAGCAGCCGCGCGTCGAGCAGCGCGCCGTGCAGCGTGCGGTGCGAGTTGCTGATCGCGTAGCGCTCGCAAAGCGCGTCCAGCGAATTGCGCTTGCCCGGGTGCAGCTCTCGCGCCACCGCGAGCGTGTCCACGACGCCCGCGACCTCGCTGGCGAGCGGCCCGCGCTTCGCGAGCGCGAGCTCGGCCTCCAGGAACTCGAGGTCGAATTCCGCGTTGTGGATCACGAGCTCCGCGCCGCGCACGTAATCGAGGAACCCGGCAGCCACTTCGGCGAAGCGCGGCTTGTCGGCGAGGAACTCGCGCGTCAGGCCGTGCACCTTGGCGGCACCTTCCTCGATGTCGCGCTCCGGGTTGACGTAGCTGTGGAAGCTCTTCTCGGTGACGCGCCGGTTGAGGATCTCGACGCAGCCGATCTCGATCACGCGGTCGCCGAGCCTGGCGTTCAGGCCCGTGGTCTCGGTATCGAGCACGATCTGGCGCCGCGCCACGGCTCAGCCCCCCGCCCCGACGACCGGCTCCCGGCCCCCGGCTTCCGGGTCCTGCTCCAGCATCTCGTCGATGCCGCGGTTGGCGAGCGCGTCGGCGCGCTCGTTCCCGGGGTGCCCCGAGTGGCCCCTGACCCAGTGCCACTCGACGTCGTGGCCGCGCGCGAGCTCGTCCAGCCGCCGCCACAGGTCGGCGTTCTTCACCGGCTTCCTGTCGGCGGTGCGCCAGCCGCGCCGCTTCCAGTCGTGGATCCACTGCGAGATGCCCCTCTGCACGTACTGCGAGTCAGTGTAAAGCCTGACTTTACAGTTGCGCCTCAGGGAGCCGAGCGCCTCGATCACCGCGGTGAGTTCCATGCGGTTGTTGGTGGTGTGCCGCTCGCCGCCGTGCAGCTCGCGCTCGCGCCCCTTTGCGCGCAGCAGCACGCCCCAGCCCCCCGGGCCCGGATTGCCGCGGCAGGCGCCGTCGGCATAGATCTCCACCGCCGTCTCAGTCATGCCGCTGACGCACCGAGCCGTTGCGCTGCGGGATCGGCGCGAGCGCCCGCCGCCGCGCGCGCTCCTTGCGCCACGCCGGCGCCACCAGCCGCATGCCGTGCACGCGCTTGACCGCGCGCACCACGTAGACGCCGCCGAGGATCGGCCACCAGCGCGCGCCGGCCTTCTCCAGGAAGTCGAACCGCTGCAGCCAGCGCTCGCTCGAGAACGGCGGCGCATAGCAGCCGAAGCGCCCGCCGTTCAGCTCGAAGCCGAGGAGCTTGAGCCAGTCCTTGAGGCGCAGCAGGCCGATGAAGCGCGCGTCCCAGGGCGCGCCCGCGGCGCGCCGCCGGCGCTCGCGCATCAGCGACTGGCGCAGCCCCCAGAGCGAGAGCGCGTTGAAGCCCGAGATCACCACCTGCCCCTCGGGGATCAGCACGCGCTCGGCCTCGCGCAGCACGAGGTGGGGATCGGCGCTGGTCTCGAGCACGTGCGGCAGCGCCACCAGGTCCACGCTGCCCGATGCGATCGGCAGCTGCTGGGGGTCGGCGGCGAGGCCGCCGCCCGGCTCGAGCGCGGCCACCACTTTCCAGGCGATGCGGTTGGCGCGCAGGAAATCGGTCCCCGGCAGTCCCGCCTGCAGCGCGCGGTAGCCGAACACGTCCTCGGTGGCGTTGCAGAACTGCGCCAGCTCCCAGTCGAGCACGTAGCGGCCCTGCGGCGTGGCGAACCACTCGGCGAGCAGCGCCGAATGGTTGTTGCCGCCGCCGTTATACTTGCGGGCGCCTTCCGCGACGAAAGACTGCCGGTCCATGCTCGAGATCGTCCCGCTGCCCGCATTCAAGGACAACTACATCTGGACGCTGCGCAAGGGGCGCGCGGCCGCGGTGGTGGACCCGGGCGAGGCGCGCCCGGTGAGCGACTACCTCGCGCGCGAGGGATTGGAGCTCGTCGCGATCCTCGCCACGCACCACCATCCCGACCACGTCGGCGGCGTCGAGGACCTGGTTCGCGCCAGGCGCGTTCCGGTGTTCGGCCCGAAGGGCGAGCCGATCCCCGGACTCACGCACCCGGTGGGGGACGGCGACGCGGCCGAGATCCCGGAACTCGGCGCGAAATTCTCCGTGCTCGGCATCCCGGGACATACGCGCGCGCATGTCGCCTATTATGGCCTAGGTTCGCTTTTCTGCGGCGACACGCTGTTCGCCTGCGGCTGCGGCCGCGTGTTCGAAGGCACGCCCGAGCAGATGGTGGCATCGCTCGGCAAGCTCGCCGCGCTGCCGGACGCGACCAGGGTGTACTGCGGGCACGAATACACGCTCGCCAACATCAAGTTCGCGCGCGCAGTCGAGCCCGGCAACCCGGCGCTCGCCGCGCGCGAGCAGCGCGCGCAGGCGCTGCGCGCCGCAGGCAAGCCGACGCTTCCTTCGACGCTCGGCGAGGAGCGCGCCACCAACCCGTTCCTGCGCTGCGCCGAGCCTGCGGTGGTCGAATCCGCCAACAAGTACCTGGGCGCGCGCGTCGCCGACCCGGTGCGCGTATTCGCGGCGATCCGCGAGTGGAAAAATAAGTCCTGAGCGTTGGTCCCCGCGCAGGCGGGGACCGAGGAGCGTACTGCCGCAGCAGTGGGTTCCCGCCTCCGGGGGAACGACGAAGCCCTCGGTCCCGGTGGTGTAACATTCCCCCGTCTCATCGAGGGGAAATACGCTTATCGTGCGTCGCGTCGCGAAACGCTGGGGAGCCTGGGCGGCGCTGCTGCTGCTCGGCGCCTGCGCTTCGCAGCCCGCGTCGCACGAGCCGCGCGCGCCGGAAGGCGCGCCGGAATCGCCCGTATTCCAGCCCGCTTCTGCCGCGCCGCGCTCGCACCAGCCCTCCGCCGAGCCGCTCGACGCGAGCCGCCTGCCGCCGTTCGAGGGCGCGCGCGAGGAGCTGCGCGCTGCGCCGCGCGTGGCGCGCGTGGACCGCACCGCGCGCCACGACGACCTGTGGCAGCGCATCCGCGACGGCTTCGCCATGCCCGACCTGAACGGCGCGCTGGTGACCGACAAGGTCGCCTGGTACGTGGCGCGGCCGGACTACCTGAAGCGCACCTTCGAGCGCAGCCGGCTCTACCTGTACTACATCGTCGAGGAGATCGAGAAGCGCGGCCTGCCGACCGAGCTCGCGCTGCTGCCGATGGTGGAGAGCTCGTTCAACCCCATGGCCTACTCGCGGGCGCACGCCTCGGGGCTGTGGCAGTTCATCCCGGGCACCGGCAAGCGCTACGAGCTGAAGCAGAACTGGTGGTACGACGGGCGGCGCGACATCGTCGCCTCGACCGGCGCGGCGCTCGACTACCTGAACGACGTCTACGAGATGCACGGCGACTGGCACCTCGCGCTCGCCTCCTACAACTGGGGCGAGCACGCGGTGGCGCGCGCGCTGGAGAAGAACCGCGCCGCGGGCCTGTCGCTCGATTACTCGAGCCTGACGATGCCCGCGGAGACGCGCCACTACGTGCCGAAGCTCCAGGCGCTGAAGAACATCATCGCCAACCCGGCGCCCTTCGGCATCGAGCTCGAGCCGATTCCGAACCAGCCCTACTTCGCCACGGTCACCAAGACGCGCGACATCGACGTCAGGCTGGCGGCGAAGCTCGCCGAGATGCCGGTCGAGGAGTTCGTCGCCCTCAACCCGGGGTTCAGCCGCCCGCTGATCCCGGTGTCGGTGAACCCGCGCATCGTTCTGCCGGCGGACAAGGTGGAGGTGTTCCACGCCAACCTGGAGAAGCACGACGAGAAGGCGCTGGTGTCCTGGCGCACCTACGCCCCGAACAAGGGCGACACGCTCGAGTCGATCGCGCGCAAGCACGGCATCCCGGTCGCGCGGTTGAAGGAGGTGAACGGCATCACGCCGCGCGCGCGCGGCATGCCGGCGCTGCTGGTCGTGCCCGCGGGGGGCGGCGTCGACCTCGCCAGGCTGCCGATCATGTACGCGCCGCCGATCCCGGTGGCCCGCACCCGCACGATGACGCACACGGTCAAGGCGGGCGAGACGCTGCCTTCGATCGCCAGCCGCTACCGGGTGAGCGCCGAGGACCTCAAGCGCTGGAACCGGGACAAGGTGGGGCGGCTCGTCGCCGGCCAGAAGCTCACCATCCACACCCAGTCCGTGGGCCGCGGAAGCCCCAGGACCGCGGCCAAGGGCAAGCCCGTGAACAAGCAGGTCGAAGGCAAGCCAAGGCCTGCACCGACGAAAAAAGTCGTCAAGAAATCAAGATGATGCAGGATAATCCTAATGCGTTATGGGATGTGCCTGCTGCGCCGCCGCAGAACGGCGTCCTGGCAGGCTCCTAGAATGCCCGCATGAGCCGATCGCTGCGGCGCTGGAGCCTTGCTGGCGTGCTTGCGGCGGCGGCGATGCCGGTGGCTGCCGTGGATCCGGTGGCCATGTTCCTGATCGGGATCGCCCGGGACATGGTCATCAACTACGCGACCAGCCCGCGCGAGCGCCCGGTGGAGCCGATGCCGGACCTGAAGCTGGTCTATCCCGGCACCACGGTCGAGCCGGACACCCTGCGGCGCCTGATCGACGACAGCTTCGGCTACCTCTCGGACGGCCAGCGGCGCGAGATCTTCGACCAGCTGCACACGGCGCTCATGGATCCGAAGAACGCCGCGGTACGCGGCGCCATGATCGAGTACTTCGCTCAGCGCGCGCTAACGATCCGCGCCGCGCAGCGCCACCTCGAGCAGATCAGCTGGCGGGAAAAGGAGCGGCTCGCCGGCGAGTTCAAGGCCGCCTACGACGCGCTGCCGCCGGAGGAGCAGAAGCAGCTCGCCGAAGTGGTGCGCCGGGGGCTGCTGCCGGTGCCCCGCGACCTCGGCGAATTGCTCGCGGAGAAAGTCGCGCGGTAGCTCCCCGATCAGCTGTGGTACAGCACGCAGCTCACGGTGCGCGTCTGGCTCAGGCGCGCGGCGTCGGGATAGGCGGCGCGGCAGGCGTCGGTCGCCTTCGGGCAGCGCGGGTGGAAGTGGCACCCCGCCGGCGGGCTGGACGGGGACGGCAGCTCGCCCGCGAGCCGGATCACCTTGCGCTCGCCGTCCACCACCGGCACCGCCGAGAGCAGCGCCTCGGTGTACGGGTGCCTGGGCGAGCCGAGCACCTCCTCGACCGTGCCCTGCTCGACGATCCGCCCCAGGTACATCACCGCCACCGCGTGCGCGAGGTACTCGACCACCGAGATGTTGTGCGTGATGAAGAGGTAGGCGATCCCGAGCCGCTGCTGCAGCGCTCGCAGCAGGTTGAGGATCTGCGCCTGCACCGAGACGTCGAGCGCGCTGGTGGGCTCGTCGCACACGATCAGCTTGGGCTCTACCGCGAGCGCGCGCGCGATGGCGATGCGCTGGCGCTGGCCGCCCGAGAACTCGTGCGGGTAGCGCAGCTTCGCCTCCGCGGGCAGCCCGACCTCGCCGAGCAACGCGTCCATGCGCCGCACGCGGTCGGCCTCGTCCGCGCCCACGCCCAGGCTCCGCATGCCCTCGGCGAGGATGTCGGTGACGCGCATGCGCGGGTTGAGCGAGGCATACGGGTCCTGGAAGATGATCTGCATCGCGCGGCGGCGCGCGCGCAGCTCCTCGCGCGGCAGCGCCGCGAGGTCCGCGCCCGCGAAGCGCGTGCGGCCCGCGGTCGGCGCGAGCAGCCGCAGGATCGCCTTGCCCACGGTGGTCTTGCCGCAGCCCGACTCGCCCACCAGCGCGAGCGTGCGCCCCTCGCGGATCGAGAGCGAGACGCCGTCCACCGCCTTGACGTGCCCCACGGTGCGCTTGAACACGCCCCGGCGGATCGGGAAATGCTCCTTGAGCCCCTCGACTTCCAGCAGGAGCGGAGCTTGCGCCGCAGGCACCCGCTCCCCGCCCGAGGCGCCCGCGGCGCCGGCGCGCGGCGCTTCCGGCCCGCGCTCGCGCAGGAAGCAGCGCGCCTGCTGCCCGCCCGGCACCTCGACCAGCTTCGGCGCCTCGGCACTGCAGCGGTCGAACGCCTGCTCGCAGCGCTCGGCGAAACGGCAGCCGTGGAACGTCGCGGTGAGCGCCGGCACCTGGCCGCGGATCACGGCCAGCTCGCCCGCGCGCTTCTCGGGCGAGGGCAGCGCGTCGAAAAGCTTGCGCGAGTAGGGATGCTGCGGCGCGCGGAAGAACGCCTCGCGGCTGCCGACTTCGACGATCTGGCCGGCGTACATCACCGCCACGCGCTGCGCCATCTGCGCGACGATCCCCAGATCGTGGGTGATGAGCAGCACCGCCATGCCGCGCTCGGCCTGGAGCTTCTTCAGCAGGTCGAGGATCTGGGACTGGATGGTGACGTCGAGCGCCGTGGTCGGCTCGTCCGCGATGAGCACCTCGGGGTCCACCGCCAGCGCGCCTGCGATCATGACGCGCTGCTTCAGCCCGCCGGAGAGCTGGAACGGGTATTCGTCGAAGCGCCGCTCGGGATCGGGGATGCCGACCGCGGCGAGCACATCGAGCGCGCGCTTGCGCGTTGCCCCGGCGTCGAGCGAGGCGTGGCGCTCGATCACCTCGGTGATCTGGCGCCCCACGGTGAGCACCGGGTTGAGCGCGGTGGACGGCTCCTGGAAAATCATCGCGACGCGCCGGCCGCGCACCGCGCGCATCGCCGCCTCGGGCAGCGCGAGCAGGTCGTGCTCGCCGAGGAGCACGCGGCCGTCGGCGATGCGGCCGGCCTCGGGCAGCAGCCTGAGGATCGAGAGCGCGGTCATCGACTTGCCGCAGCCCGACTCGCCAACCAGCGCGAAGCACTCGCCCGGCCGCAGCTCGAGGTCCACGCCGTCCACGGCGCGAACCTCGCCCTGCGCGGAATCGATCCGCGTCGCGAGGTTCTCGACCCGGAGGCCCGTCACTTGCCGACCCTCACCCTCGGATCGAAGCCGTCGCGCACCGCGTCGGCGAGCAGGTTCGCCGCCAGCACCAGCACGAACATGAAGGCGAACGCCGTGGCGAGCGCCCACCACACGATCGGCTCGCGCGACATCTCTAGGCGCGCGGCATTGATCATCGTGCCGAAGCTGTTGGTGGCCGGATCCACGCCCACGCCGACGTAGGACAGCACCGCCTCGGCGAGCACCAGGCCCGAGAAGTCCATCACCATGGCGATGATCACGATGTGCGCCACGTTGGGCAGGACGTGGCGCGAAAGAATCCTCGCGTTGGGCACGCCGAAGGCGTGCGCCGCCTGGATGTACTCGAGCTCGGAGAGCTTGAGCGCCTCGCCGCGCAGCAGGCGCGCAAGCCCGGTCCAGCTGGTCAGGCCGAGGATGATGCATAGGAACAGCAGTCGCAGGTCGGCGCGCTGCACCGCGGTCGGGAAAAGCTCCGGGCGCGTGTCGATGTAGACCTGCATCATCAGCACCGCTGCGGCGATCAGCAGCACGCCGGGGATCGAATTGAGCGTGGTGTAGACGTACTGGATGACGTCGTCCACCCAGCCCTTGAAGTAGCCCGCCATGGTCCCGAGCGCGATTCCGACCGGCAGCAGCACCAGCGTGGTGAGCGTGCCGATGACGAGGCTGGTGCGCACCGATTTCAGCGCGAGGTAGAACACGTCCTGCCCCACCTTGTCGGTGCCGAGCACGTGGTAGGACGCGGATAGGGCGAGCGCCGGGCCGGCGAGCGCGAGCAGCGCGCCGAGCGACCAGAGCGCCGCGCGCCACGGCACCTCGGGCCAGCGCTGCCGCAAGAGCCGCGTGCCGAGGAGGGCGAACGCCCAGAGCGCCGCCGCAACCGCGAGGCCGCCTGCCGCGCGCGCGGCGACATCTCCCGCCCAGGCGGATTCGTCCTTCAGATGCGCGCCGCCGTGGCGCAGGCGCGGGAATTCGCGCGACTGCCTGCCGTCGGGGTGCTCGACCAGCTCCTTGGCGTAGGAGCGCACCGCGAGCGGCGCCGAGTAGGTCTTCTCGTTGCGGCCGCGCAAGTGCGTGAGCGCGAGGTCGAGCACCGAGCGCACCTCGACCGCGTAGGCCTTCTGCGCGCCGGCGCCCTTCTGCTCGAGCGCGGGCCGGTAGTGGAGCGAATCGAGCAGCCCGAGCGCGAGGTAGGCGGCCAGCACCACGAGCGAGGCCATTGCCGCGCTCGAGCGGAACACGCGCGCCCAGGGTGCGGCGAGGTGCGCGTGGCGCCGGCAATACAGCGCATAGCCGACGGCCGCCGCGACCAGCAGCCAGACCAGCACGTCGGTGACGAGGATGACCGGCATGCTATTCGAGCCTGATCCTCGGGTCGACGAGCGTGTAGGAGATGTCGGTGAGGATCAGCCCCGCGATGTAGAGCACAGAGCCGATGAACACCATCGAGCGCACCACCGCGAAGTCCTGCGCCTGGATGGCATCGATGGTGTAGCTGCCCAGGCCCGGGATGCCGAAGAAGGACTCGGCGATCAGGCTTCCCATGAACAGCAGCGGGATCACCACCACCGCGCCGGTGAGGATCGGGATCATGGCGTTCGTGAGCACGTGGCGAAAGAGCACCGCGGTCTCCGACAGCCCCTTGGCGCGTGCAGTGCGCACGTAGTCGCGGCTGATCTCCTCGAGGAAGATGGTGCGGTACCAGCGGCTGCCGGAACCGATGCCGCTCACCACCCCGATCACCACCGGCAGCAGGAGAAACTTGATCGCGTCGAGCCCGCCCGCGTAGCCCGAGATCGGCACCAGGTGCCAGAGCTTGGAGGCGACGTACTGCCCGCCGATGATGTAGAACAGCGTCGAGATCGACATCATCGCCACGCACAGCACCACGCCCCAGAAGTCGAGATAGGTGGCGCGGAAGAACGCCATCAGCAGCGCGAAGCTGATGTTGACCGCCAGCCCCACCAGGAACACCGGGATGGCGAGCGCCAGGCTCGGCCACATGCGCTCGCGGATCTCGTTGGCGATGTCGCGCTTGTCCTCGGCCTGGCCGAAGTCGAAGGCGAACAGCTTCACCGACTTCTCGTAGAAGATGGTCTGCGTCGCCGCGCCCAGTCCCGGCGCCTGCGCGTTCCACAGCAGCGGCTTGTCGTAGCCGCGCTCGGCCTTCCACTTCTGGATCGCCTCGGGGGTGACGCGCTTGGCGCCGAGCTGCATGCGCGCCATGTCGTCGGGCGTGTTGACGACGAAGAACAGCGCGAAGGTGATGACGTTGACCCCGAGCAGGATCGGAAACGCATAGAGCAGCCG
>CAZVHU010000016.1:23738-34844 GCA_964627075.1 uncultured Enterobacteriaceae bacterium | reverse complement strand
ATCGGCGAGAACGGCCTGCGGCTCTCCGGCGGCCAGCGCCAGCGCCTGGCGATCGCGCGCGCGCTGCTCAAGAACGCGCCGGTGCTCGTCCTGGACGAGGCCACCTCGGCGCTCGACTCGGAGTCCGAGCGCCTGGTGCAGTCGGCGCTCGAAGCGCTGATGCGAGGCCGCACCACGATCGTGATCGCGCACCGGCTCTCGACCATCGAGCGCGCCGACCGCATCGTGGTGCTGGAGCGCGGCCGCATCGTCGAGACCGGCAGCCACGGCGCGCTGCTCGCGCGCGACGGCACCTACGCCAGGCTCTACCGCCTGCAGTTCGCCGCGCAGACCGCGGCCGCGGCATGAGGATCGCGCACACCGAGTCCTCGCTCGGCTGGGGCGGGCAGGAGATCCGCATCCTGTCGGAATCGCAAGGGATGATGAAGCGCGGCCACGAGGTGACGGTGCTCTGCCCGCAGGAGGCGCGACTGCACGCCGAGGCCGCCAAGTGGGGCGTGCCCGCCGTGGCCTTGCCGATCGCGAGAAAAAGGCTCGCCTGCTTGCGCGCGATGACCGAGTGGCTCGGCGCGCACCGCTACGACGTTGTCAATTCCCACAGCTCGACCGACAGCTGGCTCGCGGCGGTGGCGCTCGCGCGCCTGGGGCGGCCGTGCCCGCTGGTGCGCACGCGCCACATCTCGGCACCGGTGCCGCGCGACCCGCTCACGCGGTGGCTGTACACGCGCGCCACGGCGCGCGTGGTGACCACCGGCGAGGCGCTCAAGCGCGAGCTCGCGGAACGCAACGGCTTTCCCGCCGCGCGCATCGAGTCGGTGCCCACGGGCGTCGACGCCGGCCGCTTCCGCCCCGGCGAGCGCGCCGCCGCGCGCCTGAGGCTCGGCGTCGCAGCCGACCGGGTGCTCGTCGGCATCGTCGCCACGCTGCGCAGCTGGAAGGGCCACCGCCACCTGATCGAGGCGATGAAGCTGCTGCCCGGCAACGTCGAGCTCGCGATCGTCGGCGACGGCCCGCAGCGCGGCGCGCTCGAGGCGCTGATCGCGAGGCTCGATCTCGGCGCGCGCGTGCGCATGGCGGGCAACCAGGACGACGTGCTGCCGTGGCTGCGGGCCTTCGACATCTTCGCGCTGCCATCGTACGCCAACGAGGGCGTGCCGCAGGCGCTGGTGCAGGCGATGCTGGTCGCGCTGCCGTGCGTGACCACCGCCGCGGGCGGCATCCCGGAAGTCGCCGAGGACGAGCGCACAGCGGTGGTCGTGCCGCCGCAGGACCCGCAGGCGCTCGCGTCCGCCATCGAGCGCCTGGCGCGCGAGCCGGGGCGGCGCAGGGAGCTGGGCGAGGCCGCGCGCAAGCACTGCGTGGAGAACTTCTCCTACGAGCGCATGCTCGACCGCATGGAGGCGATCTACCGGGATGCCGCGGGCCGCTAGCCGCACCGGCGCTCGCCTCAGGGTGCTGCCGCGCGCGCTCGCGCGGCGCTTCGTGCGGGCGCAGCGCCGCTCGCGCCCGGAGGCGCCGCGCAGGATCCTGGTGGCGCATCACCTGCTCGCGGGCGACGTGCTGATGCTCACGCCGCTCGTCGCCAAGCTGCGCGAGCGGCACCCGGATGCCGACATCGCGCTCACCGTGCGCCGGGCGCTCGCGCCGCTCTACGGCGGGCGCCCCTACGGCGCGCGCGCCCTGGTCTACGAGCCGCGCGAACGCGCCACCCTGGGCGCGATCTTCGACGAGCCCGGCTTCGACCTCGCCCTGGTGCCGGGCGACAACCGCTACAGCTGGCTCGCCGCGGCCGCGGGTGCGCGCTGGATCGTCGCCTTCGCCGGCGACCAGCCGCGCTACAAGAGCTGGCCGGTGGACGAGGAGCGCGCCTTTCCGGAGGCGCCCGCGGCGTGGGGCGACATCGCGGCGACACTCGCAGACGGGCCGCCGCCGCGCCCCTATCGCGCGGCAGACTGGCCCGCGCCGCTATGCACGGCGTTCGATGCGCCGGCGCGCCGCTACGCCGTGCTGCACGTCGAGGCGAGCACCCCGCTCAAGCACTGGGAGGAGGCGAAGTGGCTCGAGCTTGCGCGCCGGCTCGAGGCGCAGGGCCTGGTGCCGGTGTGGAGCGCGGGGCCGCAGGGCGCTGCGCTCATCCGGGCGATCGACGCCCGCGGCCGCTACCTGGCGCTCGGGCAGCGGCTCGACCTCGCGCAGCTCTGGCACCTGGTGGCGGGCGCGGCGCTGCTGGTCACGCTCGACACCAGCGTCATGCACCTCGGGCGGCTCACCGGCACGCCCACGGTGGCGCTGTTCGGCCCGAGCTCGGCGGCGCTGTTCGGCCCCGGGGAGTTTTTCCGCGACATGCCGTGCCGCGCCGTGACCGTAGAGGCCTTTCCCTGCCGCGACCAGCGGCGGCTGTTCAAGCGCGAGATCGCGTGGGTGCGCCGCTGCCAGCGCACGAGCGCCGAGTGCCCGGCGCCGCGCTGCATGCACGCGATCGAGGTCGAGGCGGTGGCGCGCGCCGCGCGCGAGCTGCTCGGCTGAGCGCCGTGAGGGTGCTGCTGGACTTCCGCAAGGGCTTTCGCGGCCTGCGCGAGGGGTTCGAGGCGCTCGGGCACGAAGTGCTCGAGACGGCCGAGGGACAAGGCGACGGCGTGGAGCTGTGCGTCGCCGACCTCACCGACTGCGCGCGCCGCCTGCGTCGCACGCTCGCGCTCAAGCGGCGGCTCGCGGCGCAGGGTGCGGCGTTCGTCGCGCTCGATCGCGATGCGCCCTGGCACCGCGGGGTGCACGGCGCGCGGCTCGCGGCGCTCGCCTGGCTCAGGCCCTTCGCAGGCTACGCCACGCACTCGATGCAGGGCGCGGGACGCTTCGCCGCGCGCTCGCTGTATTGCCCCAACGCCGCGCGCGAGTCGGTCTACGGGGCGAACCCGGACGAGCTGCAGGCGATGCGCGATCCGGCGTGGCATCACTGGGACGTGTCGTTCATCGGCAATCTCGACCGCGCGCGCTACCCCGAGCACGCGCGGCGCGCGGATTTCCTCGCCGCGCTCGCCTCGCGCCTGGCGCCGCTCGGCGCGCGCGTGCTCTTCAGCGACGGTGCCGGGCTCGGCGACGCGCGGCAGGCGGAAGTCATCAAGCGAAGCCGCATCAACCTCTCGGTGTTCGCGGCCTGCGATGCCGGCGCGGAGCCCAGTTGGGGCCTGCCCGAGCGCTGCTACGGCGTGCCGGCCTGCGGCGGCTTCCTTCTTTCCGACAACAGGCGCCACGCCGCCGACGACTTCGCCGCCGACGAATGGGTGGACTTCCGCGATCTCGAGGAGTGCGTCGCCCGCATCCGCGAGTTCCTCGCGCGGCCTGAAGCCGCGCGCGCGATCGCCGAGCGCGCGCACGCGCGCGTGCGGCGCGAGCACCTCTACCGGCATCGCGCGGCGCGGCTGCTAGACTTCGCCGCGCATGCTCGCTGAGCTGAAGCAAGCGCGCTACCCGGTAGAGACCGGGCTGCTGATCGCGCTTGCGATCTTCCTGCCGCTGTTCGAGGCGCCGAAGAACCTGCTCTGGGTCGCCTACGCCGTAACCTGGATCGCCAACCGCGCCAGGGCGCGCGACTTCGGCGGCCGCTGGGACCTCTGGGATACGCTGATCGCGCTGTGGATCGCCTCGGGCTTCCTGGTGGCTGCGTTCGCCGGGCTGGAAAAGAGCGAATGGCGCGGCGCCGGCGACCTGCTGCGCTACGGCAGCCTGCTTTGGCTCGTCAAGCGCGGCGGCTACAGCGGGCGCGAGCTTGTGTGGCTGCTCGGGGCGCTGGTCGCCTCCACGGTCATCGGGCTGGGCTACGGCTACTACCGGCTCTGGTCGGGGGTGGGAAAGAGCGGCACCCTGCAGCTGCACTCGGTCGGGCATGTCAACCACACCGCCATTTATCTTGCGATCATGCTCGGCGTGTGCGCATCGTGGCTGTTCGCGCGCTGGAGGAGCTGGCGCGCGGGCGAGCAGGCGGCCGCGGCCGCGCTCGCGCTGCTCGTCTTCGCCTCGCTCGTCGTCACCGCGAGCCGCGGCGCGGTGGGCGCGGGGATCGCGGCCGTGCTGGTGCTCGCTGCGGCGTGGTGGCGGCGCTGGCGCACGCCGCTCGCGGCGAGCGCGCTCGCGCTGGTGCTCGCCGGCGCGCTGCTGGTGCAGTTCGGCGCCGAGATCGTGCGCAAGCAGCAGGACCGCGAGCGCGAGGGCAACGTGCTCGCGCTGCGCGACGGCGTCTGGCGCATGGGGCTCGCGGCGTGGCAGCGCCATCCCTGGTTCGGCGTCGGCATGGACAACTACAGCGAGATCTCGCACGAGCGCGTGCGCGCCTGGCGGGCCGAGGCGGGCAAGGACTACGACGAATCGCGCTACGTGCGCTTTCCGCACGGGCACAGCCTGTTCGTGAACACGCTCGCCGAGCGGGGGGTCGTGGGCGCCGCCGCGCTCGCCGCGGTGCTGGTGGCGTGGCTCGCGGCCTTGTGGAAGCGGCCCGCGCCCGGCGCGGACGACGCCGACTGGCTGCTGTGGGGTGGCGCGGCCTCGGCGTGGCTCGTCACCGTCGGCGCCGGGGCGGTGAACACCACGCTGCACCACGAGCACGGCATCCTCGCCATGCTGCTGCTCGGGGCGTGGCTGTGCCGCCTGAGAGAGCGCCGTGCCGCGCCCGCGGCGCGGGCCGCTGCTTGAGCGCCGCGCCGCGCATCCTGGTCGTACGCCGCGACAACATCGGCGACCTCGCCTGCACGACGCCGCTCCTGGACGCGCTGCGGGCGCAGCTGCCGGGAGCGCACATCGCCGCGCTCGTGACCACCTACAACGCAGGGGTGCTGGCGCGCCATCCGTCGGTGGACGAGCTGTTCGTCTACGAGAAGCTCAAGCACCGGTCCGGGGGCCTCGTGCGCTACGCACGCGAGCGGCTGCGCCTCGCCTCGCGTCTGCGCGGCGCGCGCTTCGACAGCGTGATCGTGCCCGCGCCCGCGCCGCAGACGCTGCGCCTGGCGCAAAGCCTGGGACCTGAGCGCGTGATCGCAGCGGGCACGGAGTTCCCCGCCGGGCAGCACGAAGTCGAGCGCGTGTTCGACCTGGGGCGCGCGCTGGGCGTGACCGGGACGCCGGGGCCGATGCGGATTCTTCCCGATCGGGAAGAATCCGAGCGGCTGCGGGCACATCTCGGCGACGCGCCGTGGGTGGCGCTGCACATCAGCGCGCGCAGGCCGGCGCAGCGCTGGCCGCTGGAGCGCTACGCGGCGCTCGCGCGCGAGCTGGCGCGCGAGCGCCGCGTGCTGCTTCTTTGGGCGCCGGGGGCGAAGGACGACCCGCGCCACCCCGGCGACGACGAGGCAGCGGCGCAGGTCGTCGAGCGCGCCGCCAGCGCGAGCGTGCTGCCGGTGCCGACCCGCGATCTCGCCACGCTGATCGCGGCGCTCTCGCTCGCCGAACGAGTGGTCTGCCCGGACGGCGGCGCGATGCACCTCGCCGCGGCGCTCGGCAAGCCTGTGGTGGCGCTCTTCGGCGACTCGCCGGTCGCGCGCTGGCGCCCCTGGGGCGTGCCGCATCGCGTCGTGCAGCCGCCGTCGCGCGACCTCGCGGACCTTCCCCTCGAGCCGGTGCTCGCCGCCTGGTACGACCTCGAAAAAGGGGGCAGGACCCTTTTCTCCTAGCACCGGCAGGCCGCGGCGCGCGCCGAGAAAAGGGTCCTGACCCCTTTTTCCGTTCGGCGGAATGGGATAATCGCCGCATGCTGCTCGTCACTGGCGGCGCCGGCTTCATCGGCGCCAATTTCGTGCTGTCCACGATCGCGCAGAGCGGCGAGCCGGTCGTGAACCTGGACAAGCTCACCTACGCAGGCAATCTCGCGAACCTCGAGGCGCTCGCGGGCGACGCGCGCCACGTGTTCGTGCAGGGCGACATCTGCGACCGCGCGCTGGTGAGGAGGCTCCTCGCCGCGCACCGGCCACGCGCCATCGTGCACTTCGCCGCCGAGAGCCACGTCGACCGCTCGATCGAGGGGCCGGCCGAGTTCATGCGCACCAACGTCACCGGGACCTTCTCGCTGCTGGAGGAAGCGCGCGCGCACTGGCAGGCGCTAGCCGGCGGCGAGCGCGGGCGCTTCCGCTTCCTGCACATCTCGACCGACGAGGTCTACGGCTCGCTCGGCCCCGCGGACCCGGCGTTCACCGAGGACTCGCCCTTCGCGCCCAACAGCCCGTACGCGGCGTCGAAGGCCGCGGCGGACCACCTCGCGCGCGCCTGGCACCACACCTACGGGCTGCCGGTGCTCACCACTAACTGCTCCAACAACTACGGCCCCTACCAGTTCCCGGAAAAGCTCATCCCGCTCGTGATCGCCAACGCGCTCGCCGGCAAGCCCCTGCCGGTCTACGGCGACGGCGGCAACGTGCGCGACTGGCTCTACGTGCTCGACCACTGCGAGGCGCTGCGCGCGGTGCTGGAGCGCGGCCGGCCGGGCGAGACCTACAACATCGGCGGCGCGAGCGAGCGGCACAACCTCGAGGTGGTGCGCGCGATCTGCCGGCTGCTCGACGAAGCGCGCCCGCGAAAGGCCGGGCGGCACGAGGACCTGATCGCGTTCGTCGCCGACCGCCCGGGTCACGACCGGCGCTACGCGATCGACGCTTCCAAGATCGCGCGCGAGCTCGGCTGGCGCCCGAAGGAGCATTTCGAATCGGGGTTAGCGAAGACGGTGCGCTGGTACCTCGAGAACCAGGCCTGGACCAACGATATCGTGCGGAGGGCGGCGTGAAGGGAATCATCCTCGCGGGCGGCTCGGGCACGCGCCTGTACCCGGCGACGCTGGTGGTCTCCAAGCAGCTCCTGCCGGTGTACGACAAGCCGATGATCTACTACCCGTTGAGCACCTTGATGCTCGCCGGGATCCGCGACATCCTCGTCATCTCCACGCCGCAGGACACGCCGCGCTTCGAGGCGCTGCTCGGGGACGGCAGGCGCTGGGGCATGCGCCTTGCCTACGCCGTGCAGCCCGAGCCCAAGGGCCTCGCGCAGGCGTTCGTGATCGGCCGCAGGTTCATCGGCCGCGATTCCGTGGCGCTGGTGCTCGGCGACAACCTGTTCCACGGCCACGACCTCACGGCGCTGCTCAAGCGCGCCGCCTCCCGCAAGCGCGGCGCCACCGTGTTCGCCTACCCGGTGACGGATCCGCAGCGCTATGGCGTGGTCGAGTTCGACCGGCGCTTTCGCGCGCGCAGCATCGAGGAAAAGCCCGCGCGCCCGAAGTCGCGCTACGCCGTGGTCGGCCTGTACTTCTACGACAACCGCGTGGTCGGGATCGCCTCCAGGCTCAAGCCCTCGGCGCGCGGCGAGCTCGAGATCACCGATGTCAACCGGCAGTACCTCGAATGGGGCGAGCTCGAGGTGCTGCCGATGAGCCGCGGCTACGCCTGGCTCGACACCGGCACGCACGACTCGCTGCTTGAGGCTTCGCACTTCATCGAGACCATCGAGCGCCGCCAGGGGCTCAAGATCGCCTGCCCGGAGGAAGTCGCCTGGCGCATGGGCTACATCGGAGCGCGGCAGCTGCGCGCGCTGGCGCGGCCGCTCGCGAAAAGCGGCTACGGCGAGTACCTGCTGCGCGTGCTCGCCGAGCGCGTCCTGTAGTGAAGGTCGAGCGCACCGCGATCCCCGACGTGCTGCTCCTCGAGCCGAGGGTGTTCGGCGACGCGCGCGGGTTCTTTTTGGAGAGCTACAACCGGCGCGCCTTTCGCGAGGCGACCGGCGTGGACGCCGAGTTCGTGCAGGACAACCACTCACGCTCGGTGAAGAACGTGCTGCGCGGGCTGCACTACCAGGTCCGCCAGCCGCAGGGCAAGCTCGTGCGCGTCATCGCGGGCGAGATCTTCGACGTGGCGGTGGACCTGCGAAGAAGCTCGCCGACTTTCGGGCGCTGGGAGGCGGTGCGGCTCGACGCCGGATCGAAGCGCATGCTGTGGATCCCGCCCGGGTTCGCGCATGGTTTTCTCGTCACCTCCGAATCCGCGGAGGTGCTCTACAAGACTACCGACTACTACGCGCCCGAGCACGAGCGCACGCTCCTCTGGAACGACCCGGCGCTCGGCATCCCCTGGCCGCTCGCGGGCGAGCCGATCCTCGCGGACAAGGACCGGCGCGGGGCGCCGCTCGCGCGCGCCGAGACCTACGCCTGAGCGTGGCGCTGCGCCGGCCGCCCTTGCAAAATAGAAATTAACTTCTAAAATGCAAGGCGATGCGGAGACGCTTGGTCGCCAGCCTGCTGCGCGCGCGCATGGCGCGCTTTCCGGCCGCCGCGCTGCTCGGCCCGCGGCAAAGCGGCAAGACGACCCTCGCGCGCGGCCTGTCCGGCCTTTACTTCGATGCCGAGCAGCCGGCCGACCGCCTGCGCCTGGAACTGGAATGGGAGGCGATCGCTGCGGGCCGCAGGCTGGCGGTGATCGACGAGGCACAGACCTGGCCGGAACTCTTCCCCCGTTTGCGCTCGGCGATCGACGCCGACCGCCGCCGCAACGGCCGGTTCCTGCTGCTCGGCTCGGTCTCTCCGCGGCTCATGCGCGCGGTCTCGGAATCGCTCGCCGGGCGCCTGGCGCTCGTCGAGCTGACTCCCTTCCTGTTGGGCGAGCTCCCCGCCGTCCGGCTCGGTCGCCACTGGCTGCAGGGGGGCTTCCCGGACGGAGGAATTCTGGGCGGCGCGCGGTTTCCCGCCTGGCAGCGCGATTTCGCGGCGCTGATGGCGCAGCGCGACCTTCCCGCCTGGGGGCTGCCGGCCGCCCCGCAGGTGACACAGCGGCTGATGCACATGCTCGCCGCGGTGCACGGCCAGGTCTGGAATGCCTCCAATGTCGGGAGCAGCCTGGGCCTTTCCTACCACACGGTGAACCGCTACCTAGACTTCCTCGAGGGCGCGTATCTCGTGCGGCGGCTCGCGCCGTGGAGCGGCCGCATCGCCAAGCGCCTCGTGCGGAGCCCGAAGATCTATCTGCGCGACAGCGGACTGCTGCACGCTTTGCTCGGCGTCGGCAGCCATGAGGCGCTGCTCCGGCATCCGCTCGCCGGCGCAAGCTGGGAGGGCTTTGCCATCGAGCAGATGCTGGGCAATCTGGCGGCGCGCGGCGCGGATTTTGAGCCGTTTTTCCTGCGCACGAGCGACGGCCGCGAGATCGACCTGCTGCTGCGTCTCGGCGGGACTCGCGTTGCGCTGGAAATCAAGCTGGCGGCGCGTGCGTCCCCCGATGATCTCGCGCGCCTCGAGCGCGCCGCGGATCTAGCGGGTGCGGAACACCGCTATATCGTCTGCCAGACTGCCTCCCCCGCTGCGAATGCGCGCCGTGGCGTATTCGACCTCAACGCCGCGGTAGAGAGGCTGCGGCACATCCGGTAAGGGTCGGCGAGTTGCGGAGTAAAATTAGCGACTTATGAGCGACGAGCGGGTCCGCAAGTGGGTCGAGACTTGGGCCGAGGCCGGCAAGGCGCTCGAGGCCATGAAGCGTGCCGAGCTCAAAGCGATGACCGATGACGACGTGCGCGATCACGGCCGGGCGCTCTTCACCGGGTGGCACCCGCTGGTGTCACCTGAGGGCGAGGAATCCGGCCTGGTCGAGCAGCAGCGATGGTTCGCCAGGCTGCACCGGAGGAGGTGAAGCCGGTCTTCGACTCGGCGCGGGAGATTCGAGACTTCTTCCAGCGATCCGGTCTCAAGTTCTGCATCGTCGGCGGCTTGGCCTTGCAACGCTGGGGCCAGCCGCGCATTACCAAGGATGCGGACTTCACCTTGCTTTGCGCGCTCGGCGACGAAGCGGGGACGATCGATCGCGTGATGTCGCAGTATGCGGGTCGGATTCCAGAAGCGCGACACTTCGCGCTCAGGGTGCGCGTCATACTGATCCGGACAGCTTCGGGAATCCCGGTTGATGTCGCGCCGGGTGCGCTGCCATTCGAGCATCGCTGCATCGAACGCGCGTCCGGGTTCGATTTCGGCGCCGGGTTGCGGCTGGTGACACGCTCGGCGGCGGACCTCATCGTCCTGAAGGCCTTCGCTGGCTGCGGCCAGGACCGGGTGGACATCGAGAACATGCTCATCCGCCAGCGCCGGAGGCTCGACTGGAAGCTGATTTTCGCCGGGCCGGAGCCGCTGCTCGCGCTGCGCGAGGGCGCCGACAACCTCCCCCAGCTGCGCCGGCTGAGGGAGAAAGACGAGCAGGGCCGGTGAGGATTCTCCTCCTCGGCCGGAACGGCCAGCTCGGGCACGAGCTCGCGCGCGCGCTCGCGCACGGGCACGAGCTAAAGAGCACCGACCGCACGGAGCTCGACCTCGCCGACGCCGAAGCCATCCGCCGCGTGGTGCGCGAGGCCCTCCCCGATGCGATAGTCAACGCCGCCGCCTATACCGCGGTGGACCAGGCCGAATCCGAGCCCGCGCTCGCGATGCGCATCAACGCCGAGGCGCCCGGCGTGCTCGCCGAGGAGGCGAAGCGCCGCGGCGCGCTGCTCGTCCACTACTCGACCGACTACGTGTTCGACGGCGAGAAGGGCGCGCCCTATGTGGAAGACGACGCGCCCAACCCGCTCGGTGCCTACGGCCGCAGCAAGCTCGAGGGCGAGCGGCGCATCGCCGCAAGCGGCTGCCGGCACCTGATCCTGCGCACCTGCTGGGTCTACGAGTCGCGCGGGCGCAACTTCCTGCTCACGATCCTGAGGCTCGCGCGCGAGCGCGGCGAGCTGCGGGTGGTCGGCGACCAGGTGGGGAGCCCGACCGCGGCGCGCGACCTCGCCGACGCGTGCGCGAAGCTCCTCGCCTCGGGCGAAGCACCCGAGGGGATCTTCCACCTTGCGGCCACCGGCCAATGCTCGTGGTTCGAGTTTGCGCGCGAGATCCTGGCGCAGACCGGCAACGCCCGCGTAAAGCTCACGCAAATCACCACCGCGGAGTACCCGACTGCCGCCCGCCGCCCGCGCTATTCGGTGCTGTCCTGCGCGCGCATCCGCCGCGCCTGCGGAATCGCGCTGCCGCACTGGCGCGACGGGCTGGCGCGGGTGCTGCGGGTGGATCCGGGGCAACCTGGAGCAACCTTGCAAATTTAAAGGCGACCTTTAAAATTG
>CAZVHU010000016.1:0-23638 GCA_964627075.1 uncultured Enterobacteriaceae bacterium | reverse complement strand
GGATCCGGGGCAACCTGGAGCAACCTTGCAAATTTAAAGGCGACCTTTAAAATTGCACGGATGCTGCCCCGCGCGCTCGAAGCCCGGGTGGACGCCGCGCTGCGAAGCTTTCCCGTGGTCGCGCTGCTCGGCGCGCGCCAGGTCGGCAAGGCGACCTTGGCGCGCCGCTTGGTGTCGCGGCGCGCGGCGACGCGCGTCGTAATGCTCGACTTGGAACGGCCGTCGGATCTGGGCC
The DNA here is from genome assembly GCA_964627075.1 of uncultured Enterobacteriaceae bacterium. GTDB lineage: Bacteria > Pseudomonadota > Gammaproteobacteria > Burkholderiales > SG8-39 > 2-02-FULL-66-14. Next base: position 23,403 of record CAZVHU010000016.1, on the reverse strand, counting down.
GGCTCGCGGATGCCGAAGCCTATCTGGCGCCGCGCTGGACCAAGCTGGTGGTGCTGGATGAAGTGCACAGGCTGCCTGGATTGTTTCCGCTACTTCGAGCTCTGGTCGACGAGCACCGGCGGCCGGGCCGCTTCCTGCTGCTCGGATCGGCGACCCCTGACTTGCGCCGGCAGGGCTCGGAATCGCTTGCGGGCCGCATCGCCTACCTCGAGCTGCCGCCGCTGACGCTTGCCGAGATCAGCGGCGCGAATCAAGACCGTCTCTGGTTGAGGGGCGGCTTTCCGCCGAGCTATCTCGCCCGGACGGATGCAGCGTCGTTCACGTGGCGCGCCGCATACGTCGACACGCACCTGGAGCGCGACCTGCCGCAGCTCGGGGTGCGCGTGCCTGCCGCCAACCTGCGCCGCTTCTGGACGATGCTCGCGCACAGCCACGGCCAGCTCTGGAATGCTTCGCGGATCGGCGCAAGCCTCGGCATCACCGCGCCCACCGTGCGGCACTACCTCGATATCCTCGGGTCGACGTTCATGGTGCGCGAGCTGCCGGCCTACCACCGCAACCTCCGCAAGCGGCTGGTCAAGACGCCGAAAGTGTACCTGCGGGATAGCGGGTTGCTGCATGCGTTGCTGGGGCTGGCGACCGAGGACGAGGTGCTGGCGCACCCGGTATGCGGCGCCTCGTGGGAGGGTTGGGTCCTGGAGCAGATCCTCGCGCACGCGCGGCCGGGCGACCGGGCGAGCTTCTACCGCACGGCGGCAGGCGCCGAGATCGACCTGGTGCTCGAGCGACCCGGGAGGCCCATGGTCGGATTCGAGATCAAGCGCAGCACCGCGCCTGGCGTATCCAAGGGCCTGCTGAGCGCGATGTCGGACTTGCGGCTGAAGAAGGCCTTCGTGGTCTACCCGGGCCGGGAGCGATTTCCGCTTGCGCGCGGCATCGAAGCGCTTCCGGCCGGCGAGTTGCCGCAGGTCGTGTGACGTAAGATCGACGCCCGTGCGCAGCGAGGGACATCCGGCTTGAAGCTTCTGGTGACAGGTGCGGCGGGATTCATCGGCATGCACGCGAGCCGCGCGCTGCTCGAGCGCGGCCACGAAGTGCTGGGCCTGGACAACCTCAACGCCTACTACGACCCGGCGTTGAAGCGCGCGCGCCTGGAGCAGTTGAAGCCCCATCCGAAATTCGCGTTCGAAAAGCTCGACATCGCCGACGCGCCGGCGATCGAGGCGCTTTTCGGCGCGCACCGCTTCGACTGCGTGCTGCACCTCGCGGCGCAGGCAGGCGTTCGCTACTCGCTCGAGAACCCGATGGCCTACGTGACGAGCAACGTCGCGGGGTTCCTCAACATCCTGGAGGCCTGCCGCAAGTCGAAGATCGCGCACCTCGTGTACGCGAGCAGCTCGAGCGTCTACGGCGCCAACACCGAGATGCCGTTCCGCGAGGAGCACCGCGTGGACCGGCCGGTGAGCCTTTACGCCGCGACCAAGCGCGCGGGCGAGCTGATGGCCGAGAGCCACAGCCGGCTCTACGGCACCCCTTGCACGGGCTTGCGCTACTTCACCGTCTACGGCCCCTGGGGCCGGCCCGACATGGCGTTTTTCGGCTTCACGCGCGCGATCCTCAAGGGAAAGCCCATTCGTGTCTTCAACCGCGGCGAGCTGGAGCGCGACTTCACTTACGTGGACGACGTCGTCGAGGCGACTGCGCGCATTGCCGAGCGGCCGCATCCCGGCGCGGGCGGCGCCGAGCGCCACCGGATTTTCAACGTCGGGTACGGCTCGCCGATCCAGCTGCTGGATTTCGTGCGCTCGATCGAGCGCGCCGCCGGGCGCAAGGCGGTGATCGAGATGGCGCCGATGCAGCCGGGCGACGTCGCTGCCACCTGGGCCTCGACCGATAAGCTGCGCGCGGCGATCGGCTACGCGCCCGCGACGCCGCTCGATGCGGGCATCGAGCGCTTCGTCGCCTGGTACCGCGCGCACTACGCCGGCCGCGAAGGGATGGCGGCATGAGACATTCAGTGCCAACCGCGCTCGGGGGGTGCGGGGGGGCCGGGAAGGCCCCGAATGCCTCGACCGGTAGGGGCCCGGCCCCCCTGCTCCGATGAGCAGGACGGCGCTGATCACCGGCATCACCGGCCAGGACGGCGCCTACCTCGCCGAGTTCCTGCTCGCCAAGGGCTACCGGGTGCACGGCGTGAAGCGCCGCGCCTCGCTCATCAACACGCAGCGCATCGACCACCTCTACCAGGACCCGCACGAGCCGGATCCGCGCCTCGTCCTGCACTACGGCGACATGACGGACGCCTCGAGCCTGGTGAGGACGCTCGAGCAGGCGCAGCCCGACGAGGTCTACAACCTCGCCGCGCAGAGCCACGTCGCGGTGTCGTTCGAGGAGCCGGAGTACACCGCGGACTCCGACGCGCTCGGCACGCTGCGCCTCCTGGAGGCGATCCGCATCCTCGGGTTGCAGAAGAAGACGCGTTTCTACCAGGCCTCGACTTCCGAGATGTTCGGCAAGGTGGCCGAAAGCCCGCAACGCGAGACGACGCCCTTCCACCCGCGCTCGCCCTACGGCGTGGCCAAGCTCTACGCCTACTGGATCACGGTGAACTACCGCGAGGCCTACGGCTTCTACGCCTGCAACGGCATCCTCTTCAACCACGAGTCGCCGATCCGCGGCGAGACTTTCGTCACCCGCAAGATCACGCGGGCGCTCGCGCGCATCAAGCTCGGGCTGGAGGAGTGCCTGTACCTCGGCAACCTGGAAGCGCGCCGCGACTGGGGCCACGCGCGCGACTTCGTAGAGGCGCAGTGGCTGATGCTGCAGCAGCCCGAGCCCGAGGACTACGTGATCGCCACCGGCGAGCAGCGCAGCGTGCGCGAGTTCGTGGAGGCCGCTGCCGCCGAGCTCGACATGCGCATCGCGTGGCGCGGCCGCGGCGCCGAGGAAAAGGGCTACGACGCCGCGGGCCGCTGCATCGTGGCGATCGACCCGCGCTACCTGCGGCCGGCCGAGGTCGACACACTGCTCGGCGACGCGAGCAAGGCCCGGGCAAAGCTCGGCTGGAAGCCGCGCATCGGATTCAAGCAGCTCGTCGCGGAGATGGTGCGCGAGGACCTGCGCGAGGCCGAGCGCATGAAGCTCGCCGCGCGCCACGGCCACGCGCCGCGCGGCCAGCCCGGATGAGCCTTTCCGCGGACGCGAGGATCTACGTAGCGGGCCACACGGGGCTTGCGGGATCTGCGATCGCGCGCGCGCTTGGCCGCGCAGGCCACGCGAACCTCATCCTGCGCCGGCACGCGGAGCTGGAGCTGATGGACGCGCAGGCGGTGCGCGCCTTCTTCGAGCGCGAGCGCCCGGAGTACGTCTTCTGCGCCGCGGCCAGGGTGGGCGGCATCCTCGCCAACGACACCCACCCGGCCGAGTTTCTCCGCGAGAACCTGGCGATCCAGGGCAACGTCATCCACGAGAGCTGGCGCGCGGGCGTGAAGCGCCTCGTTTTTCTTGGCTCCTCTTGCATCTACCCGCGCGACTGCCCGCAGCCGATGAAGGAGGAATACCTCCTCACCGGGCCGCTCGAGCCGACCAACCGCGCCTACGCGATCGCCAAGATCGCCGGCGTCGAGGCCTGCTGGAGCTACAACCGCCAGCACGGCGCGAAGTTCCTGGCGCTGATGCCGACCAACCTCTACGGGCCGGGGGACAACTACGACCCGGAGCGCTCGCACGTATTGCCGGCGCTCATCCGCCGGATGCACGAGGCAAGAGCGCAGGGTGCGCCGGAGGTGAAGGTGTGGGGGAGCGGCAGGCCGCGCCGCGAGCTGCTCTACAGCGACGACCTCGGCGATGCGTGTGCCTTCGTCATGGGGCTGCCCGACGCGAAGTTCGACGCGCTCGTCGCCCCCGGCACGCTGCCGCTGCTCAACGCCGGCTCGGGCGAGGAACACGCCATTGCCGAGCTTGCGGCGCTGGTGGCAAAGGCGGTCGGCTTCGAAGGCCGCCTCGCATTCGATCCGTCCAAGCCCGACGGCACGCCGAGAAAGCTGCTCGACTCCTCGCGCATCCGGGCGCTGGGCTGGGCGCCGAAGGTGGGGCTTGCCGAGGGCGTGGCGCTCGCCTACGCGGATTTCCTGCGCGCAAGGGTGCACGAAAGTGCCGATCTCGCGGCTCGGTAACCAGATCGCGGAGGCGGTCGCGGCCCTGAACGCGATCAGGGCACGGTTCGCGCTGATCGGCGGACTCGCCCTGGCGTCGCACAAGGTGGTCCGGGCGACCCAGGACGTCGACCTGCTGGTGGAGGCCGAGAAAGCCGGCGAGATCGATGCCGAGCTCATCCGGCTTGGGTACCGATGCCTGCATCGCAGCGCCGACGCAGGGAACTACGCGCGCGGCGACGAGCGCCTCGACCTGCTTTACGCGAGCCGCCCGATCGCGCGCCGCCTGCTGGCCGCAGCCGGGGAGGCGAAGACCGCGCTGGGCGAGTTTCGCGTCGTGAGTGCCGAGGGGCTCATAGGGTTCAAGCTGCAGGGGATGGTGAACGATGCGCGCCGCACGCAGGATCTCGAGGACATCCGTGCGCTGCTGCGCGCCAACCGCGCCACGCTGGACATGAAGGAAGTGCGCGAGTATTTTCGGCTCTTCGATCGCGAGGCCATGCTCGATGATCTCCTCCGCGAAATCCGCTGAACCGCCGATTGCCGCCGAGGGCGGCCTCGCGATGCCCGAACGCCGCGAGGGCGACCCCTACCGGGCGCTCGATGACCTGATGGCGGTGGTCGAGGCGCTCTGCCCAGCATGGCCGTCGCGAGACCGGATCACCGAGGGCCGAAGGATCCTGATATAGCCAGCGGCGGCGCGCTCTGCCGGGGCACCCCATCCGGAGCTCGTGCGCCTCACAGGTAGTTGCAAATTTGCATGTCAAATGCAAATATGCATGAATGGCAGGGCAAGGCTACATACCGCGCAGCCTCGAGCCGGTGCTGCGCCACGCCGCACGCGAGTTCCCTGCGGTGGTGCTCACCGGCCCACGGCAGTCGGGCAAGACCACCCTGCTCAAGCGCCTGTTCGGCCGCCGCTGCGCCTACGCCTCGCTGGAGGCGCCCGATGTGCGCGCGGCAGCGGCCTCGGACCCCCGCGCGTTTCTCGAGGCGAATCGCCCGCCGGTCATCTTCGACGAGATCCAGTACGCGCCGGGGTTGCTGCCCTACGTCAAGGAGCGGATCGATGCAGACCGCCGCCGTCCGGGCCAGTATCTGCTCACGGGCTCGCAGAACTTGCAACTGGTCCAGGGGATCGGCGAAACGCTCGCAGGGCGCGCCGCAATCCTGAGGCTGCTGCCGCTGTCGTGGCGCGAGGTCCGCGGCCAGGCGGGAGCGCCGCTTCCGTGGGAAGGCGGGCGCTCGCCTGCGCGCCCGGCGCTCGCCTATGGGGACTTATGGCGCGGTTTGCTGCGCGGCAGCTACCCGGAGCCTGTTTCGCAGCCTGCGCGCGACGCGGCGCTGTGGCACTCGAGCTATATTCAGACTTACCTCGAGCGCGATGTGCGCTCGCTGCGCCAGGTCGGCGACCTTTCGCAGTTCCAGAGTTTCCTGCGTGCGCTCGCCGCGCGCAGCGCGCAGCTGCTCTCGCTCTCGGACATCGCGCGCGAGCTCGGGACAGCGGTAAACACGGTTAAAGCGTGGCTATCGGTGCTGGAAGCGACGCACCAGGTCATCGTCCTGCGGCCGTATTTCACCAACGTCGGCAAGCGCCTGGTCAAGAGCCCGAAGGTCTATTTCATCGACACCGGCACCCTGTGTTACCTCGTCGGGCTGCGCGATCCCAAGCATGCCGCCGCCAGCCCCATGGCCGGTGCGATCATGGAAACCGCGGTGCTCTCCGAGATCGTGAAGGCGCTGGTGCATCGCGGGATCGCCCCCCAGGTCTATTTCTGGCGCACCGCAGCCGGGGCGGAAGTGGACGTGGTCGTGGAATGGTCTGGCCGGCTGGTACCGGTGGAAGTCAAGCTCTCGGCCACGCCGCTGCCCGCGATGGCCAAGGGCATCGGGGCGTTTCGCGCCGCGTTCGCGAAGCGCAGCGCGCCGGGTTTCGTCGTGCACCCCGGCGACGTCCGCCTGCCGCTCGCGCCCAGTGCGACGGCGCTGCCGTTTGCATCGCTGTAGCGCGCGCCTAGGGGCCGCTCGCAGCGGCCAGACTGTAAAGCATGACTTTACACTTGGCGGCTTGAGGCCGGCTGGGCGACAATCGCGCCGGAAATGAAGCCGCAGGACATCCCCGCCGCCAAGGAAGCGCTGCTCCGCAGGCTCGCGGAACGCAGCGCGACGATCGGCGTCGTCGGGCTCGGCTACGTCGGGCTGCCGCTCGCGCTGCGCTACGCCGAGGCGGGCTACCGCGTCCTGGGCTTCGACACCGATCCCGCGAAGGTGAAGGCGCTGGGCGAGAACCGCAGCTACATCGAGCGCATTCCCGCAGCGGCAATCGAGCGTGCGCGCAGCCGCGGCCTGGAGGCGACTGGCGATTTCGCGCGCGCGGCACAAGCCGACGCGCTCATCATCTGCGTGCCCACGCCTCTCGGCCCCGGCCGCGAGCCGGACCTCGGCTTCGTGCTCGGCTCGATGGATGCGCTCGCGCCGTACCTGCGCGCGGGGCAGGTCGTGTCGCTCGAGAGCACCACCTACCCAGGCACCACCGAGGAGGAGCTCAAGCCCCGCGTCGAGTCGCGCGGCTTCAGGGTGGGCACCGACGTGTTCCTGTGCTTCTCGCCCGAGCGCGAGGACCCGGGCAACCCGCAGTTCAATACGCGCACCATCCCGAAGCTCGTCGGCGGCTCTACGACCGCGTGCCTCGAGGTCGGCATGGCGCTCTACGGCCAGGCGATCGACAAGCTGGTGCCGGTGAGCTCGACGCGCGTCGCCGAGATGGCGAAGCTGCTTGAGAACATTCACCGCGCGGTGAACATCGGGCTGGTCAACGAGATGAAGATCGTGTGCGATCGCATGGGCATCGATGTCCACGAAGTGATCCGCGCCGCCGCCACCAAGCCCTTCGGCTTCGTGCCCTACTGGCCGGGGCCTGGCCTGGGCGGGCATTGCATCCCGATCGACCCCTTCTACCTGTCGTGGAAGGCGAGGCAGCACGGAATCGAGACGCGCTTCATCGAGCTCGCCGGCGAGATCAACCGCGCGATGCCCGAATGGGTGCTGGGCAAGCTCGAAGCCGCGCTCGCCGCGCGCGGCGGAAAGCTCGCGGGCAGCCGCGTGCTGGTGCTCGGCGTTGCCTACAAGAAAAACGTCGACGACATGCGCGAGTCGCCCGCGGTCGAATTGATGGAGCTGCTCACCGCGCGCGGCGCGAGGGTCGAGTACTCGGATCCGCATGTGCCGGTGTTCCCGCGGCTGCGGGGGCACCACTTCGATCTCAAGAGCGTGGCGCTCACCCCCGAGGCGCTCACCTCATACGACGCGGTGCTGCTCGCGACCAACCACGATGCGTTCGACTACGCGGCGATCAAGCGGCACGCCAGGCTGATCGTGGACACGCGGGGGGTGTACCTCGAGCCGGCGGCGAACGTCGTCAAGGCCTGAGTCGGAGCAACCCGCGCAACCTGGCGTGGGTGTACGCAGCGACGGTGAAGGAGTCGGTGATCTCGCCGGCGAGCAGCCGCGCCTCGAACTCCGCCACACTGAGCTGCTCGATCGCAGCGATGCCTTCGCCGACCTCTGGCGCGCCGACCGATTCCAGTTCCGCGAAGAAGAGATGTGCGCCGCTCGCGTACAGGTTCGAGGTGCCGTGCAGGAATCCGAGGGGCACGACGCGCCGCGCGACGCCGCCGATCTCCTCGCCCAGCTCCGCACGCGCAGTGTCCTCGGGCGAGCGGCCCGGCTCGATCCCGCCGCGCGGGATCTCGAGCATCCAGCGGCGCAGCGCGTGCCGGAAATGTCGCGCGAGCACGATCTTGCCGCCGAGCACCGGAAAAGCCGCGGCGCCGTTTCCCACGCGGTTGATCGCGCGCGCATGGGTGCGGCGCGAGCCGTCTGGAAACTCGACTGCATCGCGCAGAACATGGAACCACGGATCGCGCAGGACGACACCAACATCCGCGCCTTCCGGCGGCAGCCCTCTGGCTTCGAGTTTACGACGCACCGTGCGCTCCACTTCCACGATCTGCGTCGGATCCAGCAGGATACGCACGCCGCCGGGCGGCGTTACAAAGAGTTCCGGGTTTGCGCGGGCGAATTCGAGATACCCCTGGATGCGCGCCGCATCATTGGCATTCGTCATGGCATCACTTTCCGAGCGCGATCACGCCGACCCCCGCCATGACGGCGACAGCCGCGGCGTAGCGCTTCCACGCTGCACGCTCGCGCAGGACGAGCGCGCCAATCATCGCTGCAAAGAGGACACTCGTTTCACGCAGCGCGGTGACCGGTCCGACCGGAGCGCGGCCAAGCGCCCACATGAAAACGCCGAACGCGCCCACGCCGAGGCAGCCGCTCACGAGCACGCGGCCCCAGCCGTTTTTCCAGGCCCGTGTCGCACCGGCGCCTCTCGTCGCGAGCGTATAGCTGACGAACGCCGCGCTATCCAGCAGCACCAGCCAGACAGTGAACGAGAACCAGTCGCCGGAAAGCCTGATGCCGTAGGCGTCCACCACCGAATAGGCTGCGACCGCCACACCCGCGGCAGCCGCCGCCCCAACCACTCCCGGCGTGATCCCGCGCCACTCGAACGCAAGCGACGCGATCCCTGCGCACACCAGACAGATCCCCGCGAGCGCCAAGGGTGCCGGAAGCTCGCCCAGCGCGATGAACGCAAGCAGCGCGGCCATGACCGGAGTGAGGCCGCGCGCGAGCGGATAGGCCTGGCCGAGGTCGGCCCGAAGGTAGAGCCGCGCGAGCGCCAGCTTGTAGCCGACATGCAGCAGGACCGATCCCGCGATCACTGCATAGGCCACGCGCGGCAGCGGACTTGTCAACGGAACCAGTGCTAGCGCAACCGCGCCGCTCACCAGATTCATGCCCGCGAGCGCGACCACCTGGTCGCCGCTCGACTTGACGAGCGCGTGCCAGGCCGCGTGCAGGAACGAGGCGACGAGAACTGCCGCAGCGATTAGCGGATCCATCCGGGGCGCCAAGGGAAGGGCGCATTCTATAATTCACACCTTTTCGGCCTTCTCCCATGCACGCTCAGACCTATTTCCAGGAAGTCGTAAAAGTTGCCCAGGCGATCGATCAGGCGGCGATCGAGCGCCTCGCGAACGAGCTAGCCGCGCTGCGCGAGCGCGGCGGGCGGTTGTTCATGCTGGGCGTGGGCGGCAGCGCCGGCAACTGCGGGCATGCAGTGAACGACTTCCGCAAGCTCTGCGGCATCGAGGCCTACGCGCCGACGGACAACGTTTCCGAGCTCACCGCGCGCACCAACGACGAGGGCTGGGACACGGTGTTCTCGGCCTGGCTGAAGACGAGCCGCGGCAACGACAAGGATGCGGTGTTCGTTTTCTCGGTGGGCGGCGGGAACCTGGAGAAGAACGTCAGCCCCAACATCGTCGCGGGCCTCAAGGAGGCGAAGCGCCGCGGCATGAAGGTGTTCGGCGTGGTCGGCCGAGACGGCGGCTACACCAGGCAAGTTGGCGACTGCGTCATCGTCGTCCCGACGGTGGATGCCTCACGCGTGACGCCGCACACTGAGGCGTTCCAGGCGGTTGTCTGGCACTGCCTCGTGTCGCATCCGGTGCTGCAGCAAATCGCGACCAAGTGGTAGGACGACGCGCGGTCTTTCTCGACCGCGACGGCGTCATCAACCGCGGCGTCGTGCGCGACGGCAAGCCCTACCCTCCGGATTCGCTCGCCGAGCTGGAAATCCTGCCGGGTGTTCCCGACGCCCTCGAGCGGCTGCGCGCGGCGGGGTTCCTGAACGTAATCGTCACCAACCAGCCGGACGTCGCCACCGGGACGCAGCGCCGTGAGGTGGTCGAGGCGATGCATGCGCGTTTGCTCGCGACACTCGCGATCGACGCGGTCAAAGTCTGCTACCACGTCGCCGCCGATAACTGCGCGTGCCGCAAGCCGAAACCCGGAATGCTGCAGGAAGCGGCCGCGGAGCTAGGAATCGATCTCACGGCGAGTTTCCTCGTCGGCGACCGCTGGCGCGACATCGGCGCCGCGCATGCGGCAGGCTGCAAGGCCTACTTCGTCGAGCGCGATTACAAGGAAAAATGGCCGGATAAGCCGTATGTCGCGGTAAAATCTCTATCTGAAGCGGTCAGACTTATCCTGCTGTCCGCCCAATAAATCCGGTCAGGGAGTTCATAAATGTCAGACCTGAAGGCGCTCAAGGTGAAGCTTTTTGCCGACGGCGCCGACCTCGCGGGCATGAAGGAGATGGCCGCGAACCCGATGATCAAGGGTTTCACCACCAATCCGACGCTGATGCGCAAGGCAGGCGTGGCGGACTACAAGGCCTTCGCGCATGACGTGCTCGAGGCAATTCCCGACCGCCCGGTATCGTTCGAGGTCTTCGCGGACGATTTCGGCGAGATGGAAAGCCAGGCGCACGAGATCGCCTCCTGGGGCAAGAACGTCAACGTCAAGATCCCGGTGACCAACACCAAGGGCGAGTTCAGCGGGCAGCTCATCGAGCGGCTCTCCAAGTCCGGCATCAAGCTCAATGTCACCGCGCTGCTCACGCTCGACCAGGTGAAGCGCGTCACCGAGCGGCTCGCCGCCGAGACCCCGGCGATCATCTCCGTCTTCGCGGGCCGCATCGCGGATACGGGTCTTGATCCCGTCCCGCTCATGGCCGAGGCGGTGCGCATCATGAAGGCGAAGCCCAGGGCCGAGCTCATCTGGGCGAGCCCCAGGGAGCTGCTCAACATCTTCCAGGCCGACTCGGTCGGCTGCCACATCATCACCGCGACCAACGACATCCTCAAGAAGCTGTCGCTGGTGGGCAAGGACCTGGACAGGTACTCCCTCGAAACGGTCGAGATGTTCCACAAGGACGCAAGCGCCGCTGGCTACACGATCGCGACGCGCGCGGCCGCCTGACCAACAATTCCTGGACATCGGTCCACATCAATGCGATTCAAGAACGTTCTGATCACCGGCGCCACGGGCTATGTCGGCAGCCTGCTCGTCCCCCAGCTTCTCGAGCTCGGCTACAAGGTCACTGCGCTCGACATCATGTATTTCGGTGACCATTTCCTGCCCAAGGGCAACCCCAACCTGAAAGTCGTCAAGGCCGACATCCGCGACACGAACAAGCTCGCCGAGGAGTTCAAGGGCATCGAGGCGGTCATCAACCTCGCTTGCATCTCGAATGACGCGAGTTTCGAGCTCGACGAAAAGCTCTCGACCTCGATCAATCTCGATGCCTTCGAGCCGATGGTCGTGGCGGCGAAGCAGGCCGGGATCAAGCGCTTCGTCTACTGCTCCTCGAGCTCGGTGTACGGCGTGTCCGAGTCGCCCGACGTCACCGAGGACCACCCGCTCGTTCCGCTCACGCTCTACAACAAGTACAAGGGCATGTGCGAGCCGCTGCTGTGGAAGCACCAGTCGCCCGGGTTCGTGTGCGTGACGATCCGCCCGGCGACGCTGTGCGGCTACGCGCCGCGCCAGCGCCTGGACCTCTCGGTCAACATCCTCACCAACCACGCCATCAACGCCGGCAAGATCACCGTGTTCGGCGGCTCGCAGAAACGCCCCAACCTGCACGTCCAGGATATGTGCGACCTCTACAAGCTGCTGCTGGAGGTGCCCGACGAGAAGATCGCCGGCCAGACTTTCAATGCGGGGTTCCAGAACCTTTCCATCATGGAGATCGCGCAGATCGTCAAGCGGGTGGTGCAGCAGGAGTTCCCCGAGAAGGGCGACATCCCGATCGTCACCACGCCGACCGACGACATCCGCTCGTATCACGTCAATTCCGACAAGATCACCCGGGTGCTCGGCTTCAAGCCCAAGCGCAACATCGAGGACGCGGTGCGCGACTTGTGCCGGGCGTTCAAGAGCGGCAAGCTGCCCAACAGCATGCAGGACACCTTCTACTTCAACGTCCGGCGGCTGAAAGAGCTCAAGGCGGCATGAGTCCGCGCCCGATCGCCGTCGTCACCGGCGGCGCGGGGTTCATCGGCAGCCACATGGTGGACCTGCTCGTCGAGCGGGGCTATGCCGTGCGAGTCATGGACAACATGGCCGGCGGACGGCGGGAGAACCTGGCGCAGCACGCGCGGCGCCCGGACTTCGTCCTGGAAGAGCGTGACATACGCAGTTACAAGCCTGACGACACGCTGTTCAAGGGTGCAAAGTACGTGTTTCACTTCGCCGGCATCGGCGACATCGTGCCCTCGATCGAGCGACCCTTGGAATACATGTCGGCGAACGTTCAAGGGACGGTACACATGCTCGAATGCGCGCGCCATGCCGGGGTCGAAAAGTTCGTCTACGCGGCATCGTCCTCCTGCTACGGCCTGGCGCAGGTGCCGACACGCGAAGACCATCCCATCGCACCGCAGTACCCCTACGCGCTTTCGAAGTATCAAGGCGAGCAGGCGGCGTTCCATTGGCACCAGGTCTACAAGCTACCCGTGAATTCGATCCGCATCTTCAACGCTTACGGCACGCGCTCGCGCACCTCGGGTGCCTACGGCGCGGTGTTCGGCGTGTTCCTGAAGCAGAAGCTCGCCGGCAAGCCGTTCACGGTGGTGGGCGACGGCACGCAGCGGCGCGATTTCCTCTACGTCACCGACGTCGCCACGGCATTCCTCGCTGCGGCGGAGACAAATCACGCAGGGCGCGTCTGGAATCTCGGTGCCGGCAACCCCCAATCGGTAAACCGCCTGGTCGAGCTGCTCGGCGGCGAGCGCATCCGGATCCCTAAGCGCCCCGGCGAGCCGGACTGCACTTGGGCCGACATCAGCCGTATCACCGCCGAACTCGAGTGGAGGCCTCGGGTGAGCTTCGAGGAAGGCGTCGCGAAAATCGTCGCGAATATCGAATACTGGAGAGATGCGCCGCTCTGGGACCCGCAGTCGATCGCCAAGGCCACCAGATCGTGGTTCGCGCACCTCAGCTAGGAGCAATCGCTTGCTCGCATCGCTCACCGAGAAATACCGGCACAAGATCAAGACCGTCGAGGAACTCAGGCAAATCCTCGGAGCGCGCCCGCGGCAGAAGAAGGTCATCATGTGCCACGGCGTGTTCGATGTCGTGCATCCAGGCCATGTCCGGCACTTGCTTTACGCCAAGACCAAGGCCGACATCCTCGTCGCGAGCCTGACCGCGGACCGGCACATCACCAAGGGGCAGCACCGACCCCATATTCCGCAGCAGCTGCGCGCGCTCAATCTCGCCGCGTTCGAGATCGTCGACTACGTGGTGATAGACAAGAACTCGACGCCGATCGAGAACATCAAGCTGCTGCAGCCCGATTTTTTTGCCAAGGGCTACGAATACACCGCCGGGGGCCTGCCGCCGAAGACGCAGGAGGAGGTGGCCGCACTGCAGGCCTACGGCGGCGAAATCATCTTCACGCCCGGGGACATCGTTTATTCATCCACGAAACTGATCGATCTCGCGCCACCATCGATCAAGAGCGAAAAGCTGCTCACCTTCATGGACGCGGAGGGCCTGACCTTCGATGCGCTACGCGCCGCGCTTGGCAAGCTCGGAAAATTCAAGGTGCACGTCGTCGGCGATACCATTGTCGACAGCTATACGCAGACCGCGATGATCGGCGGCCAGACCAAGACCCCGACGATGAGCGTGCTCTACGAGCGGCGAGACGACTATATTGGCGGCGCAGCGGTGGTGGCGGAGCACCTGCGCGCGGCGGGCGCAGAAGTGATTTTCTCCACGGTGCTCGGCGACGACATGCTCAAGGACTTCGTGCTCGAAGGGCTGAAGAAACGCGGCGTGGATTGTCGGGCGGTGATCGACAAGACGCGGCCCACGACCAACAAGAACGCTATCGTAGCCGGCGGCTACCGGCTGCTCAAGATTGACACGTTGGACAACCGCTCCATCTCCGACGACATCGTCGCGCAGCTCTGCGCCGCCGTTCGCGAGGATTCCTCCGATGCGGTTGTATTCAGTGATTTCCGCCACGGCATCTTCAACCGCCGGACCATCCCCGCGCTCACCGAGGCGATCCCCCAAGGCACGTTCAGGGTGGCCGACAGCCAGGTGGCGAGCCGCTGGGGCAACATCACCGAGTTCAAGGGCTTCGATTTGATCACGCCCAACGAGCGCGAGGCGCGCTTTGCTCTCGCGGACCAGGACTCCGGCATCCGGCCGCTCGCATCGGCGCTCTACGACGAGGCGAAATGCAAGACCCTGATCCTGAAGCTGGGGGAGCGGGGCGTGCTAACCTGCCGCAGCAACGATCACGAGTCGCTCGACTCCTTCATCGTCATCGATTCGTTTGTTGACCGCCTGGTGGACGCGGTGGGCGCGGGCGACGCGCTTCTCGCCTACGCCACGCTTGGCAAGCTCGCGACCGGCTCGGATGCGATCGCAACAATCCTGGGCTCGATGGCTGCCGCGTGCGAGTGCGAAGTGGACGGCAATGTCCCGGTGACGCCGGACAACGTCCGTCGCAAGATCGATATTGTGGAACAGCAGGCGACCTACCGCGAGAACACCAGGTCTTGAGAGTCATCGTCGTAGGTTTGGGCGTGCAGGGCGTGAAGCGCCGCGCAGCAGCGGGATCCGAATTTGTCGCCGCCGTGGACCCCGTGCGCCCCGAAGCTGACTACAAATCGCTGGACCAGGTGCCGCTTGCGCGCTACGACGCGGCACTGGTGTGCACGCCCGACGAGCCCAAGGCCGAAATCCTCGAGTACCTGCTGCGGCATGGAAAGCATGCGCTGGTCGAGAAACCGCTCTGGGCGGCGCGCGACGCGGATCTCGTCAGGCTGGAGCGCATTGCCCGCGATAGGAAAGCGGTGTGCTACGCCGCCTACAACCACCGTTTCGAGCCGCATTACGTCCGCATGCGCGACGTGATCCGCTCGGGAGCGCTGGGCCAGATCTATCACTGCCGAATGTTCTACGGCAACGGCACGGCGCGGCTCGTGCGCGAATCCGCCTGGCGTGACAAGGGTGCGGGCGTGCTGCCAGATCTCGGGTCGCATCTGCTCGATACCGCCTGTTTCTGGTTTGGCGACCTCGGTCTCGACTTCAAGGTGTATTCGGCACGCGCTTTCGAAAACCGCGCCCCGGATCACGTGGTCATCGGCTGCACGACGTCGCGGCCTCAGCTCGAGCTGGAGATGACGCTGCTGTCGTGGCGCAATCACTTCACCTGCGACGTGATCGCGGAGAACGGCTCCGCGCACATCAGCTCGCTCTGCAAGTGGGGGCCGGCGACTTTCACGCTCCGCAAGCGCGTACTGCCATCCGGACGGCCGCTCGAGGAGTCGGACACGCTGGCGCAGGAGGACCCGACCTGGGCCCTTGAGTACGCACACTTCAAGTCCATCTGCGAGCAACGCACCCCGACCGACCTCGGAAGGGACATCTGGCTGCAGAAGCTGCTGCGCAAGCTTGGCGTCCAGGCCGTCAAGGCGGCACTCGCATGAGCCGCCCTGTCATCGGGTTCGCAGGCATGACGCATCTGGGCATCTGCTCGGCGGCTGCCGCAATGAAGCGGGGGTTCAAGACGGTCTGCTTCGACGAGGACGCCGCCGTGGTGGACGCCTTGGCCCGGGGCAGGCCGGCCGTCGCCGAGCCTGGGCTCCACGAGATACTGCGATCGAGCGGGACGTCGGCCAGTTTTACCACCCGGGCGACGGACCTCAAGGCGTGCGATGTGGTGTACATCTCCGCTGACGTGGCGACGGACGATTCCGGCCGGAGCGACCTCACCGTGGTCAATGCTCTGGTGTCAAAGGCGACGCAAGCCATGCGCGCAGGCGGGACGCTGGTCGTGCTGTGCCAGGTGCCGCCCGGCTACACGCGCCGCGTCCCGTACCCGGCGCATCAGCTGTACTACCAGGTCGAGACGCTGATCTTCGGACGCGCGATCGATCGGGCGCTGAACCCCGAGCGCTTCATCGTCGGCTGTGCCGACCCCTCGGCGCCGCTGCCGGCCGCGTACGCGGACGCTCTCGCCGCGTTCGCGTGCCCTGTCCTGCCAATGCGTTACGAAAGCGCTGAACTCTCGAAAATCGCGATCAACTGCTGCCTGGTCGCCTCGATCGCCGCCGCGAACACGCTCGCGGAACTTTGCGAGAAGATCGGCGCGGTCTGGTCGGAGATCGTTCCGGCGCTCAAGCTCGACAAACGCATAGGCCAGCACGCCTATCTCTCGCCGGGCCTCGGCATCGCGGGCGGCAACCTCGAACGCGACCTGGCCACGGTGATGGAGCTTGCGCAGGCACAACAGACCGACGCCGGCGTGGTCAAGGCTTGGGTCGCGAACAGCGCGCATCGCAAGGGCTGGGCGGCGCGCACGATTCGTGCCGCGCTGCTCGACGCCAGCCCCCGGTCTACGATCGCGGTCTGGGGGCTTGCGTACAAGGAGAACACCAACTCGACCAAGAACTCCCCTTCGCTCGCCACAATCGCGGAGCTCGGGGAAGCGGCGCTGAGGCTGCATGATCCGGTTGTTCCCGCCGTGGCAGCGGGTCGGTCGGATGCGTACGCCGCCAGCGATCCCCTTGACGCCGCGCGTGGAGCAGACGCGCTGCTCGTGCTCACCCCTTGGCCGCAGTATCGCGACATCGCGCCTTCGGCCATCGCCCAGGCGATGCGGGGCCGGATCGTGCTCGATCCGTACGGCGTCATCAATGCTCGCGCGGCGCTCGCCGCGGGGCTGACGCTCTATACGCTGGGCCGTTCGGTCATCCGGGCGGGCAACAATGCTTGAGCACCTGAATTCGCAGCCGACAAAGCCCTCGCGCGTGGTCGTGGCGGGGGCCGCCGGCTTCGTCGGCAGCGCGGTCGCTTCGCGCCTGGAACGAGACGCGATCCCGGTGCTCCGACTGTCGCGAGCAGAGCTCGATCTGACAGCCCGCGGCGCGGGGGCGGCCCTCGCAGCCCTGCTCAGGCCGGACGACACGTTCGTTGCGGTCGCAGCACGCGCCCCCTGCAGGAACCCGGACATGTTTCTGGACAACATCGCGATCGTCCGCACGGTCGTCGAAGCTCTGGCGAAGGCGCCACTCCCCCATGTCGTGAACATCAGCTCGGACGCCGTGTACGCCGACTCGCCCGACCCGCTGACCGAGAAATCATGCGCATCGCCCGGTACGCTGCACGGCGCGATGCATCTCTCGCGCGAGGTCATGCTCGCGGCCGAGGTCAAGGCGCCGCTGGCGATCCTGCGCCCGAGCCTGCTTTACGGGGCTCAGGACCCCCACAACGGCTACGGGCCAAACCGCTTCCGCCGGCTCGCGGCGAAGGGCGACGATATCGTCCTCTTTGGCGAAGGCGAAGAGCGCCGCGATCACGTGTTCATAGAGGACGTCGCCGAAATCGTCGCGCGGGTCATTCTGATGCGCAGCAAAGGGGTGCTCAACGTGGCAACGGGCGAAGTTCATTCGTTTCGCGAGGTCGCCGAAAAGGTCGTGGCCTGCTCGGGTCGTCGCGTCGCGATCAAGGCCAGCCCCCGCAGCGGTCCCATGCCGCACAATGGCTATCGAGCGTTCGACATAGCGGCCTGCCGCAAGGCGTTCCCGGACTTTCGCTACACGCTGCTCGAGCACGGTTTGAAAAAGGCGCAGCAACATGGCTGAAGTGGATCTTCTGCGCGCCCTGCCGCGGACCAAGCGCAATGTCCAGAAGCGCGCGGAAGCGAAGGACTCAATGGTGGTCGCCGTCGCCAAGCAGTACGGGGAGATGTACTGGGACGGGCCGCGCGAATACGGCTACGGCGGCTACCGCTACGACGGCCGCTGGCGCCCGGTCGCTCGCGACATCATCGCCCACTTCGAGTTGAAGCCGGGAATGCGGGTGCTCGATGTCGGTTGCGGCAAGGGATTTCTCGTCAAGGACCTCATGCTGGCATGTCCCGGCCTCGAGGCCTTCGGCCTGGACATTTCGCTCTACGCGCTGATGCATTGCGAGCGCGACGTCGTGGGACGCTTGCACCTCGGGTCGGCGGACAATCTGCCTTTTCCGGACGGCTCGTTCGACTGCGTGCTTTCGCTCAACACCATCCACAACCTGTCCCGGCCGAGGGCGGTGAAGGCGATGCAGGAGATTCAGCGCCTGAGCCGCGGCCGCGCTTTCGTGCAGGTGGACAGCTATCACACCCCGGAGCAGAAGGAAATCTTCGAGAGCTGGGTCCTGACCGCGGAGTTTCACGACTACCCGCAAGGCTGGATCGAGCTGTTCCGCGAAGCGGGCTACACCGGGGACTATTTTTGGACCATCATCGAGTAAGGCGACCATGGGCAAGACCTACATGATTCTGGGCGGCGGCGGATCGTTCGGCATCCACACCGCCTTCTACCTCTTGCGGCATGCTCAGCCGAAGCGAGTCATCGGCGTCGGCCGCAATCCGCTGCGCCCGGAGCCGTTCTCGCTCGGCATCGAGCGCGAGCCGGGCTACGAATATCATGCCTACCACCTGACCTACGAGATGGACCTCCTGCTGGAGCTGATGGACATGGTGCGGCCGGAGGTGATCATCAACTACGCGGCGCAGGGCGAGGGCGCGGTGTCGTGGAAGAATTCCTGGCGCTTTTTCGAGACCAACTCGATGGCGCTGGCGAAACTGTGCGAGGAACTGATGAAGCGCAAGTGGCTCGAGCGTTTCATCCAGATCGGCACTTCGGAGATGTACGGCTCGGTAAGCCACGCCACGAAAGAGGACGAGCCGATCAAGCCGACGAGCCCCTATGCGGCCTCGAAAGTGGCCTTCGACATGTACCTCATGTCGGTGCACAAGTATCTGCAGTTTCCGATGAATATCATCCGACCCTCGAACGCCTACTGTCCCGGGCAGCTTCTGCACCGTGTCGTTCCGAAGGCCATCGTGTTCGGGCTCACCGGCCGGAAGCTGCCGCTGCAAGGCGGAGGCAAGGCGGAAAAGTCGTACATTCATGCCCGGGACCTCGCGCGCGCGATCCATCTCGTCGCCGAGAAGGCGCCCCTCGGGGCGATCTACAATGCCGGCCCCGCAGAGCCGACCAGCATCCGCCGGGTCGTGGAGCTGTGCGCCGAGGCGCTCGGCATGCCGTTCGAGCAACTCTGCGAGATGGCGCCGGACCGGCTCGGGCAGGATTCGCGCTATTGGCTCGACTCGAGCGCGATCAGGCGTGACGTGGGGTGGGAACCGCTGATCGGATGGAAGGAAGGGTTGGAGGAAATGGTGAGTTGGGGCAGGAAATACCTCGAGCAGCTGCGAGACTGGCCGACGAACTACACCATGCGCGGCTGAGATGTCGTCCTTGCCGAGAACTGCGAACGTCGAAACCTTCGATGCCGCCGCATCGCGACAGAGGTGCCTCGCGTACAGGCGGCGGATCCTCGACATTTCGCAAATGGTTACGGCGCTGCACATCGCCCCGGCATTTTCGTGCCTGGAAATGACCGACGTGATCTACCACGGCCTGATGCGGCGCAATCCCGGCACCAAGCGCTTCTACGACGTTTTCGTGATGTCGAAGGGCCACGGGTGCGTTTCGCAGTACGTCATTCTGGAAGACCTCGGGATCATGCCTACCGAGGAGATCAATCGCTACTGCACCCCCGCAGGTGTGCTCGGTGCGCACCCGGACCTCGGCACGCCCGGCGTCGAGGCATCCACCGGCTCGCTTGGCCACGGACTGGGCATTGGCGTCGGCATGGCCTACGCCGAATCCCTGAAGGAAACCGATTGCCGCATCCACGTGCTTCTCTCCGACGGCGAGCTTCAGGAGGGTTCCACTTGGGAGGCGGTGCAGATGGCGGGCAACCACCGGCTGGGGAACCTGCTGCTGTTCGTTGACCTGAACGACTTCGGCGGTCTGGAGCGGATCAGCGCGCACCACCCGGCGGTATTTCCTGTCGCCGAGAAGTTCCATGCATGCGGCTGGGAAACCGCGGAGGTAAACGGTCACGACGCCGCCGCGATCTACGGTGCTGCCGTAGGTCGTGAGGGCAAGAAGCCCTTCGCCCTGATTTGCAGGACCGTGAAAGGACGCGGCGTTTCCTACATGGAGAACGTGCCGATCTGGCATTACCGCTCCCCGAGCAAGGAAGAGTACGCACAGGCGCTTCGCGAGCTCAAGGAGATCGGCGCGTGAGGAACACCTTCGCCAACACGTTCTACGAGGCGGCAAAAAAAGACCCGCGGCTGTGCGTAGTGGTGGCGGACATCTCGCCCGCCGGTTCGATGGAGAAGCTGAGGACCGAGTATCCGAAGCGATTCGTCAACACCGGGGTGGCGGAGCAGATCATGATCGGCATGTGCGCCGGGATGGCAATGCGCGGCCTGAAGCCCTTCGCTTACACCATCGCGACGTTCGCGCTTTTCAGGCCCTACGAGTTTATCCGCAACGACCTCTGCTACCAGGGGCTGCCCGTGACGGTGGTCGGCGTAGGTGGCGGCGTTACCTACTCGACGCTCGGTGGCACCCACCACGCGATGGAGGACGTGGCGATCGCCTCGGCAATGCCGAACATGCGGGTGATCGCGCCTTGCGACCCCGAGGAGGCGAAGGCGGCGACGCAGTGGTGCATTGCGCAGGAGCAAGGCCCGGTCTATCTACGCCTTGGCAAGGCCGGCGAGCCGGTCATCAGCGCCGGCGCGGAGCCGTTCCGGTTCGGCAAGGTGCGCATGCTGCGCGAGGGGCGGGACGCTTGCATGATCGGCTACGGCCCGATTCTCAAGCTCGCCATGGACGCGGCGGCCGCGCTGGACAAGAAAGGAATGTCCGTTGGCGTGGCTTCTCTGCACACCGTAAAGCCCCTCGACGGGGAGGGTGTCGTCAAGCTTCTGTCGAAGTATCCCAAGATCGTCGTGCTCGAGGAAATGGTGCCGCAGGGCGGCTTGGGCGGATTGGTCAAGGCGCTTGCCTGGGAGTCGGGGGCGCGCTGCTCGATCGAGCACATCTGCCTAAAGCACGAGTTCGTGCACACCTACGGCAAGCACGAAGAACTGCTCGCGGCGCACGGGATTTCGCCAGCGGTGTTGCACAAGGCCCTGGGCGCGTGATGGATCTCGAACTGGTCGAAAAACGCATCGCGGACCCCAGACTTGCGGTCGAGGGCGGAATGCCGGTGCGCGTGCGCCCGATGCCGCCGCGCCGGGCGCTCGGGCCGCAAGAGGTCACAATGCTCGAGGAAGCGGTGCGCTACTACCGGCAGGCCGACGCCGATCCCGGCTACCAAGGGCCGTTCGAGAAAAGGTACACGGACGAGTTCGTCGCGATGATGGGGGGCGGGTATGCCGATTCGGTGGCCACCGGCACGGCTTCGGTGTATCTCGCGCTCGCCGCGCTGGAACTTCCAAAGGGCAGCGAGGTTCTCGTCTCGCCCATCACCGACCCGGGCACGATCGGCGCCATCGTCCTGAACGGGCTGAGGCCGCGGCTGGGCGACGCGCGGCCGAACGACTACAACATGGGGGCGGAACAGGTGGCGGAGCGGCTCGGGCCGGGCGTGTCCGCCGTGCTTGTCGTGCACTCGATCGGGCAAGCCACCGACGTGGATGCCATTGTGGCCGAAGCGCGCAAGCGCGGCGTGAAAGTGATCGAGGACTGCAGCCAGTCGCACGGCGCGCAGATCATGGGCCGTCCGATCGGTTCGTTCGGCGACGTGGCCGCCTTCTCGACCATGTACCGCAAGAGCCACATGAGCGGGGGTTCGGGCGGCATGGTCTACACGCGCGACCTCCAGATCTACCGCAAAGCGCTCGCTCACGCCGACCGGGGCAAGCCGCGCTGGGTCGAAGGTTTCGACGACCGTAATCCGGAGACCTTCCTCTTCCCGGCGCTCAACTGGAACAACGATGAGCTTTCCTGTGCCATCGGCCTTGCCTCGCTGCGGCGTCTGTCGGACACGATACGGCGTCGCATGGCGTTCGTATCTGAGCTCGCGTCCCTCATGGCCGAAATGGACACGATGTTCTCGCTGCTGTCCTGGCGTCCGACGGATTCGCCGTTCGTTGTGCCGGTGTTCGTTGATCCTTCGCGCGCGAAAGCGGACAAGATATCCATAGCGAAGGCAGTGCTAGCCGAGGGTATCGGTCTCAACCCGCACTACCGGTACGTGGTGGCGGAGTGGCCGTGGGTAAGGTCGCATCTCGCCGACGGCTTCGGGAGCCCGGAGGCGCTGAGCAGCAGGAATCGAAGCTTCTGCCTGTACGTGAACGAGAATTACGGCGCCGAGGAAGCGGCTGACATTGCAGCAGCACTCGTCAAGGTCGACCGCGCGCTCGGGACGCGGGCGCGGGGTGGAAGGCCCATACCCGTTCGCGCCGCCTAGGGCGGCACACAGCAACAGAGGGGTCTGAAAAAGTGATCGTATTGGGTTTGCACGGAGGCGTGACCCTCGGCCAGCACGAGCCCGCTGCGGCCCTGGCGGTGAACGGGCGCGTGGTGGCGCTGTGCGAGGAAGAGCGCTACCTGCGGATCAAGTCCTGCTACGGCATGCTGCCCGAGCGGGCGATCTACGCCTGTCTGGAGCAAGCGGGCGTCGAGTGGGGCGACGTCGACCTCGTGGTCACGCCCGGGATTACCTACGACGACATCGCCGAGCGGTGGCGCTCGTACCTCACGCACCTGTTCGGCTCATGCCCGCGCCTGGAGCGCATTCATCACCAGATGGCGCACCTCTCGGCGGCGTTCTACGGCTCGGGTATGGAGCGGGCGTTATGTCTTTCGCTCGATGCCACGGGTGATGGCACGTGCGGAATGGCCGGCCTCGGCTCGCGCGCGGGCGGTATCGAGGTGCTGGACGAGATTCCGACGCGGAATTCGCTTGGCTATTTCTATACCCTGATGACCTACTACTGCGGCTTCGCCGATGGGGACGAGTACAAGCTGATGGGCCTCGCGCCCTACGGCAAGGCTTCGGTGGACCTCACGCCGCTCATCCGACCCTGTGCAGGAGGCTGGGAGTTCGATTGGTCCTACGTGCGCTCCGATCCCGAGCCGAAGTCGCCGTTCGAGCCTCTGTATTCGCCCAAGCTCGAGACGCTGCTCGGGCGTCCCAACCGCAGGCCAGGGCAGCCGCTCGACGACTTCTACCGCGACGTGGCGGCAAGCACCCAGAAGCTGTTGGAGGACTGTCTGCTGAGCCTGGTCGCGTCCCTGCGGAGCAAGCATCCGGATGCCAGGAATCTCTGCTATGCGGGGGGGGTGGCGCTCAACTGCTCGGCCAACCGGCACATGCTCGGCGACGGCTTCGACCATGTTTACGTCTCGCCCGTTTCCTCCGACCGCGGCCTCGCGCTCGGTTGCGCGTACGCCGGAGC
>CAZVHU010000015.1:0-35125 GCA_964627075.1 uncultured Enterobacteriaceae bacterium | reverse complement strand
TGGGGCATCAAGATGTACTCGTACCAGTACTTCGAGAACACCTACGCGATCACCAAGCTCGGCATGACCTCGATCGGCACGCCGGCGATCGCGCCGCACGACAAGTGCTCGAACACCAACGACGCTACCGGCCTGGACGACGCCGGCATCGACTCCTTCGCCGCGTCCTACGAGGACTGGGGCATGGCGGAGGTGTGCTTCTTCTCCGGAGTGGATCCCTACGAGACCAAGACCACGCTGTTCACCGAGTGGATCATGGGCGGGGCGCAGCGCGACAAGAAGTGCATCTTTGTGACCCCCCACATGACCTCGGGGGTGGCCTGGGGCGTGAAGAACGGCGGCTTGTGGCTGCCGATCATTCCGGGCACCGACGCGGTGCTGCACAACGCGCTCGCGCGCGTCATCATCGAGAACAAGTGGCAGGACCAGGAGTTCATCGACAGGTGGATCGCCAATTCCTGGGAAGTCGATTCCGGCTATGGCCGCGGCACGCGCAACACCGGCTGGCAGTGGCGCACCACCTGGGGCACCTGGCAGAGCGACTGGGGCGATTACCAGAAGTTCATCCTCGGGCGCGAGGAGCACAAGCTCGAGAATGCCGCCCGGATCACCGGCCTGAAGGCGGAGGACATTCGCCGTGCGGCGGAGCTCATCGCCCGGCCGAAGGCCGACGGCGCACGGCCGCGCACCAGTTTCATGCTGGAGAAGGGCAACTACTGGTCGAACAACTACATGAACACCACGTCGCTCGCGGCGCTCGGGTTGATCTGCGGCGCGGGCAACCGCCCTGGGCGCATGATCTCGCGCGGCGGCGGGCACCAGCGCGGCATGGTGAGCGCCGGGGGCGGCTCGGGCTGGCTCGATCCCGAGAAGTATCCGGGCCGGCGCAAGAAGTCGTTCAACCTCGACCGCTGGATGGTGGACGGCAAGCTCAAGTTCGCCTGGGTGTTCGGCACCACGTGGTTCGCCGCGATGATGGCGAGCCAGGAGCTGCAGGACGCCGCGTTCCGCATGACCCGCGGCAACCCGCACCAGATCGGCAGCCTCGACCGCAAAGCGATATTCGAGACGCTGAAGCGGCGCGTGGATTCGGGCGGCATGGTGTTCGTCGATTCCGACATCTACCCCGTGGAACCGCTCGGCACGCAGATCGCCGACATCGTTCTGCCGGCGGCGACCTGGGGCGAGGAGGACTTCACGCGCTGCAATTCCGAGCGCCGGCTGCGCCTGTACGCCAGGTTCTACGACGCGCCGGGCGAGGCAAAGCCCGACTGGTGGGCAGTGCAGAAGTACGCGCACAAGATGGG
Source organism: uncultured Enterobacteriaceae bacterium (assembly GCA_964627075.1). Classification (GTDB taxonomy): domain Bacteria; phylum Pseudomonadota; class Gammaproteobacteria; order Burkholderiales; family SG8-39; genus 2-02-FULL-66-14. The sequence continues at coordinate 33,818 of CAZVHU010000015.1, read as the reverse complement.
CTTCACCGGCTACGACTGGAAGACTTCCAACGACGTGTTCGAAGAGGCGGCGCGCTTCTCGCGCGGCGGCGTGCTCAACTACCACCCGCTCGTCGCGCAGGCGAAGGAAAAGGGCGTCAAGGGCCACGAGCTGCTGCGCGGCTACGGCACCACCGGCATCCAGACGCCGATCCGGATCCGCGACGGCAAGCTGGTCGGCACGCAGCGGCTGCACGACCCCGCCAACAACTGGGGCGAGATGGAAGGCGTCGAGGTGCAAAGCGCGTTCATGCACGCCTTCAACACGCACTCGGGCAAGGCGATCCTCCTGAAGAGCCCTTGGGACTTCCCGGGCTGGATCCAGTTCTACGAGGCGGTCAAGCCGCGGGCCGAGAAAGGCGAGATCTGGGTGACGAACGGGCGCATCAACGAAACCTGGCAATCGGGGTTCGATGACCTGAGGAAGCCCTACCTCGCGCAGCGCTGGCCGTATCCGATGCTCATCGTCCATCCCGCCGACGCGAAGAATCGCGGCATCGAGTCGGGCGACTTCGTGCAGGTCTACAACGACACGGTCTACGTCCAGACCGGCCAGCCGCAAGGCGTGCTCGACGCCGACCTCAACTTCAATACGCTGATGAAGGAGGGGCATATCAAGACCACCACAGGGCAGTTCGTGGCGGTGGCGATCGTCTCCGACGAGATGCGCGAGGGCGTCGCGATGGCGAACTTCAACTACCCGCAGGCGCCCGCCAACTCCGTGTGCCACGCGGTGCCGGACCCGATGACCAACAACTACCGCTACAAGCTCGGCCGGGGTGCGCTGACCAAGGTGGGCGAGTCGCCCTACAAGCGCTCGTTCACCAGCATGAGCCTGAAGCCGCGCAACGTCATCTAGCGGCGACGCAGCGCCTGAGGCGGACCCGGCGCCGGACAGGCAAAGTGTAAAGCCTGACTTTACAGTCGGGGCACCCGGCGCGGCCCCGGCGACCGGCTACTTCGCCAGCACCTTCATGGCGCGCTCCAGGCCCTCGAGCGTGACCGGGTACATGCGGTTGCCCATCAGCTCCTTGATCACCTGGATCGACTGCCGGTAGCCCCAGATCTCCTCGGGCTCGGGGCACAGCCACACGCACTTGGGGTAGACGTCGGTGACGCGCTTGAGCCACACCGCGCCCGGCTCCTCGTTGAAGTACTCCACCGAGCCGCCGGGCTGCAGGATCTCGTAGGGGCTCATGGTGGCGTCGCCCACGAAGATCACCTTGTAGTCGTGGCCGTACTTGTGCAGGATCTCCCAGGTGCGGGTGCGCTCGGAGTGGCGCCGGCGGTTGTCCTTCCACACGAAGTCGTAGAGGCAATTGTGGAAGTAGTAGAACTCGAGGTGCTTGAACTCCGACTTGGACGCGGAGAAAAGCTCCTGCGCGAGCTTGACGTGGTCGTCCATGGTGCCGCCGATGTCCATGAACATCAGCACCTTGATCGCGTTCCTGCGCTCCGGGCGCATGTGGATGTCGAGATAGGCCTTCTTCGCCGTCGAGTTGATCGTGTTCTCGAGGTCGAACTCCTCGGGCGCGCCCTCGCGCGCGAACTTGCGCAGGCGCCTCAAGGCCACCTTGATGTTGCGCGTGCCCAGCTCCACCGACTCGTCCAGGTTCTGGTACTCGCGCTGGTCCCAGACCTTGACCGCGCTCCGGTTGCGGCCCTTGTCCTGGCCGATGCGGATGCCCTCGGGGTTGTAGCCGTAGGCGCCGAAGGGCGAGGTGCCGCCGGTGCCGATCCACTTCGAGCCGCCCTGGTGGCGGCCTTTCTGCTCTTCCAGCCGCTTCTTCAGCGTCTCCATGAGCTTTTCCCAGCCGCCGAGCGCCTGGATCTGCTTCTTCTCCTCTTCCGACAGCGTGAGCTCGACCTGCTTGAGCAGCCACTCGAGCGGAATCTGCGCCTCGATCCCGGGAATCGTCTCCACGCCCTGCCAGAACTCCGAGAAGGCGCGGTCGAACTTGTCGAAATTCGCCTCGTCCTTCACCAGCGCGGTGCGCGACAGGTAGTAGAAATCGTCCACCGACGGGCCGATCACGCCCTTGTCCATCGCCTCGAGCAGCGTCAGGTACTCCTTGATCGAGACCGGCAGCTTGTGGCTCTTGAGCTTGAGGAAGAAGTCGATCAGCACGTCAGAACTCGTAGCGCGCGAGAAGGTTGACGGCCTGGTTCTTGAACTGGTCGCGCCCCTCGGTCTTCAGGTACTCGGCGGCGAGCGTCAGGCCGCGCGCGCCGTACCAGCGCAGGCCGACGGTCCAGTCCCACTCGCTGCGGTCGCTGGGCTGCGTGGCGCCGACGGCGGCAGGCAGTCCGCCGCCCGCGCGCCCGTCGTCGCGCGTGCTGTCGTAGCGGTAGACCGCGGCAAGGTGCGCCTCGAAGCCGCCGGCGAAGCGGTATGCGGCATCCGCCCCTGCGAACAACTGCCCGAGGTAAACCGTGCGGCTCGCGACGTTGCGCGCGCTCGGGCCGCCGGTCTCCTGGTACCCGTCCTGCTCCTCGCGCGCGTAGAGGTAGCCGGCGCGCCCGCCGAAGGTCCAGTCGCCGGCGGAATGGATGCCGTTGAAGGTCGCCGACCAGAAGCCGCGCCTCGCCTTGTAGCTCGAGGTGAGGATCGAGGGCGAGCCCGGCACGCCCGCCGGGTCGATGCGGTTCTGCGTGGCGTCGCTGCGTCCGGCTCCTGCGTTGAGGTCCAGGCTGAAGCGATCGCTGATGAGCCAGGTGAAGTAGGGCACCACCGCGTAGCCGTCCACGTCCTGGCCGCCGCCGTTGTACCTGGTGGTGGTGTCGAGCCGGTCCACCAGCGCCGCGATGCCGAGCGAGTAGCGGCCGGCGAAAAGACGGTCCACGCCGATGCGCAGCGTGTCGAGGTCGCCGTCGTAGGGCGCGACCGCAACCGAGCTCGAATATTTGGATTTCCCGTAGCTCGCCCAGATGGCCCAGGGGCCGTCGCCGCCGCCGCCGAGGCCGGAAACCTTCTCCGAGGCGGCGATCACGAGGGGCGCGCCGGCAGCCTGCTTCTTCCTGCGGTCGCGCTCCTCCTCCGCGGTCTGCTGCGGCGACACCGCCGACACGCGCAGCGAATCGAGAGCGGTGACCGCGTTGGACACGCCGTTGAGGCAGAACTGGGGCGTCTGCGTATTGCAGCGCTCGGGATCGGCCGAGGTCTGCGCGAGCGCGGCGAGCGGGCCGGCAAGGAGCGCGGTTGCGAGGGCGGCGAGGCGGGTCCGCATAGGCGCAATCCTACTACCGCGGCAGCCTCGGCACCTGCAGCCGCTGGAGATTGGAGAGCGAGCGGACCAGGTTGTCCACGGCGCGCAGCTGCATGCGCCGTGGCGGGCTCGGAGGGCTTGCCGCATCCGGAATCTCGGTGCCGAAGCCCGGCTGGTCGATGTCCACGCTGCCGAACGCGTTCGATACCACGATCGCCCCCGCCTCGGCGCCGCGCTCGGGCTCGAGCAGCACCACCAGCGCGCGCGCACCGTCGGTCTCGCCGCCGAACCGGGTGCCGCGGATGCCGATGGTGGCAGTCGGGGTGGCGACGCGGAACTCGCGTCCCCGCAGCCGCGCGATCGCGCCGGTCGTGACGCGGAACACGCCGCGCGCCACTTCGGCGAGGAACGAGGGCGATTCCGGGCCCGCCGAGTAGCGCGCGAGCAGCATCTGCGAGCCGGGGCCGAGGGCGACGCTGGTGCCGTCGCGGAACGCGAGCAGCACGGTGCCGTCGGGGGCCGCGGTGGTGACGGTGTCGCGCAGGAACACGGGGTCGCCGGCCTTGAGGGGGCGCGGCTCGGCGTCCGGCGCGCGCGCGCTCGCCGCGCCGACCACCAGCTTTACGTCGGCGACGAGAGTCTGCGCGCGTGCCGGGCTCGGCAGCACCGCGCTGAGCGGCGCGCACAACGCAGCGAGGAGCGCGCGCCGCCGTTTCAGCTGCGCGCCCGCGTCATGAACACCAGCCGCTCGAACAGGTGCACGTCCTGCTCGTTCTTGAGCAGCGCGCCGTGCAGCGGCGGGATGATGGTCTTGCGGTCCTTGGACCTGAGCGCCTCAGGCGGGATGTCCTCGGCAAGCAGCAGCTTCAGCCAGTCGAGCAGTTCGGAAGTCGAGGGCTTCTTCTTCAGCCCCGGCACCTCGCGCACCTCGAAGAACACCTCCATCGCCTCCCTGAGCAGCGACTTTTTCAGCCCCGGGAAGTGCACCCCTACGATCTTCTCCATCGTCTCCTTGTCGGGGAAGCGGATGTAGTGGAAGAAGCACCGCCGCAGGAAGGCGTCGGGCAGCTCCTTCTCGTTGTTCGAGGTGATGAACACGATCGGGCGGTGGCGCGACTTCACCAGCTCGCGCGTCTCGTAGACGTAGAACTCCATGCGGTCGAGCTCGCGCAGCAGGTCGTTCGGGAACTCGATGTCGGCCTTGTCGATCTCGTCGATGAGCAGCACCACCGGCGCGTCGGCGCTGAACGCCTGCCAGAGCATGCCCTTCACGATGTAGTTGTGGATGTCGTGCACGCGCGGGTCGCCGAGCTGCGAGTCGCGCAGGCGGCTCACCGCGTCGTACTCGTAGAGGCCCTGCTGCGCCTTGGTGGTGGACTTGATGTGCCACTCCAGCAGCGGCAGGCCGAGGGCCTTGGCGACCTGCACCGCCAGCATGGTCTTGCCGGTGCCGGGCTCGCCCTTCACCAGCAGCGGCCGCTGCAGCGTGATGGCGGCGTTGACCGCGAGCGTCAGGTCGTCGGTGGAGACGTATTCGGCTGAACCTTTGAAGCGCATGGCGCGTGCTTTCCGGGCAAAAACAGCATTTTACGCGCTTGGCGGAAACGCTTGCAGGATGCGTTTCGCGCCTACTACATTACAGGCATGGGAGTACTTCCGATCGCGCAGCGCAAGGCGCTCAAGGCGCGTGCGCACCGGCTCGATCCCGTGGTGCAGGTGGGCGGCAAGGGCGTGACGCCGGCAACGATCGCCGAGATCGAGCGCGCGCTCGCCGCGCACGAGCTGATCAAGGTGCGCGCCGCGGCGATGGACCGCCACAGCCGCGAGGCGGCGCTCGCCGAGATCTGCCGCCGCTGCGGCGCCTCGCCGGTGCAGCACGTCGGCAAGGTTCTCGTGCTTTACAAGCCCAGGGAGCGGGATTCCGAATGAGCCGACTGTCTAGATGAACAAGGAACCGAAACCGATCTCGCCGGTGCAGCCGGTGGCGCTGGGGCTGGACGACACGTTCCGCTTCCGCTGCCACAAGGGCATCGCCTGCTTCAACAAGTGCTGCGAGAACACCGACATCCTGCTGACGCCGTACGACATCGTGCGGCTGAAGAACCGGCTCGACCTTTCGTCGCGCGAGTTCATCGACCGCTACACCAGCGACTGCGAGCTGGACGCGCACGGCATGCCGGGGCTGAAGCTCGGCCACAAGCCGGGCGGCCGCAATTGCGTCTTTCTCACGCCCGAGGGCTGCGGCGTGTATTCCGACCGGCCCGCGGCGTGCCGCTACTACGCGCTCGGACTGATGTCGGTGCGCCGCAAGGGCTCCGCCGAGGACGAGGACTCCTGGTTCCTGGTGAAGGAGGCGCACTGCCTGGGTCACGAAGAGCCGCACGAGCAGACGGTGCGCCAGTACCGCGCCGAGCAGGGCGTTGACAGGTACGACGACGCAAACCGCGACTGGCGGCGCATCGTGCTGAAGAAACGCTCCAGCGGGCCCGCGGTCGGCAGGCCCCCGCAGCGCAGCTTCGAGCTTTTCTTCCTCGCGAGCTACGACCTCGACGGCTTCCGCGCCTTCGTCGCGACCGAGCGCTTCCGCGAGGTGTTCAGCCTGCCGGAGGCCGAGTACGCGCGCCTGCTCACCGACGAGGAGGCGCTGCTCGCCTTCGCCATGCGCTATCTCAGGCAGGTGCTCTACGGCGAGAAGACGATCCCGCTGCGCGAGCAGGCGGTGGGCGAGAGGCTCGCGCGCTACCGCGAGAAGCTCAGGGCGCGCGCCGCGCAGGCGAGCGCCGACAAGGCGCGGTTGCAGGACGAGCTCTACGAGGCGCTGCTCGACGAGGACAAGTTCGGCGGGAAGGACGAATGAAGCCGCCGGAGTTCGACGACGGCGAGCGCCGGGTGGTCGAGTCCGCGCTCAGGGAGCGCTACGGCCGCATCGTCGCCACCCAGCCCGCCGACGTGGAGCTGAGGCTCACGCCGGGGCAGGACACGCTCACCACCTGCCCGGTGCTCTACTGGGAGCAGCGCGGCGCGGGCTTCGTCGTCGCCAAGGTGGCCGAAGGGCGCTACCGCGGCATGTTCTTCTATCCGGGCGAGTACGACGGCGAGCAGTACGGCTCGGGGCGCGCCGAGCACGACGACCTCGCCGAGTGCACGCTCGCGGTGCTGCGCGCGCAGGCCGACCACGAGAAGCAGCGGCGCGGCGTCGCCTCGGGCGACACCGCCGACGACCTGCGCGAGCCGGACATGCCGGAATGACGCTCGACAAGGCGCGGCAGCTTCTCAAGGTGCAGGCCGATTTCGGCGGCTTCTACAACAAGAACGGCGCCAAGCTCATCCTCGCCGAGGTGAGCCGCGAGCACGGCCAGCAGGCGGTGGACCAGCTGATCCGCGAACTGGATCTCGCGCGCATCTTCGGCTTCGCGCCCGGCACCCCCTTCGAAAAATAGGGGTCAGAGCCCGATTTCCCGGGGCCAGACCCCGGTTTTCTCGCTTGGGGTCTGACCCTGGTCTTCGGGGAAATCGGGCTCTGACCCCTATTTTGTCAGGCCACGCTGCCGTAGCTCGTGTCCACTGCCCCCGCGGGGGGCTTCAGGCCCGCGAGGCGGCAGCCCTGCGCAACCGGCCCTCCGGGAAAGAGCGTGTAGAGGTAGCGCATGCCGCCCTTGTGGTGGAACTTCTCCTCCAGCGCATCGTGCAGCGCGCGGCGGCGGATCGGCTCGTCGGCATTGCGCGCGAAATAGTCCTGCAGCGCGCGCAGCATCTCCCAGTGATCGTCGGTCAGCGCGAGGTTCTCGGCGTGCGCGGTCTCGAGCGCGGCCGCCGGCGTCCAGTCCTCCGGCGCGTGGCGAAACGAGGCCGCGGGCGGTGGCACTGCGCCAGCGCCGGAATCCCTCGTCGAGGACATGGTCGGGTGGCTTCGTCCAGGCTGCCGGAGTATCGCGCCGCGCCGGCCGTGCGCCAAGGGAAGCTTTGTACAAGTCGCGCGCGCGCGACGGCGGATTAGAATCGCCGCATGAGCGACGCACTCGATTACCTCCTCAAGGCCCGCCCCGACGCGGTCGGGCACTACTTCAAGTTCCTCAAGCAATCGGGCTCCAGGCTCGACCCGAAGACGCGCGCGCTGATCTCGGTCATCACCAAGGTCTATGCGCAGACCGAGCGCGGTTTCCGCCAGTACCTGGTGCGCGCGCTGCAGGCGGGCGTGACGCCCGCGGAGATCCTCGACGGGCTGCTGCTCGCGTTTCCGGCGCTCGGCATGGCGCGCATCGTCTGGGCGGTGGACCAGATCCTCGAGATGGACATCCCGGAGTTCCGCCCCGAGCTGATGGGCGCCGAGCCGCGCTGGCACGACGTGGCCGCGGCAGGCGAAGTCCGGAAAGGGGAAGTGAAGCGGGTCGCGTGCGACGGGCGCGAGGTGTTTGTCTGCAGGCCGGACGGCGAGCTGCGCGTCTACGACAGCCGCTGCCCGCACCAGGTGACCAACATCCCGCTCAAGGCGCTCTCCGGCGGGCGCCTCACCTGCCCGAAGCACGGCTGGGTGTTCGACATCGGCTCGGGCGAGTGCGTGGAGAAGGGCTCGCGCCCGCTCAAGCGCTTCGAGAGCCGCGTCGAGGGCGGGAAGCTGCAAGCCTGGTGGTAAGCGTGCGTCCCCCAGAGTTTCCTCAGCGCGCGGTCGTCCCCGGGCCCCGCGCCCGGTCGTAGTATCGGGCGCGGTAGAGCAGTCGCGGGCGCTGCGGCGCATCCTCGAACGCGCTGCGCGCGTGCAGCACGTTGTTGCAGATCACGCCCATCCCCGGGCCGAGCTTGAGGCGCAGCACCTGCGCCGGACTGCCGTCCAGCCACTTGGCGAGCGCCGCCGCGGCCTGGGCGGCATCTTCCGACCAGCGGATGCTAACGGTGCGCGCCGTGTAGCGCATCTCGAGCGCGCCGTCGCGCGGATCGAAGGAGAACACCGGACCGGATTGCGCCGCGCGCGCGACCTCGCCGCCCTCGCTCCGGCCGGGGATCGTCATCGCCTGCGGCTGCATCAGCGCGCGTATCCATTCGGGGTTGGCGTCGCGCAGCGCCAGGTAGGCGAGCTCGTGGTCGAGCAGCGACGACTCGCCGCCTTCGGCGGCGTCGCGCACGCAATGCAGCACGAACGCCCGGATGCGCCTCGCGGGCGGGTTGTAGTAGCCGTCGGTGTGCCAGCGGATGGCGCGACTGGTGTAGGGAATGAACTCGCCGCGAGTTTCGTTCCCGCGCACCGCGACGCTCGAGATGCCGTCGTCATCGGCCAGCCAGTTCGGGTCCAGGCGCTCGAGGGCGAACTGGCGGCCGAGCGCGCGCGGGATCTCCTTGTCCGGGTCGTCGCCGCAGCGGCTGGCGTAGACCGCCATGTTGGCGCGCGCCAGGCGCTCGGCGATCGCGCCGCGCTCGGCGGCGGTGAGCGCGCGCGGGTCGCGCACCTCTACGATCAGCTCCCCGGGGGTCCGGGGACAGCGAGCGAGCTTGCGCTCGCGCCAGCGCGCGTAGTCGCCGCCTCCCGGCGCGCCGAGGCCCGCGAGGACGTCAGGCGACGCTGCCAAAGCCGCGGTCGGTGGCGCCGGCAGGGGCCTTCAGGCCAGCGAGCCGGCAGCCCTGCGCCACCGGGCCGCCGGGAAAGAGCGTGTAGAGATACTTCATGCCGCCCTTGTGGTGGAACTTCTCCTCCAGCGCGTCCTGCAGCTCGCGCATGTTGATCGCCACGTTGTGGTGGCGGGCGTAGAACTCCTGCAGGCTCCTCACGACTTCCAGGTGGTCGTCGCTGAGCGCGAGGCCCTCCTCGCGCGCGAGCGCCTTCGCCTTGTCGGGCGTCCATTCGAGCGGCGCGAAGCGGAACGGGTCGGTCGGTGCCATATGCTCCTCCCTTTCAATCGCCCGTGGTCGTGACGCGGCGCGCCTTGGGCGGCGCCGGGTCGAGCAGGCCGTCGAGCGTTTTCTTCAGGAACCCGAGCGCCTCGGGCGCCTGGATGTCCATGACCTGGTCGGCGACCCAGTGCTGGTCGGATTCGAGCATCAGCTCGCGCACCGCGAGCCCCAGGTAGCGAAGCAGCGGAAAGCTGGGCTTGTCGGGCGCGCACTCGAAGGTGGCGTAGTCAGCGGCGCGCCGGTTGAGCAGGTCGATGAAGTTCGCCTGGTAGTCGAAATCGTCGGTGACGCCCATCTCGCGCAGGTTGTCGTGCACGATCTGGGCGAGGCGCTTCCCGGCCGCCTGCACCAGGCGCGCGCGCTCGTCCTCGGGCACGCGCCCGTAGAGCATGCGGTCGGTCATGTGCACGAGGAACGCGGCCATCTCGCCCAGGATCTTCATGCCGCGCTCGGGCGTGACGATGTCGCAGTCCCACTTGGAGAGGTTGGTGACGGCGTTGTCGGCCAGGCGCCAGATGGTCGAGGCGAGCACCGAGGCGAGCTCGGCGCTCGAGCGCCCGCCCGCGTTCCTGAACCAGACCGTCTTGAGGCGCAGCGCCACGCCCGGCCGCGTCCTGCTAGCGCTTGCGGATGAAGAACTCGTGCACGTCGCGCGCGGTGTCGCGCGCGGCGACGAGTTCCAGCCCCGTGCTGCGGGTCCACGCGCGCACGTCGTCGCGCGAGCCCGGGCAGCTCGAGATGAGCTGCAGGACCTCTCCCGGCTGCATGGCGCCGATCAGCTTCTTCGCCTCGATGATCGGGCCTGGGCAGCTGACGCCGCGTATGTCGAGCACCACGTTCGCCTTGGGCGGCGCCGAGTGGCCCTTGCGCAGGTAGTAGTGCGCGCGCCGGCCTTCGCCCTTCTCGGTCGCGAGCAGCTCGTGGTCGGTGACGTTGACCCACGCCGACAGGTCGTCGAAGGTGCCGGGGCAATCCGACACGAGCAGCAGCACCTGCCCGGACTCCATGTCGTCGAGCACGCGCTTCGCGCCCAGCAGCGGCGCGGGGCAGGACAGCCCGCACAGGTCGAGCGTCACCGTGGGCCTGGTCTTCATGGCAGTGTCAGGTTGCGGAGCGCCCATCAGTATCCTCCAATCGTCCGGCTATTTGTGCCCTACGAAGATTCCGAAGCCCAGCGCACGGTGCGCGCCCAGGCCGGCGGCCTGCAGCGCGAGCGAGTGGGCCGCTGGCAGCTCTTCCAGCATCACGCTGAATCCGGCCACGGTTCCTCGCGGGCCGCGCGCCTCGCTTCGCCGCCCTACGATGAATTCGGTGCGCACGCCGAGCGCCCCGAGCTCGCGTGCCACCTGCCGCACGAAGCCCGCCTCGTCGTCGCTTTCGGCGGCCACGCGGTGCGCGTAGAGCGTTGCGTGCGGCGCAAGCTGCCGCGATCTTGCCTCGCCCAGCGTCACCTGCGCGCCCGCGATCTCGAGTCGCTGCCCGCAAAGGGCGAGGGCCTGCTCCACCAGCGCTTCGGGCAGGCGCATCAGCAGCCGGCTGCGGCGCTGCAGCACGAGGCCAAGCGCGCCGGCTGAAGCGGCGCGGATCGGCAGCACCGCGACGCCCGGCTCGTCGCGCAGCCACGGCGCCACGCGCGCCAGCGCCTCCCAGAGAGCGAAGGAATGGTCGCGCGGCAACCGTTCGCCCGAGACCGCGAAGGCGAGGTCCACATGGGTCAGCCCGGCTGGCGTCGCGCCCATGCTGCCATCGCCTCGCCCCAGCGCCGCGCGGTCGCCGGATCGACGTCGAAAACGGTGAAGCGCTTGCCCTCGCGCACGCGCAGCCGCAGGAGCGCCATGCCGCCCTCGGCGTGCACCACCTCCTGGAGCTCGATGCTCTGGCCACCCAGGGGCACGGTGAACCGGTCCAGCGTCGTGATCGCGGCCATGGCCCCGGCATTGAAGCGGCCGCGCCCCGGCGTGCCTATTCCCCGGTGGGCGGGCGCCGCATAACCCATATGGGGTATGCCGCCTACCCACAGGGGAGATTCCGGCTCACCGGCGCAGCCGTTACAGTCGCGCAATTGCCGCCCCACGAGGAGGGACAAGCATGGCGAAAAAAGAGCACCAGACCCCGCTTCTCGACCAGCTCGAGTCCGGCCCCTGGCCCAGCTTCGTCACGGGGCTCAAGCGCCTGGCGAAGGACAACGACATGGCGGTGGATCTCCTCGGCCAGCTGGAGACCTCCTACCGCACGCGCACCGGCTACTGGAAGGGCGGCACCGTGGGCGTTTTCGGCTACGGCGGCGGCGTGATCCCGCGCTTCACCGAGTTGAAGGACGAGAACGGCAAGCCCGTCTACCCCGACGCGGCCGAGTTCCACACGCTTCGCGTGCAGCCGCCCGCCGGCATGCACTACGACACCAAGACCCTCAGGAAGCTCTGCGACATCTGGGAGAAGCACGGCTCGGGCCTGATCGCGTTCCATGGCCAGTCGGGCGACATCATGTTCCAGGGCACGCGCACCGACAAGGTGCAGGACGCGTTCAACGAGCTGAACGAGAACGGCTTCGACCTCGGCGGCGCGGGTCCCGCGCTGCGGACCTCGATGTCCTGCGTCGGCGCAGCGCGCTGCGAGCTGTCGTGCTACGACGAGCAGCGGGCGCTGCGCGAGGTGATCAACTCGAACCTCGACGACATGCACCGCCCGGCGCTGCCCTACAAGTTCAAGTTCAAGTTCTCGGGCTGCCCCAACGACTGCGTCAACGCCATCCAGCGCTCGGACTTCGCCACCATCGGCACCTGGCGCGACAACATGCAGGTGAATAACGACTATTCCCGCGCCTACTTCAAGGAGCACGGGATGACCGACCTGGTGAACGACGTGGTGGCGCGCTGTCCCACCAAGGCGATCCAGGTGATGAGGAAATCCGAGGTCAAGGCCGGCCCGCAGCACTCGGTGGCTGAGCTCGACGACGAGCTGCGCCTGGTGGTGGACAACAAGGACTGCGTGCGCTGCACGCATTGCCTGAACGTGGTGCGCGGCGGGCTGCTGCCCGGCAGGCAGCGCGGCGTGTCGATCCTGGTGGGCGGCAAGGGCGTGCTCAAGATCGGCGCGACCATGGGCACGGTGATCGTGCCCTTCATGAAGCTCGAGACCGACGAGGACTTCGAGAAGCTGAAGGAATTGGCGCGCAGCGTGCTCGACTTCTTCGCCGAGAACGCGCTCGAGCACGAGCGCGTCGGCGAGACCGTGGACAGGATCGGCCTGGTCAACTTCCTCGAGGCGCTCGGGCTGGATGTCGACCCCAACATGATCAGCGAGCCGCGCGCCAACCCCTACGTGCGCACCGACGGCTGGGACGAGGAGGCGGCGAAGTGGATCGAGCGCAAGCAGCAGCGCAAGAGCGCGGCCTGAGGACGGAGGGATAGCGCACATGGCACAGGCACAAGTTCAGCAAAGACCCCCGATCGAGAGCGGCGCGCCGGACCCGCTGCCGCTGATGCACCCGCTGATGCGGAAGAACTACGGCCAGTGGATCTACCACGATCATCCGCGCCCCGGCGTGCTCATGCACCGCGCGAAGAATGGCGAGGAGATCTGGACGGTGAAGGCGGGCACCCAGCGCCAGATGGACGTGCACACGATCCGCAAGCTCTGCGACATCGCGGACAAGCACGCCGACGGGCACGTGCGCTTCACCACGCGCTCCAACATCGAGTACATGGTCGCCGACAAGGCGAAGGTCGAGCCCCTCATCGAGGCGCTGACCGAGGCCGGCTTCCCCGTGGGCGGCACCGCCAACTCGGTCTCCATGATCGCGCACACGCAAGGGTGGCTGCACTGCGACATCCCGGGCACCGACGCCTCGGGCGTGGTGAAGGCGCTGATGGACGAGCTCTACGAGGAGTTCGTCAGGTGCGAGATGCCCAATCGCGTCAAGCTCTCGACATCGTGCTGCGAGATCAACTGCGGCGGCCAGGCCGACATCGCGATCATCGTGCAGCACACCAAGCCCCCCAAGATCAACCACGACCTGGTGGCCAACGTCTGCGAGCGGCCGGCGGTGGTGGCGCGCTGCCCGGTGGCGGCGATCCGCCCGGCGCTGGTGAACGGGAAGCCCTCGCTCGAGGTGGACGAGAAGAAGTGCGTCTGCTGCGGCGCGTGCTACCCGCCGTGCCCGCCGATGCAGATCAACGACCCCGAGCACTCCAAGATCGCGATCTGGGTCGGCGGCAAGAACTCGAATGCGCGCGGAAAACCGACGTTCCACAAGCTGGTCGCCTCCGGCCTGCCGAACAACGCGCCGCGCTGGCCCGAGGTGGCGGCGGTGGTGAAGAAGATCCTCTCGGTCTACAAGGCCGACGCGCGCTCCTGGGAGCGCATGATCGACTGGATCGAGCGCATCGGCTGGGCGCGGTTCTTCGAGAAGACCGGGCTGCCCTTCACCAAGTACCACATCGACGACTGGCGCGGCTCGCGGCGCACGCTGAACGCCTCGACCCACATCCGTTTCTAGGGAACGCGCGGCGAGATGAAGATCGGCCTGCTCATCAACGAAGGTCCCTACAACCACCAGGCGGCCGACACCGCCTACCAGTTCGCGCGCGCGGCGCTCGCCAAGGGGCACGCGATCCAGCGCGTGTTCTTCTACAACGACGGCGTCAACAACGCCTCCAAGCTCACCGAGCCGCCGCAGGACGACCGGCATATCGTCAACCGCTGGTCCAAGCTCGCCGCCGACAACGGCATCGACCTGGTGGTGTGCGTGGCGGCCGGCTTGCGGCGGGGCCTGGTGGAGGAGAACCTCGCGCCCGGCTTCCGCATCTCCGGGCTCGGGCAGCTGGTCGAGGCGGGCATCGAGTCCGATCGCCTCGTGGTGTTCGGCGACTGAAGGGAGCGGACGATGACCCAGGCGGCGGAAGCGGTCGAGCAGGAAGAAGCGGCGCAGAGCGTCGTCAAGAAGTTCATGTTCGTGAACCGCAAGGCGCCCTACGGCACGATCTACGCGCTCGAGGGGCTCGAGGTGGTGCTGATCAGCGCCGCGTTCGACCAGGATGTTTCGCTCGCCTTCCTCGACGACGGCGTGTATCAGCTGGTCAAGGGCCAGCAGACCAAGGCGCTGGAAGTGAAGAACTTCTCGCCCACCTACCGCGCGCTCGAGGGCTACGACATCGAGAAGCTCTACGTCGAGCGCGAGTCGCTCGAGGCGCGCGGCATCCGCGAGGAGCAGCTGCTGGTGCCGGTGCAGGTGGTGAGCGCGGCGGAGATGGCCGAGCTGATGGAGCAGCAGGACGTGGTGGTCGGGTTCTAGAGCGTGCTGCACATCGTCAACAAGTCCCCCTACGAGAGGAACTCGCTCGCGAGCTGCCTCGCGCACGCGCGCAAGGGCGGAGCGGTGCTGCTGATCGAGGACGCCGTCTACGGCGCCACCCGGGGCAACGTCGCCGAGGGCGCGATTCGCAAGGCGATGCAGGAGCTGCCGGTCTATGCGCTGGGGCCCGACCTGGAGGCGCGCGGCATGCAGGCGAACCTGATCGAGGGCGTGAAGGTGGTGGATTTCGGCGGCTTCGTGGACCTGGTGACGGAGCACCGCAGCAACCAATCCTGGCTTTGAAACGCGGTTAACGCAAAGGAGAGCGGCATGGCAATCGAAGTGGCGGGCAAGACCCTGGAGACCGACGAGGAAGGCTATCTCACAAATCTCTCCGACTGGTCGGAGGACGTGGCCAACGCGATCGCGAAGGCGGAGAACGTGGAGATGTCTCCCAACCACTGGGAGGTCGTCAACTTCCTGCGCGAGTACTACAACGAGTACCAGATCGCGCCGGCGGTGCGGGTGCTCACCAAGGCGATCGGCAAGAAGCTCGGCCCCGACAAGGGCAACAGCAAGTACCTCTACGAGCTGTTCCCCTACGGTCCGGCCAAGCAGGCCTGCAAGATCGCCGGGCTGCCCAAGCCGACCGGCTGCGTGTGAGAAAAGGGGTCTGACCCCTTTTCCGCGCCGCCGTGATCGGCTACCTCTACGCCGCGCTGTTCTATGCCGCGGCCGCGGTCCTGGTCGCGGGGCTGGCAGCGAAGATCCACGGCTACTGGCGCACGCCCGCGCCGCTGGTCATCCCGACCACGCCCGCGCCGCGCACGCGCTCGGGCGTGGCGTGGCGGATGCTGCGAGAGGTGGCGCTCTTCGAGAGCCTGTACCGCGCCAACAAGTGGATCTGGCTCTTCGGCTGGCTGTTCCACGTGGCGCTCGCGCTGGTGCTGGTGCGCCACCTGCGCTACTTCGTGGAGCCGGTGCCGATGCTCATCGAGATCGCGCAGCCCTTCGGCATCTACGCCGGCTTCGCCATGCTTGCGGGCCTCGCCGGCCTCTGGGCGCGCCGCTTTTTCGTTGAGCGCATCCGCTACATCAGCACGTACTCCGACCACCTGATGCTCGCGCTCCTCGCCGCGATCGCGGCCTCGGGCCTCGCGATGAAGTACGTGGCGCACACCGACATCGTCGCGGTGAAGGCGTTCATGCTCGGGCTGATGGTGTTCGAGATCCAGCCGCTGCCTGCCGACCCGGTGCTGCTGGTGCACCTTGCGCTGGTGGCCGCGCTGATGGTGGTGTTCCCGGCGTCGAAGCTGCTGCACGCGCCGGGCGTGTTCTTCAGTCCCGGGCGCAACCAGGCGGACGACTCGCGCGAGCGGCGCCACCTTGCCGCGTGGGCGAAGGAATAGCGATGGCGACCGCCGCGCAGGTCAAGGCCCCGCCGCTCAAGGAATACCCGGTCATCCCGATCCTGCAACGGGATGCGATGGCGGCGTCGAGGCCCTACGTCGCCTCGGACAAGATGAACGAGGCGCTCGGCTTCCCGGGCAAGCTGGTCGAGGACTGGCACGACAAGGCGATCGCCAAGATGGGCGAGCTGCTCGGGAAGTACCGCTCGTTCAAGGTGTACCTGGATGCCTGCGTGCATTGCGGCGCCTGCACCGACAAGTGCCACTACTTCCTCGGCACGGGAGATCCGAAGAACATGCCGGTGGCGCGCCAGGAGCTGGTGCGCAAGGTCTACCGGCGCCACTTCACGCTCGCCGGCAGGCTCTTTCCGAAGCTCGTCGGCGCCGAGGACCTCACGACCGAGGTGCTCGAGGACTGGTACCGCTACTTCAACCAGTGCTCCGAATGCCGGCGCTGCTCGGTGTACTGCCCCTACGGCATCGACACCGCCGAGATCACCATGGCCGCCAAGGAGATCATGGACTCGATCGGCATGGGGCAGAAGTACACCAACGAGATCCTCGGCAAGGTGCACAAGATCGGCAACAACCTGGGCCTGCCGGGTCCCGCGCTCGAGAACACGCTCGAAACACTGGAGGAGGAAGTCAAGGAAGACACGGGTGTCGACGTGCGCTTCCCGGTGGACCAGAAGGGGGCGGAAGTGCTGGTGGTGACGCCCTCGGCGGACTTCTTCGCCGAGCCGCACGTCTACAGCCTCGTCGGCTACGCCAAGGTGTTCCACGCAGCAGGCATTTCCTGGACGCTTTCGACGCACGCCTCGGAGGCGGGGAACTTCGGCCTGTTCATCGGCAGCTACGACCAGATGCGGGCGATCGCGAAGCGCGTGCGCGAGGCGGCGCTCGAGCTCGGCGTCAAGCGCATCGTGGTGGGCGAGTGCGGCCACGCCTGGCGCGTCGCTTACAGCTTCTGGAACACGCTGATCGGCCCGTTCGATTTCCTCGACCCGCGCTACCCGGCGCCGCAGCACATCTGCGAGCTGACCTGGGACCTGATCGAGCGCGGCGCCATCGCGCTCGACCGGGAGAAGAACGACGCGCGCGTCGTCACCTTCCACGATTCCTGCAACGTGGCGCGCGGCTCGGGGATGGGCGGCATCCCGCGCGGACAGTTCATCCTGCCGCGCAACATCCTCCGCGCGGCCTGCAACCACTTTTTCGACATGGCGCCTGAGACCATCCACGAGCACACCTTCTGCTGCGGCGGGGGAGGCGGGCTGTTGACGGATGAGCTGCTCGAGCTGCGCGTCAAGGGCGCGCTGCCGCGCATGGAGGCGCTGAAGAAAGTGGTCGACGAGCACGGCGTTAACTTCATGGCCACCATCTGCGCCATCTGCAAGGCGCAGTTCTCCAAGGTGCTGCCGTACTACCGGTTCGACATGGAGATGATCGGCGGCGTGCACCAGCTGGTGGGTGACGCGATCCGCCTGAAACGCAACGACTGAGCAACCGAGGGAAACGACGATGTCCGCCACCACAGAGACCAGGCCCGCGGCAGAGAAGCTCACCTTCCGCCGCTTCAAGGAGGGCGACGCCAAGTGGCGCCGCTGGGCCGACGATATCTTCGATGCCGACCACAGCCACAAGTGCCCGACCTACCAGAAGGCGACGCCGCCTTGCCAGGCGAGCTGCCCCTCGGGCGAGGACATCCGGGGGTATCTCGCGATCGTGCGCGGCACCGAGAAGCCGCCCGCGGGCGTGCCGTGGCAGGAATACGCCTGGCGGCGCCTGACGGAAGCGAACCCGTTTCCGTCGGTGATGGGGCGCGTGTGCCCCGCGCCGTGCGAGTCGGGCTGCAACCGCAACGAGGTGGAGGATTTCGTGGGCATCAACTCGGTCGAGCATTTCCTCGGCGACTGGGCGATCGCCAACAAGCTCAAGTTCAGGAAGCCTGAAATCTCCACCGGCAAGAAAGTGGCGGTGATCGGCGGCGGGCCGGCGGGGCTTTCCTGCGCCTACCAGCTCGCGCTCATGGGGCACGCGGTCACGATCTTCGACGAGCGAGCGGAGCTGGGCGGCATGATGCGCTACGGCATTCCCGGATTCCGCACGCCGCGCGACATGCTGGATGCGGAGATCCAGCGCATCCTCGACCTGGGCATCGAGACGCGCCTCGGCGTGCGCGTCGGCAGCGACGTGACCCTGGAGTCCGTGCAGAAGGAGTTCGACGCCGTGTTCATGGGCCTGGGCGCGCAAAGCGGCCGGCCGCTGCCGGCGCCGGGGTCGGATGCGCCCAACTGCGTGACTGCGACCGCGTTCCTGCGCGCCTTCAACGACGGGCGCCTCAAGCACGTCGGCAAGCGCGTGGTGGTGGTCGGCGGCGGCGACACCTCGATCGACGTCGCCACGGTGGCGCGGCGCCTCGGGCACATCGAGCACCCGAAGGCCGCTGAGCGGCCCGAGCTCGTAATCGTGGGCAAAGCGGCGCAGGACGTCGCGGAAGTCTCGGCGCGCCAGGGCGCGGAGGTGACGCTCACCTCGGTGTTCTCGATCGACAAGATGCAGGCCAACCGCCACGAGATCGAGCATGCGCTCGCCGAGGGCATCACGATCCGCGACGGCTGGGCGCCGGTCGACGTGGTGCGCGGCGCCGACGGCCGTGCCACGGGCCTAAAGATCGCGAAGTGCGAGGCGAAGTTCGTGGGGCCGAAGCTCGAGATCAAGGTGGACGAGGCGACGTCGCAGGTGATCGCGGCGGACCTCATCGTCTCGGCGATCGGCCAGGCGGTGGACTTCACCGGGCTCGAGGGCTTCGACAACGGCCGCGGCCTGATCAACGCGGACAAGAACTACCAGGTGGCGGGCAAGCCCGGCATCTGGGCGGGCGGCGACGTGCTGCGCCCGCACCTGCTCACCACCGCCATCGGCCAGGGCTGGATCGCGGCCGAGGGCATCGACCGGTTCCTGCGCGGCGAGCCGCAGGAGAAGCGCCCCAAGATCGACGTGCATTCCTTCGACCTGCTGCGCAAGATGGTGGAAAAGGGCCTCAAGGTCGAGGAGGCGCCGCGCGAGCACGTGCGCGGCACCTCCGCCGCGTCCTTCGCCGTGCACAACTACGAGGACCGCTCGGCGCGCTACATCATCCCGCACAAGGACCTGTTCCTCGGCCATTTCACCTACACGCCGCGCAACACGCGGGCGGTGACGCAGCTCACCGCGCGCGAGGCGCTCGGCAACTTCGAGGAGCGGATCGAAGCGCTCGACGAGAAGCGCGCCGTGGCCGAGGCCAAGCGCTGCATGAGCTGCGGCCTGTGCTTCGAGTGCGACAACTGCGTGGTCTACTGCCCGCAGACCGCGGTGTTCCGGGTGAAGAAGGACAAGTCCACCATGGGCCGCTACGTCGACACCGACTACACCAGGTGCGTCGGCTGCCACATCTGCGCCGACGTCTGCCCCACCGGCTACATCCAGATGGGGCTGGGGGAGTAGCGGCGTGCGGGCCCGGATCGCGCTCGCCGGGCTGCTCGTGGCGGCGATCGCGTCGCTCGCCTGGGCGGCGGGCGCCTCGCGCGTCGCCAGGCCCGTGGTGCAGGTCGAGAAGCCGGGCCGGTGCGTCGAGGCGACCGAGGTGATGCGCCGCGACCACATGAAGCTGCTCATGCACCAGCGCGACCGCACCATGCGCGAGGGCATAAGGACGAAACAGCACAGCCTCGCAAGCTGCGTCGAGTGCCACGCGAGCGCGAAGACCGGCAGCGTGCTCGGCGCCGAGGGCTTCTGCCAGAGCTGCCACGCCTACGCCGGCGTCAAGCTCGATTGCTTCGAGTGCCATGCGTCCAGGACGACGCCGGCCTCCGCAAAGGCGGGGCGATGAGCGACAGCGGCCGGCGCGCGTTCCTCGGCACCGCGGCTGCGGCGATTGCGGGCGTGGCGCTCGCGCCGGGCGTCCGCCTGATCGAACTCGCCGGCGCGCGCGCACCCGAGCAGGCGGCGAGCGCCAGGGTGCGCTGGGGGATGCTGATCGACACCGCCAAGTGCGCCACGGGTTGCGATGCCTGCGTGCGCGCCTGCAACGAGGAGCACGGCCTGCGCAGCACCGGCCGCCCGCGGACCGACGCGCAGTGGATCCGCAAGATCGATCTGCGCGACCTGAGGAGCGGCCGCCAGCATTCCGCGCCGGTGATGTGCCAGCACTGCGCCGAGCCGCCGTGCGTGGACGTGTGCCCGACCGGCGCCTCGTTCAAGCGCGCCGACGGCATCGTGCTGGTGGACAAGCACACCTGCATCGGCTGCCGCTACTGCGTCATGGCCTGCCCCTACAAGGCGCGCTCCTTCATCCACGAGAACCTCGTGGAGCAAAAGCCCGAGGCGCCGCGCGGCAAGGGCACGGTCGAGAGCTGCACGCTGTGCGTGCACAAGGTGGACCGCGGCGACGGCACCACGGCCTGCGCCCAGGCCTGCAAGGCGGCCGGGCACGAGGCGATCGTGTTCGGCGACCTGAACGACCCGAAGGGGGCGCTGGCCAAGCGCCTGCGCGAGCTGCCCAGCCGCCAGCTGCGCGCCGACCTGCGGCTCGACACCGCGATTCGTTACGCCGGCGTCTAGCGATGGCGGATGTCGCGCGCAGGGAGCTTGCCGCTACAGCCTGGCGCTTCTACGGGCCGCTGCTCGCGATCGGCGCGGTGGTCGCGGCGGGTTTCGCCGCATTCGTGCACATGGAGACGAGCGGCCACTTCGTCACCGGCATGGACAACCAGGTGGTCTGGGGCATGCCGCACGTCTTCGCGGTGTTCCTGATCGTCGCGGCCTCGGGCGCGCTCAATGTCGCATCGGTCGCATCGGTCTTCGGGCGCCTGGAGTACAAGCCGCTCGCGCCGCTCTCGGCGATCGTGGCGATCGCGCTGCTCGCCGGGGGGCTCGCGGTCCTCGCCGCGGACCTCGGCCGGCCGGATCGCCTCGTGATCGCGATGACGCACTTCAACTTCAAGTCGATCTTCGCGCTCAACATGTTCCTCTACAGCGGGTTCTTCGCCATCGCAGGCGTGTACCTGTGGTTCATGATGGAGCGCCGAATGGGCGCCTGGAGCGGCGCGGCGGGGCTCGCGGCCTTCGTCTGGCGCCTGGTGCTCACCACCGGAACGGGCTCGATCTTCGGCTTCCTCGTCGCGCGCGAGGCCTACGACTCGGCGCTGCTCGGGCCCGCCTTCGTCGTGTACTCGTTCGCCTACGGCACGGCGATGTTCCTCGTCGCCAGGGACCTTGCGTGCCGCTGGCACGGCGCGGCGCCGGATGCGCAGGTGACGGCAAAGCTGGGGCGTCTGCTCGCGATCTTCGCTGCAGCGTCGCTCTACATGACCGCGGCGTTCCACCTCACCAAGCTCTACATGACGCGCTACCACGGCGTGGAAGCCTTCATTCTCCTGGAGGGCGCGATCTATCCAGCGCTCTTCTGGCTCGGGCAGGTCGGCATCGGTGGCGTGCTGCCGCTCGTGCTGCTCTACTCGCGGCGCACGGGCGGCACGCGTGCCGGCGTGCTGTGGGCCGCCGTGCTCGTCGCGCTCGGGGGCCTCGCGCAGATGTACGTCACCATCGTCGGCGCGCAGGCGTTCCCGCAGCCGATCTTCCCCGGCTGGCAGGAGAGCAGCACGTTCTTCGACGGCGAGATCCACCCCTACGCGCCGAGCCTGCCCGAGATCGTGCTGGGCGCGGGCGGCGTGGCGCTCGCCGCGGCGCTCGTCGCCTTGGCGTTGAAGGCGCTGCCGCTCATTCCCGACGCATGCACCGCTTCCTCGTCTCCGCAGCCCACAAGTCCTCCGGCAAGACCACGCTGAGCGTGGGCCTCGCCGCCGCGCTGCGCGGCAGGGGCCTCGCGGTGCAGGCGTTCAAGAAGGGGCCGGACTACATCGATCCCCTCTGGCTCGCGGCGGCGAGCGGCCGGCCGTGCCGCAATCTCGACTTCTGGACCGCGTCGCGCGAGGAGATCCTCGCCTCGGTCGCGCGCCACGGCGCGGCGGCCGACGTGAGCCTGATCGAGGGCAACAAGGGGCTCTACGACGGCCTCGACCTCGACGGCTCGAACTCGAACGCCGCGCTCGCCAAGCTGCTCGATGCGCCGGTGGTGCTGGTGCTCGACGCGCGCGGCATGACGCGGGGCGTCGCGCCGCTCGTCCTCGGCTACCGGCAGTTCGATCCCGAGGTGCGCTTCGCCGGCGTGATCCTCAACCGGCTCGGCGGCTCGCGCCACGAGGCGAAGCTGCGCGCCGTGATCGAGCACTACACCGGCGTGCCGGTGCTCGGCGCGGTGCACGAGGACGCCGCCATCGGCATCGCCGAGCGCCACCTCGGCCTCGTCCCCGCCAACGAGGCCGACGCCGAGGGCGCGCGCGTCGCGGCGATCGGCGAGGCGGTCGCACGCCAGGTGGACATCGGCCAGCTGCTCGAGCGCACGAACGTTGCGCCGCCACCCGCGCCGGCGCAAGCGCCGCCGGCGCGGCGCGGCACGACCGACCTGCGCATCGCGATCGCGCGCGACCGCGCCTTCGGCCTCTACTACGCGGGCGACCTCGAGGCGCTGGAGGCCGCCGGCGCCGAGCTGCTGCCGTTCGACGCGCTGCGCGACGCGCGCCTGCCAGAGGCGGACGCGCTGTTCGTCGGCGGCGGCTTCCCGGAGTGCGCAGCCGCCGAGCTCGAGGCGAACGCTTCGCTGCGTGCCGAGGTGAGGCGCCGCATCGGCGAAGGGATGCCCGCATACGCCGAGTGCGGCGGCCTCATGTACCTCGCGCGCTCGATCAGCTGGCGGGGCCGGCGCCACGAGATGGTGGGCGCGATCGGCGCCGACGTCGTGATGCAGGAGCGCCCCACCGGGCGCGGCTACGTCAAGCTCGAGGCCGCCGCCGGCCACCCCTGGGGGCTGGAGGCGGGGCGCGAGATCCGCGCCCACGAGTTCCACTACTCGAAGCTGGAGAACGCGGACCCGGGGCTGCGCTACGCCTGGCGCGTGACGCGCGGGCACGGCATCGACGGCGCGCGCGACGGCATCGTGACGCGCAACCTGCTCGCCTCCTACACGCACCTCAGGGCCGCGGGCGGCTGCGACTGGCCGGAGCGCTTCGTCGCCTTCGCCCGGCGCTGCCGCTGAGCGTTGTATTGCAGCAGTGGCGCGCCTGTAATACACTGGCCGCCATGAAGACGCTCACCGTACGGCTGCCGGAGGCGCTGGCCGCCGAAATCGAAGCCGAGTCGCGCAGCCACGGCAAGTCCAAGTCGGACGTCGTGCGCGAGCGCCTGCAATCGGCGCCGGGGAGCAGGCGCCGCGCGCCGGCGTCGCTGCAAACAATAGCCGACCTCATCGGTTCGGTGGAGGGCTTGCCCGCGGACCTCGGCCGGCGGAAGAAGCACTACCTGCGCGCCACCGGCTATGGCCGCAAGCGTCCTCGTTGACGCCGGATTCGCCATCGCGCTGCTCGCGCGGCGCGATTCGCACCACGCCTGGGCGGCGGCGCAAGCCGCCGCGCATGCGCCGCCCTGGATTACGTGCGAGGCTGCGCTCTCGGAAGCGTTTCACCTGCTGGGGCGGCGCGGCGCGCCGGCGCTGCGCGCCCTGCTGCGCCGCGGATCGCTGCGTCCCGCCTTCGACCTCGCCGCGGAGCTTGAGCCGGTGCTGCGGCTGATGCAGAAGTACGCCGACACTCCGATGAGCCTGGCCGACGCATGCATCGTCCGCATGACCGAGACGCTGCCCGATCCGGTTGTTCTGAGCACAGACGCCGATTTCCGCGTCTACCGGCGCCACGGCCGGCACGTCGTGCCCAGCGTCCTCCCGGATTAAGTCAGGCTTGCGGCGCGGAGCGCGGCGCGACGCCGTGCTCGACGGCGAACACCGCCGCTTCCACTCGCGAGGAGAGCTTGAGCTTGGCGAGGATGCGGCGCACGTGCAGCTTCACGGTCTCGTGGCTGATGTCGAGCGCGCGCGCGATCGCCTTGTTGGTCATGCCCTGCGCGAGGTGGCGCAGGATCTCGCGCTCGCGCGCGGTGAGGCTGCCGAGCAGGCTCTCGCGCGCCGCGGCGCCGCGCTTGGGGTGGAGCAGCTCCACGAGCTTCAGCGTCATCGCCGGCGCGACCACCGTCTCGCCGGCGAGCGCGCGGCGCACGGCGTCCACCACCTGCTCGGGCTCCATGTCCTTCAAGAGGTAGCCGCGCGCGCCGGCAGAAAGCGCGTTCGCCATGTCGTCGCCCGAGTCGCTCACCGTGAGCACGATCGGCGTGCCCTTCCAGCCCGATTCGCGCAGCCGGCGCAGCAGCGCGAGGCCGCCGTGCGGCGGCATCTCGAGGTCGACGATCGCGACGTCCGCGGCGCGCTCGTGCGCAAGCCGCAGCGCCTCTTCCGGGTCACCGGTCGAGGCGACGACGCCGATCCCCTCGCGCCCGTCGAGCAGCTCCGACAGCCCCTTGCGGAACAACGGGTGGTCGTCTACGAGCAGTACCTTCATCACGGGAGCAGGGGGTCCGGGCCCCTGCCGATAGAGGCGCTCGGGGCCTTCCCGGACCCCCCGCACCCCCCGAGCGCGGGCAACACGGTATGCCTCATTGCGTGGAAATACGCGCCGCCGGGTCGGCCGGGAACACCAGCCGCAGGCGCGCGCCGCCGCGCGGCAGGTTGGCGATCTCGATGCGGCCGGCGAGCCGCTGCGCGCGTTCCTGCATGATGCTGACGCCGAGGTGGTGGCGCGGCCCGGGCTGGTCGTCGCTCCCCGGGCGCGTGCCGCCGAGCGTGAAGAAGCCCGTGCCGTCGTCCTCCACGGTGAACTCGTAGTCAGGGCCGCGCTGCTCGAGCGTGACGCGGGCGCGCCTCGCGCCCGAGTGGCGCGCGACGTTGGCGAGCGCCTCCTGCAGGATGTGGAAGGCGTTGGCCTCCTCCTCGACGCTGAGGTTGAGGTCGGCGAGCCGGTTCTCGAGCGTGAGCGCGACGCCGGTGCGGTCGGCGAAGCCCGCGGCGATGCCCTCGAGCGCGTGCGCGAGGCCCAGCGGGTCCATGCGGCTGCGGAACTGCGCCAGCAGCTCGCGCAGGTCGGCGTAGGCTTCGCCCAGCGCCTCCTGCAGGTCGGTGGCGTACTTGAGCGCGCGCTCCCCGGCGCCGGCGCGCTGCGCCTCGACGAGCAGCGCGATGCGCATCTTCATGTAGGCGAGCGTCTGCGCGAGCGAGTCGTGCACCTCGTTCGCCATCATCTGGCGCTCGTTCATCACCGTCATGCGCAGCGTCTGGCGCGCGAGGCGCGCGTTCTCCAGCGCCATGCCGATGTGCTCGCCGATCGAGCGGTAGAGCAGCGCCAGCTCCTCGGGCAGCGCGCGCCCCTCGCGCAGGAAGAGGTTGTAGGCGCCGTGCACCTTGCCCTGGTGCGCGAGCGGCACCACCACCATGCTGGCCAAGCCGCCGAACCAGGCGAGCGAGGTGACGCCGGCGCAGGGCGTCGCGGCCGCCTGCTGCTGCACCGCGGCCTCGCGCACCGCGGCGCCGCAGGCGCCGCAATCCACCGGCATGAGCTTCTCGCGCGCGACCACCTCTGGCGGCAGCCCCACCGACGCGACCAGCCGCAGGTGCTTGCCGTCGCCAGTGACGACGCGCACGGCGCCTGCGGCAGCGCCCGCGAGGCGCACCATGGTGGCGAGAAAACGCCCGAGCCATTCCTCGATTCCCGCCTCCCCGGGCAGGGTGGAGGTCGCCTCGGCGAGCACCTGCAGCGCCTTGAGGCGCTCGCTGCCCTCCTGGGGGCCTGCTCTTGCGGCGCTGTCCCCGGGCGCGGCCATGGTCAGAGCGCGAACGCTTGCGGCTCGGCGCGCGGCGGCGAGGCGAGCAGCGTGCGCGCGACGCGCTCCCAGTGCGCGGCGCCCGAGGCCACCGCGCCGCGCAGCGCGCCGCGGGCGCCCGAGTCGCACCAGTCGCGATAGGCGGCGGCGAGCGCGGGAAACAGCTCGCGGCGCATGCCTTCGAGCTGCGAGAAGTAGAAATGGATCGAGGCGCGCGCGTCGGCTTCCAGCAGCGCCGGCAGCGTGCTCAGGCAGTCGGCGAGGTTGTCGCGCACCGCGCGCGCGAGCAGCTCGGCGCGGCGGTCGGGGAGCGCCGCCAGCATGTCCTCCCAAGCCGGCCCGAGCAGGCGCGCGGCGCGCGCCTCGCCCAGTTCGTGCAGGATCAGCGTCTCGGTCTCGCTCTCGACCAGCCCCTCGAAGGCGGCCGCGCCGCCGTCCGCGAGGCCCGCGGTCTCGAGCGCGCGCGCAAGCGCACCCGGCCGGCCGCGCGAATTCCACAGCTCCACCTTCTCCCACAGCCAGCGGCGCAACGCGTCGCGCCGCACGTAGATCGTGTCGCCCTGCAATGCGGCCGGAATCGCCGCGATGTCCCGTGCCAATTCGCGGCCGCACACGAGCACATGGATGCCGTCGCGCCGCTCGCTGCGCTCGAGCTCGGCGAGGAAGAAGTGCGGCCGGCGGAAGCGCCCCAGGCCTGCGCCATAGACGAGCCCGGCGGGCAGCAGCGCGCGGTTCGCCTGCGCGGCGTCGAACGGCGCGCAGCCCTGCGCGCCGAGCGGCAGCGGTGCGTAGTCCTCGGCCTCGAGCGCGTTCCAGCGCGCCTCGCGCTCGGTGAGCCACGCCGCGAGCGTGTCCTTCTGCGGCTGCGCGTCGAGCGCGAGCCCCCGCTCCCAGCGGTACAGCTCGCGCATCTGCAGCAGGTAGATGCACATCGTCGCCTCGCGCGCATGGCGCGCGTCGGCGACGTCGCAGTTGCGCTGGACGGCGCCTGCCAGGCCTTTCAGGTCGCGCATGGAAAACGCTTCACCGTGGCCCATTTTACGCTCGGCGCCTCAATAGTCGTCGCCCACCCGGGGCGGCGCCGCGGCAGGATTGAGCAGGGCGTCCTCGGCCTGCAGCCGCGTCTCGGCGAAGACCATGCGCACCGCACAGTCTTCGGTTGCGAGCTCGGCGCGCTTCGCCTTGGCGAAACGGCTCGCTTCAGGGTAGGACGCGAACTCTCCCAGCGGCTCGGCAAGGCGCAGAGGGCGCTCCACCAGCTTGTAGACGAAGTAGGGCATCAGCCCGGGCTCCATTCGATGAGCTGCCGCGCGGGCAGCCCGCGCTCGAGCAGCCACCCGCGCGCCCCGGCAACCGCCGCGGCGCCGCCCGCCAAGTAGAAATCGCGCGCCGAGAGCTCGGCGCTGGGACCGAGCGCCGCGGCGAGCGCGGCCTGCGGCGCCGGGCTCGACACGATGGGCGCGAAGCGGAACTGGTCCATGGCGTCGGCCCAGGCGCGGCAGAGGTTCGCCTGGTAGAGCTCGCCGGCATGCGCGGCGATCCAGTAGAGCTCGATCGGCCGCTGCGCCTCGAGCGACATGGCGTGCTCGATCACGCTCTTCACCGGCGCGAAGCCCTCGCGCCCGAAGGCGACGAAAACGAGCGGCAGCTCGCCGTCTTCGCGCAGGACGAAATCGCCGTGCGGGCCTTCTACCGTCACCTGCTCGCCGGGCCGGAGGGCGTCGAACACGTGCGCCGCGAAAGCGTCGCCGGGCGCGCGGCAGACGTGGAACTGCAGACGCCGCTCCTCGCAGGGGCAGCTCGCGATCGGCAGGCTCGTGGTGAGACCCCCCGCCTCGAGGCGCGCGCCCTGGCCGGCGAGGAAGCGCAGGCGGCTCGCGCGCGACGTGAGCAGCTCGAGCAGCATCACCTGCGGCGAAAGCAGCTCCTTGTTTCGCACGTGCGCGTTGACGCGCTGCAGCGGGATTTCCGCCGCGCCGTGCGCGAGCGAGGCCTCGATCAGGAGTTCCCCGAGCGGCGCCGCGCAGCACATCAGGGCGTACCCTTGCGCGCGCTCGGCCTCGCTCAGGCGAAAGTCCGAATGCCTCACCTGCCTCAGGCTTCCGCTCACCACCCGTGCGCGGCACAAGCCGCAGTTGCCGGCCGAGCAGCCGTAGGGCATCGCCAGCCCGGCGAACAGCGCCGCATCGAGGATCGAGTCCTCGCCCTCGACGGCGAATTGCTCGCCGCCCGGAAGCAGCTTGACCGTGGGCACTGCGTGGCGGCAGCGGCGCGCGGGCGCCGCGTTACTTCTTCGCCGGCACGACCTTGACGGCGATGTCCTGCAGCTTCCTGGGCTGGATCACGTGGCCGTCGAGGCCGGCGGCCTTGGGGCTGGCGCCGTAGGCCACCGCCATCAGCTGCGAGTAGTAGGTCACCGGCATGTCCAGCCTGGTGCCGTGCTTGCGGTTGATTTCGGACTGGTAGATCTCTACGTTCGCCTGGCACAGCGGGCAGGGCGTGACGATCAGGTCGGCGCCGTGGTCGTAGGCGGACTCGACGATGTCGCGGATCTGCTTCTGGCTCTTGTCCTGCTCGGAGAACGCGAGCGCGCCGCCGCAGCAGGTGACCTTCTGCTCGTATTTCGTCAGCGCCTCGGCGCCGAGCGTCTCGACCATCTTGTCGAGGTACATCGGGTTTTCGAACGACTCGCCGGCGATGCCGAACGGCCGGTTGGTCTGGCACCCTACGTAGCCGGCGATCTTCACGCCCTCGAGCGGCCTCACCACGTGCTTGCCGAGCTCCTCGTAGCCCAGGTCCTCGATCAGCACCTCGACCATGTGGCGCACCTCGGTGCCGCCCTTGTACTCGAGGCCCGCCGCCTTCAGCGCCTCGTTGGTCTCGGCCATCAGTTGCGTCGAGGCGTCGAGCTTTTCCTTGGTTTCCTTCGCCCCCAGCCAGCACGCGGCGCAGGTCGCGACCACGTCCTGCCCGGGCAGGTGCTCGGCGGCGAGCACGAAGTTGCGCGCGTTCATCACGTGGCGCGCGAGCTCGCCGCTGCCGGCGTAGCCGATCGAGGCGCCGCAGCAGTTCCAGTCCGGGATCGGCGTCATCTTGATGTCCAGCACCTCGCACATGGTGTTGACGCTGGTGAGGTAGTTGGACGCCGAGCCGCGCAGCTGCGAGGAGCAGCCCGGGTAGAACGCGTATTCCTTCTTCGCCATGCGCCGCCTCCTATTTGGCGAACCCGCGCTTGCGGTTCTCGATCTCGTACGCCTTCGCGAGCATCGCGTGGATGCCCTTGGCGTCCTTGCAGCGGTGCGGCATGAAAAGCTCGAACGGATTCATGCGCCTGGCGAGCAAGAGCTTCAGGCCCACGAAGCGCATGTTCCAGAATTCCTTTATGCCCGCCACGAAGCCGTTGCGGAAATACACCTGCAGCACGAGCTTCAATTCGTTCACGCGCCCGGTGCGGGTGCAGTTGTTCCAGAACACGAGCGAGAAGCGGCGCGTGGGCTGCATCCTGGGCGCGAGGCCCAGGCGCTCGGCGTAGGTGGCGAGGCCGTGCATGATCTGCGTGATCGGCAGCTTCCTCGGGCAGCGCACCACGCAGTTGTAGCAGGAGGTGCACATCCACATCGAGTCGGAGGTGAGCACCTCGTCGCGCTTGCCGGCGCGGATCATCATGAAGATCTTCTGCGGCGAGTGCTCCCAGTGCGGGCCGAACGGGCAGGAGCCGGCGCACACGCCGCACTGCATGCACATCTTGACCCACTCGCCTTCCTCGACGCGCTCCTCGACCTCCTTCAGGAAGTCGTTGGAGTACTTCGCCAGCGCGGCGAGGTTCGGCTCGGGCGCGCCCATGGTCAGCCGAAGCCTTTCATCGGCGAGAGGCCGATTCTTTCGATCGTGGCCGCGTATTCCTCGATCAGGCGCGGCGCGCGCTCGAGGTCGGTGATCGCCACCTCGTAGCTCGCGACACGTTCCTTCTCCAGCGCCAGTTGCTTGAGCGTGTCCTCGATCTTCGAGAGGCGCGTGTTGGCCAGCTCCGAGCCCTTGACGAAGTGGCACTGGTACTCCTCGCCGTGCTTGCAGCCCATCAGCATCACGCCGTCGTAGCCCGAGTTGAGCGCGTCGGTCACCCAGATGATGTTGACCGAGCCCAGGCACCTCACCGGCACCACACGCACGAATGCGGAGTAGTGCTTGCCCTGCATCGCCGCCATGTCGAGCGCCGGGTAGGCGTCGTTCTCGCAGGCGAGCACGAGGATGCGGGGCTTCTCCTCGCTCTCGTCCGGGACCTCGATCGCCTTGATCTGCGCGCCGACCGTGTCCACCGAGTAGTTCTCGAAAGAGATCACGCGCACCGGGCATGCGCCCATGCAGGTGCCGCAGCGCCGGCAGCGCGCCTCGTTGAACACCGGGTAGGTCTTCTCGTCCTCGTCGATGGCGCCGAACGGGCACTCGACCGTGCAGCGCTTGCACTGCGTGCAGCCGTCCAGCCGGACCATCGGGAACGAGAGGTCGCCAGAGCGCGGGTGCGCGGCGCGGCCGAGCGCGGCGTTCTCCGCCGACTGGATCGCCTTGAGCGCCGCGCCGGTCGCGTCCTCGGCCGCCTGCGCCATGTCCATCGGCCGGCGCACCGGGCCGGCGGTGTAGATGCCGGTGCGGCGCGTCTCGTAGGGAAAGCAGATGAAGTGCGAGTCGGCGAAGCCGTGCCGCAGCTTGGGCAGGTCCTTGCCCTGGCGGTACTTCAGGTTGAGGATCGAGACGGGCTTGGCGCCGTTCAAATCTTCCCGATCGGGAAGATCGATGTCCACGCCGGAATTGGGCACCTGCCCGGTGGCGAGCACCACCAGGTCCGCGTCCTCGATGGTGACGTCCTCGGCAAGGATCAGGTCGCGGAACTTCACCCGGCAGGCGCTGCCGTTCGCCTCGACCGCGGAGACCTTGCCCTTGGTGAAGGTGATGCCCTTTTGCTGCCCTGAGCGGTAGAAGTCCTCGCCGCTTCCGGGCACGCGCAGGTCGGTGTAGAGCACCACGGTGTCTGCCGCCGGGTTGGCGTCCTTGAAATACATCGCCTGCTTGATCGAGGTGGCGCAGCAGTGACCCGAGCAGTAGGGCAGGTGCTTGCCCGTGACATCGCGCTGCCCCGCGCACTGCACGAACACGACCTTCTTCACCACGGCCCCGTCGGACGGGCGCTTGATCGCGCCGCCATTTGCCGCGCGCGCGAGGCTCTCCAGCCCCGCCTGGTCCAGGATGTTGGGAGAGGTTCCGTAGCCGAATTCGGTGAGGCGCCTCGCGTCGTAGAGCGAGAACCCGGTTGCCTGCACGATCGCGCCCGCTTCCTCGACCACCGTGGAGCCGCTTTCGACCGCGAGCGTCACCTTGAAGCGGCCCGGCGCGCCCGCAGTCTCGGCGACCGTCGCGTTCAAATGCACCTTGATGCGCGGCTCGGCGGTAACCGCTTTCGCAAGGGCCGATGCGCCGGTATCCACGGGCTGCTTGAACGGCTCGCGGTCGGGCACCCGCCGGTGCAGCTTCGCCGCCCAGCCGCCGAGCGCGCCGCTGCGTTCCACGATCACCGCCTCGTAGCCCGCGCGCGCCGCTTCCAGCGCCGCGGTCATGCCCGAGACGCCGCCGCCCACCACGAGGATGCGCTTCGCCGTGCCGGTCTCGGCGTTGCCCGCCGGCACCTTCATCCTCTTTACTTCGGCGCAAGCCATGCGCACGTAGTCGGCGGCCATCTCCTGCGTGGTCTCGCGCTGGTCGTCCGCAGCCGGGCGCACCCAGATCACGCCCTCGCGCAGGTTCGCCCGCGCGACCGCGGCCGCAGGGAAATAAAACGCCTCGGTCTTGGCGCGCCGCGAGCAGGCGGCGATCGCAACGTGCGTCACGCCCTCGCCTTCGATGTCGGCGCGGATCTGCGCCACGCCCTCGGCCGAGCACAGGAACGGGTGCTGGCGCACGAGGTTCATCTTGCCCTCGCGCTCGGCGATCAGCGCGAGCTGCGCGGTGTCGAGCCGCTCCCCGAGGCCGCAACCGCCGCAAACGTACGCCGCCGTTTTCATCTCCGCCATCTCAGGCCTCGGCGCGGGCGGTTCGGTTCACGACCTGGATGGCGCGCATGGCCGCCGCGGTCGCGCTCTGCACCGAGCGGTTGACATCGAGCGCGCCGCTCGCGCAGCCCGCGCCGAACACGCCGCCGCCGGCGCTCGAGGCGAGGAAGCCGCTCGAGTCCTCGATCACCTCGGTGGGGATGTCCGCGCCGCGCACCGAGGGCTGCATGCCGATCGCGAGCACCACGAGGTCGTGGCGCTCGGCGTAGCGCTTGTAGCCTTCGGTGTCCACGCCGTGCAGGACAGGATCGCGCGTGGCGCGGTCTTCCTCGATGCGCGCCACCTTGGATTTCACGAACTTCACCGCCGGGTCGGCCTGCACCTTCTGGTAGAAGTCCTCGAAGCGGTCGATGGCGCGGATGTCGATGTAGTAGATCGTGCTGCGGCCCTCGTCGCCCCAGGCCTCGCGCACGAAGCGCGTGTGCTTGAGCGAAGCCATGCAGCAGATGCGCGAGCAATGGCGCAGGTGGTTCTCGTCGCGCGAGCCGGCGCACTGGATGAAGGCGACGTTCCTCGCCTCCCTGCCGTCGGAGGGCCGCACAAGCCTGCCGCCGGTGGGCCCGTGCGGGTCGGCGAGGCGCTCGAACTCGAGGCTCGTGATCACGTTGGGAAAGCGCCCGTAGCCGTAGGGCTGGATCTTCGCCGCGTCGTAGGGTTGCCAGCCGGTCGCCCAGATCACCGCGCCCGCCTTGATGGTCAGCGTCTGCTCCTTCATCGAGAGATCGATCGCGCCGTACCTGCACGCTGCCTTCGCCTTTTCGGCGTCCGGGGTGCCGATGATCGCCGGGTCGAGCACGTAGCGCTGCGGGTAGGCCATCGCGTGCGGCAGGTAGGCGGCCTTCATCCGGTCGAGCCCGTAGTTCCAGGCATTGGGCACGGTCGCCTCGACGGCGCGCGCGCAATCGCCGCAGGCGGTGCAGTTCTCGTTCACGTAGCGCGGCGCGACGCGGATCGTCGCCGTGTAGTCGCCGCGCTTGCCCTCGATCTTCGTCACCTCCGCAAGCGTCAGCACCCGCAAGTTCCGGTTGCCGCGCAGCCGCCGCAGATTGATTTCCAGCCCGCACACCGGGTGGCAGAGCTTCGGGAAATAGCGGTAGAGCAGCGCGGTGCGGCCGCCGAGCGTCGCGCTCTTCTCGACGAGGACCACCTGCTTGCCGCACTCGGCGGCTTCGAGCGCGGCGCTCATGCCGCTCACCCCGCCGCCTGCGACGAGGATGGTCTGGTTGGTGGCGACGATCTCGCTCATCTTCCGGTCACTGAATGCGCGCGCCTTGCGAGCCGAATCATAACGCACAGAGGCATCGTCATAAACAGGGAATTACCCCTGCACTTATGGGCAGATAACAAAGGTCTCGTTGCGGCCCGCTCAGGCGCGGCAACACAATGCTCGACCCTCCGGCCCCCCCTTTCGATGGCGAGCGAGATCAAGACCACCACCTGCTACATGTGCGCTTGCCGCTGCGGCATCCGCGTGCACCTGCAGGACGGCGAGCTGCGCTACATCGACGGCAACCCCGAGCACCCGCTGAACCAGGGCGTGATCTGCGCCAAGGGCGCGAGCGGCATCATGAAGCAGCGCTCGCCGGCGCGCCTGACGCAGCCGCTCAGGCGCCGCGCGGGCGCCGAGCGCGGCGCGGGCGAGTTCGAGCCCATTTCCTGGGACGAGGCGTTCGACATCCTGGAAAAGCGCCTCGCCAGGATCCGCGCCACCGACCCGAAGAAGTTCGCGCTCTTCACGGGGCGCGACCAGATGCAGGCGCTGACGGGCCTGTTCGCACGCCAGTTCGGCACCCCCAACTACGCGGCGCACGGCGGCTTCTGCTCGGTGAACATGGCGGCGGGCCTTATCTACACCATCGGCGGTTCCTTCTGGGAATTCGGCGGGCCGGACCTGGACCGGGCCAAGTTGTTCGTCATGATCGGCACGGCGGAGGACCACCACTCCAACCCCATGAAGATCGCCCTGTCGAAATTCAAGAGCAACGGCGGCCGCTTCATCTCCATCAACCCGGTGCGCACCGGCTATTCCGCCATCGCCGACGAGTGGATTCCCATCAAGCCCGGCACCGACGGCGCCCTGCTGCTGGCCCTGATCCACGAGATCATC
>CAZVHU010000014.1:0-35261 GCA_964627075.1 uncultured Enterobacteriaceae bacterium | reverse complement strand
CAACCTGCCCGAGATCCGCGCAATGAAGGAGAGTTGATGCTCGCGATCATCGGGGGCAGCGGGCTGTCGCAGCTCGCGAGCCTGGAAGTGACCCAGCGGCTGGTGGTGCGCACGCCCTACGGCGAGCCTTCGGGCCCCCTCACCATCGGCAAGCTCGGCGGACGCGAAGTGGTCTTCCTCGCGCGGCACGGCTACGGGCACACCATTGCGCCGCATCAGGTGAATTACAGGGCCAACATCTGGGCGCTGAAGGAGCAGTCGATCGAGGGCATCATCTCGGTGGCCTCGGTCGGCGGCATCCGCCGCGAGCTCGGCCCCGGGACGCTGGTGCTCCCGGACCAGATCATCGATTACACCTGGGGCCGGCGCTCGACGTTCTTCGAGGGGCCGGGGAACCCCGTGACCCACATCGATTTCACCGAGCCATACTCGGCCGCGCTGCGCGAGCGCATCCTAGCGGCGGCGCGCGCTTGCGGCGAGACGCTGGTCGAGCGCGGCGTCTACGCCGCGACGCAGGGACCCAGGCTGGAGGCGATCGCCGAGATCAACCGCCTGGAGCGCGACGGCGCCGACATGGTGGGCATGACCGGCATGCCGGAAGCGGCGTTGGCGCGGGAAGCGGAGCTCGAATACGCCGCCATCGCGGTGGTGGCGAACCATGCGGCCGGCCGCGGTGAGAGCGCGCGCGCCATCGACCTCAAGCGCATCGAGGCGGTGCTCGAGCAGACCATGGGGCGCGCGCGCCGCATCATCGAGCGCGTGGTCGCGGGATGATCCGACCGGTGCTGAAGATGGGCGATCCCGCCCTGCTGCGGCGCTCCGCCGCCGTGGAGCGCTTCGGCACCCCCGAGCTGGAGGCGCTGCTGCGCGACATGCGCGACACCATGGCGCACCTGGACGGCGCGGGCCTCGCCGCGCCGCAGATCGGGGTGCAGCTGCGCGTGGTGATCTTCGGCATGAAGTCCAACCCGCGTTACCCGCAGGCCGAGGAAGTGCCGGACACAGTGCTGATCAACCCCGTGCTCGAGCCCGCGGGCGAGGAGATCGAGGAGGGATGGGAAGGCTGTCTCTCGGTGCCGGGCCTGCGCGGCTGGGTACCGCGCTGGCGCCGCGTGCGATATACCGGTTGCGACGCGCGCGGCACGCGCTTCGAGCGCAGCGTAGACGGGTTCCATGCGCGGGTGGTGCAGCACGAATGCGACCACCTCGACGGCATCCTGTACCCGATGCGGGTGCGCGACTTCAGCCGGTTCGGGTTCACCGACGCGCTTTTCCCCGGCGAGGCGCTGCCCCCCGAGGAGTAGTCGCTCAGACCTTCAGCTCGGCGAGCAGCTCCTGCTCGATCCTGAGCACCGTCTTCGGGTCGGCGAGCTCCTCGCCCGAAACCAGGAACACGTCCTCCGCCCGGTCGCCCAGGGTATTGATTTTCGCCGACTGCAGGTTGACGTGGTGCGAGGCCAGGCAGCGCGCCACCCGGTAGAGAAGGCCCGGGCGGTCGCTGGCGACGATCGACAGCACGTGGTAGGCGCCGCGTTCGTCGGGGCGGATGTCCACCGAGGGCGTGATCGGGAAGTGGCGCACGCGGCGCGACGGGCGGCCGCCGCGCGGCGGCGCGAGCGGCGCCTGCGACTCGAGCTCCGCCGCCAGCTCCTGCTCGATCATCGCGATCAGCTCGCGGTAGTGGGCGCCGCGCCCCGGGCCCATCACCAGAAACGTGTCGAGCGCGTAGCCGTTGCGCGTGGTGTGGATCTTCGCCTCGACGATGTTGAAGCTGCTGCGCTCGAAGTAGCCGCAGATGCGCGCGAACAGCGCCTCGCGGTCCGGGGTGTAGATCATCACCTGCAGGCCTTCGCCGATCGGGGCCAGGCGCGCGCGCACCACGGGTTCCTTGCTGCCGACCCGATAGTGAAGCGCGCGGGTCTGCCACGCGATCTCCTGTGCGTCGTGGCGGAGGAAGTAGGGCGTGTCGAGCTGCGGCCACAGGCGGTCCTTGACGCTGTCCGAAAGCGCGTAGAGCCGCAGCAGGCGCATGGCTTCGGCCTGCTTCTCGGCGACCGTGGCATCCGACTGCAGCGTCTCGCCGGTCAAGACGCGCCGCGCGGCGCGGAAAAGATCCTCGAGCAGCTTCGCCTTCCACGCGTTCCAGACTTTCGGGCTGGTTCCGCGGACGTCAGCGACGGTGAAGATATAGAGCGCCACCAGGCGCCGCTCGCTGCCGACCGACTCGGCGAAGGCGCGGACCACCTCGGGGTCGTGCACGTCCTGTTTCTGCGCCACAGACGACATTGCGAGATGGCGCTCCACGAGGAACGCCACGAGGTCGGTGTCTTCCTGCGCAAGCCCGTGGCGGCGGCAGAAGGCCCTGGCATCGCTCGCGCCGAGCTCAGAGTGGTCGCCGCCACGGCCCTTGGCGATGTCGTGATAGAGGGCCGCCACGTACAGGAGCCAGCGGCGCTCGAACCCGGTCATCAGCTGGCTGCAGAGGGGAAACTCGTGCGCCAGCTCCGGCATGGTGAAGCGGCGGAGGTTGCGCAGCACCATCAGGATGTGCTGGTCCACCGTGTAGACGTGGAAAAGATCGTGCTGCATCTGGCCGACGATGCGCCCGAATTCCGGCAGGTAGCGGCCCAGCACGCCGTACTGGTTCATGCGCCGGAACTCGTGCACGATTCCCTGGGGCTGTTGCAGCAACTGCAGGAACAGGAGCTGCGCGAGGGGGTCGCGCCTGAAGCGCGCGTCGATCCGGCTGTTCGCGCGCCACAGCGCGCGCAGCGTGGCGGCCGTCATGCCGCGCAACGCCGGGTGCTGCTGCATCAGCAGGAAGCTTTCGAGTATGGCGATCGGCTCGCGCGCGAACAGGCTCTCGGTCTTTGCCTCGAGCAGCTCGCCGCGGACCTGGAAGCGCTCGTTCAGCGGCCGCGGTGGCGCCTCGCTTTCCGGGTTCAGGCGGGCCTCCAGGTTCTGCAGCAGAATCGTGTTGAGCTGGGTCACCGCCTTGGCGATCCGGTAGTAGCGCTGCATCAAGCGCTCGCTTGCCTGGAGCGCCGACACCCCGGTAAGGCCGCACTGCGCGGCAAGCGGTGCCTGGTAGTCGAACACGATGCGGTCCTCCCGCCTGCCGGCCAGGTAGTGCAGCCGGATGCGCAGGTCCTGCAGCGCCCGTTCGTGCCGCGCGAGCTGCAGCGCCTCGTCGCGCTGCACCAGGCCGTATGCCACGAGGTCGCGCCACCGGGCGCCGATGCCGCTCGCGCGGGCGGTCCAGCGGATCACGTGCAGGTCGCGCAAGCCACCCGGCGCCTCCTTGAGGTTGGGCTCGAGCGCATACGGCGTGTCCTGGTGCTTGGCGTGGCGCTGCTCCTGCTCGAGCCGCTTCGCCCTGAGGAACGCAGCAGGATCGATCGCGCGCGTCACGGCCTTGACGAAGCGGCGGTACAGCCGCGCGTCGCCCGCCAGAAGGCGCGATTCGAGCAGCGTGGTCTCGATCGTGATGTCGCCCCGCGCTGCCGCGACGCACGCTTCGACCGTTCGCACGCTGTGCCCCACTTCAAGGCCGATGTCCCACAGCTGGCCGATCAGCCGCTCGAGCGCTTCGCGCTCGGCGTCGTCAGGCTCGTGCTCCAGCAGGATGAGCACGTCCACGTCGGAGCACGGGAACTGCTCGCCTCGGCCGTAGCCGCCGGTCGCGACCAGCGCGGCATGCGCCGCGGGCGACTGCGCTTCCCAAAGAGCGCGCAAGGCGCCGTCAATGGCGCGCGTGTGCTCGCGCAGCAGCCGTGCCGGATCGCCTTTCTCCAGGTATTCGCGCTGCAGCGTGCGACGCGCTTCCAGAAGCCCTGTGCGCAGCGCCTCGACCTGGCTCGCCGCTGCCTGCAGCACTGCGCTCATTGCTCAGGAAATTCCGCGCGCTGGCGGCGGGGTCCCCGCCGATTGCGTCAGGATTTCATGGCCGGTGGCGGTCACGAGGACCGTATGCTCCCACTGCGCCGAAAGGCTGTGGTCCTTGGTGACGATCGTCCAGCCGTCGGCCAATTCGCGGATCCCCGCCTTTCCCGCATTGATCATCGGCTCGATGGTGAAGGTCATGCCGGGCTCGAGGCGCATGCCGGTTCCGGCCTTGCCGTAGTGCAATACCTGCGGCTCCTCGTGGAAGCGGCGCCCGATGCCGTGCCCGCAGAACTCGCGCACCACCGAATAGCCGTGGCGCTCGGCATGCGCCTGGATCGCGGCGCCTATGTCGCCGAGGTGAGCGCCGGCACGCACCTGCGCGATGCCGTGCCACATGCACTCGTAGGTCACCTCGCAAAGACGGCGCGCCTGGATGCCGGGCTCGCCCACGTAATACATGCGGCTCGAGTCGCCGTGGTAGCCGTCCTTGATCACCGTAATGTCGATGTTGAGGATGTCGCCCGGGCGCAGGACGCGCTCGCCGGGAATGCCGTGGCACACCTGGTGGTTGACCGAGGTGCAGATCGATTTCGGATAAGGCTTGTAGCCGGGGGGCGCGTAGTTGAGGGGCGCCGGCACCGTGCCCTGCACGCCGACCATGTAGGCGTGGCACAAGTCGTTGAGCTTGCCCGTGGTCACCCCGGGCCTGACGAGGGGCGCGACGTAGTCGAGCACCTCCGCGGCGAGGCGCCCGGCGACGCGCATTTTCTCGAGCTCCTCGGGGGTCTTGATCACCACTGGCATAAGCTGTGCCTTGACCCCTGATTATGCTAGAATTTCCGGCTGTCTCCGGCCTCGTCGCCGGGGCAAATTTCCCGCGTGGCGATTTAGGGTGTTCCCGAGGGCAACCGAAGGAATCGCGGCTCGCCGGCGCGGCAGTGATCAACCCTAGACCAAGGAGTGCTGCATGTCAGTGACGATGCGCCAGATGCTCGAGGCGGGTGTCCATTTCGGCCACCAGACCCGCTACTGGAACCCGAAGATGGCCCCGTACATCTTCGGCCACCGCAACAAGATCCACATCATCAATTTGGAAAAGACGCTGGCGCTATACCAGGAGGCGCTCAAGTTCGCGCGCCAGACTGCGGCCAACCGCGGCACCATCCTGTTTGTCGGCACCAAGCGTCAAGCGCGCGAGATCGTGCGCGAGGAAGCGCAGCGCTGCGCCATGCCCTACGTCGACTACCGCTGGCTCGGCGGCATGCTGACCAACTTCAAGACCGTGAAGCAGTCGATCAAGCGCTTGAAGGAGATGGAGGCGATGGCGCAGGACGGGTCGCTCGAGCGCATGTCGAAGAAAGAGGCGCTGGGCGTGCAGCGCGAACTGGAGAAGCTGCAGCGCTCGCTTGGCGGCATCAAGGATTTGGCGAGCCTGCCCGACGCGCTCTTCGTGATCGACGTCGGCTACCAGAAAGGGGCGGTGGCCGAGGCGGTGAAGCTCGGCATCCCGGTGGTCGCTGTGGTCGACACCAACCACTCCCCCGATGGCATCCACTACGTGATCCCGGGCAACGACGACTCGAGCCGCGCGATCCGCCTGTACGCGCGCGGCGTCGCCGACGCGGTGCTGGAGGGCCGCACCCAGGCGGTCGAGGAGGTGGTGGCGGCCTCGCGCGACGAGTTCGTCGAGGTCGAGGACGAGAGCGCGGGCTGATCGCGTGCCGGAACAACGCAGCGAAAGGGGCCTGGCAGGCCCCTTTTTTTGACCTGAACGGAGAAAGGGAAGTCGAGGCATGGCTGAAATCAGCGCGCAGCTGGTCAAGGAATTGCGCGAGATGACCGGACTGGGAATGATGGAGTGCAAGAAGGCGCTCGCCGACGCGGCGGGTGACCTAAAGAAAGCCGAGGAGCTGTTGCGCATCCGCAGCGGCGCGAAGGCGGGCAAGTCCGCGAGCCGCATCGCTGCCGAGGGCGTGATCGGCGCGTGGCTGTCGCCCGACGCAAAGCTGGGTGCGCTGGTCGAGCTCAACTGCGAGACCGACTTCGTCGCCAAGAACACTGACTTCGTCGCCTTCGCCGCGCAGCTCGCCGAAGCGGTCGCGAACTCCGCGCCGGCCGACGTGCAGGCGCTGGCGGCGCTGAGCATCGGGGGGGCGAAGATCGAGGACAGGCGCCTGGGCCTGGTGCAGAAGATCGGCGAGAACATCGCCATCCGCCGCTTCGAGCGGATCCAGACGCCGGCAAAGCTTGCGATGTACCTGCACGGCACGCGCATCGGCGTTCTGGTGGCCTACGAGGGCGCGGATGACGCCGGCAAGGACGTCGCCATGCACGTCGCGTTCTCCAAGCCGGCGTACCTCGCCAAGGGCGACGTGGCGGCCGACGTTGTAGAGCGCGAGCGCGCCATCCTTGCGGCGCGCGCCGCAGAGTCCGGCAAGCCGGCCGAGATCGTCGCCAAGATGGTCGAGGGCGGGCTCGCCAAGTACCTGAACGAGATCGCGCTGCTTGGCCAGCCGTTCGTCAAGGACGACAAGCAAAGCGTGGAGAAAATGCTCGCTGCGCGCAAATCGAAGGTGCTCGGCTACCGCTTCCTAGTGGTCGGCGAGGGCATCGAGAGGAAGAGCAGCGACTTCGCGGCCGAGGTGAAGGCCGCGGCGGGCCTGGCCCGCTAGGACGGCAGGCGTGGCTGCGCCGCGATACAAAAGGGTCCTGCTCAAGCTCTCGGGCGAGGCGCTGATGGGCGAGGGCGCCTATGGGATCAGCAGGGAGACCATCGAGGCGATCGCGGCGGAGATCGGCGCCGTGGCGAAGCTCGGCGTCGAGATCGGGGTGGTGATCGGCGGCGGCAACATCTTCCGCGGCGTGGCCCCAGGCGCCGCCGGCATGGACCGCGCCACGGCCGATTACATGGGCATGCTGGCCACCGTGATGAACGCGCTCGCACTGCAGGACGCCATGCGCCGGGCCGGCGTGGTGAGCCGGGTGCAGTCGGCGCTCAACATCGAGCAGGTGGTCGAGCCCTACATCCGGGGCAAGGCGATCCGCTATTTGGAGGAGGGCAAGGTCGTGATCTTTGCTGCCGGCACCGGCAACCCGTTCTTCACGACCGACACTGCCGCGGCGCTGCGCGGCAGCGAGATGGGCGCCGAGATCGTGCTGAAGGCCACCAAGGTGGATGGCGTGTACACTTCCGACCCGGCGAAGGACCGGGGTGCGAAGCGCTACCGCCGGATCAGCTTCGACGAGGCGATCCAGCGCAACCTGAAGGTGATGGACGCGACCGCCCTGACGCTGTGCCGCGACCAGAGCCTGCCGGTGAACGTGTTCAGCATCTTCAAGCCGGGCGCGCTGCGGCGCGTGGTCGCGGGTGAGGACGAGGGCACGCTGGTCCACCTCTAGGGAGGCGAAGGAGAAGCCATGATCGCGGACCTGAAGAAGAACGCCGAGGCCAAGATGCACAAGAGCGTCGAGGCCTTCAAGCACGACCTCGCCAAGGTGCGCACCGGGCGGGCGCACACCGGGCTGCTCGACCACGTCACGGTCGATTACTACGGCGTGCAGACGCCGATCAACCAGGTGTCAAAGGTGACGCTGCTCGATGCGCGCACCATCGGCGTGGCGCCCTTCGAGAAGAAGATGGCGCAGGCGATCGAAAAGGCGATCCGCGATTCGGGACTCGGCCTCAACCCGGCCGCCGCAGGCGACACCATCCGCGTGCCGATGCCGCTGCTCACAGAGGAGCGCCGCAAGGAGCTGGGCAAGGTCGTGCACCGCGAAGCCGAGACCGCGCGCGTGGCGGTACGCAACCTGAGGCGCGACGCCCTTCATCACCTGAAGGAGGCGATGAAGACGGGCGAGATCTCGGAGAACGACGAGCGCCGCGCGCACGACGAGGTGCAAAAGATGACCGACCGGCACATTGCCGAGATCGACAAGCTGATGCAGCAGAAGGAAGCGGAGCTGATGGCAGTATGAGCCAGCCCAGCTCGACGATCGAAATTCCGGTTGCCGTCGCGGTCCCGCGGCACATCGCCATCATCCTTGACGGCAACGGGCGCTGGGCCAAGCGCCGCCGGCTGCCGCGTTTCGCTGGGCATCGGCGCGGCGTCGAGGCAGTGCGGGAGGTCGTCACGGCGTGCGCCCGGCGCGGGGTCGGGTTCCTGACGCTGTTCGTGTTCAGCTCGGAGAACTGGCGGCGCCCGTCGGAGGAGGTGGCGCTGCTGATGCAGCTCTTCCTCGCCGCGCTGGAGAGCGAGGTGCAGAAGCTGCACCACAACGGCATCCGGCTCAAGATCGTCGGCGAGCGCCGCGCCTTCGACCCCAAGATCCAGGCGCTGATCGCCGAGGGCGAGCGCCTGACCGGGGGCAACAAGGGCCTCACGCTGACCATCGCCGCGAATTACGGCGGCCGCTGGGACATCCTTCAGGCGCTGTCGCGGCTCGCCGCCGAGAGACCGGAGGCGCTCGCCGCGGGCGTGAGCGAGCAGGCGCTCGCGCCGTACCTCGCGATGAGCTACGCGCCGGAGCCGGACCTGTTCATCCGGACCGGCGGCGAGCAACGCGTCAGCAATTTCCTCCTGTGGCAGCTCGCCTACACGGAGCTGTACTTCACCGACACGCTGTGGCCCGATTTCGACGCTGCCGCGCTCGATGCGGCGATTGCATCGTACCGCCAGCGCGAACGCCGCTACGGCCGGACCAGCGAGCAGCTCGCCGCGGCGCAGCGCGTCGATCTCGCGGGCGAAGCGCCCGCAGCTTCCGGCAGCGCCTGAGGGCTTGCCCGTCCGGGTCCTGACCGCCGCAGCGCTGCTCGCGGCGTTCGTCGCTGCGCTGCTTTGCCTCGATCGGAACCTGCTGGCGGTCGTGATCGCCCTCGTCCTCGGGATGGGTGGCAGCGAATGGGGGCGTCTCGCAGGGCTCGCCGCGGGGCGCGCGGCCGCATACGGCCTGCTTTGCGCCGGGATGTTCGCAACGATGGCGATGCTGCGGGACGCCGCGCTGTTCCAGGCAGTCGTCGGCGTGGCAACGCTCTTCTGGGCCACGCTCGCGCCGTACTGGCTCGCCCGCGGCACCCGGCCGGCGAGGGGCGCTTTGCTCGCGACCGGCGTTCTGGTGCTCGCGCCGGCGGGCCTGGCTACGGTGTCGCTCGCACCGCTTCAGGTCCTAGCGCTGCTCGCCTTCGCATGGGTGGCCGATACCGCTGCGCTGCTCGCGGGCAGGGCATTCGGCCGGCACAAGCTCGCGCCGACCATCAGCCCGGCGAAGACCTGGGAGGGCGTTGCCGGTGCGGTCGTGGCGTGCCTTGCCTACGCTATCATCCTTGCGCAATTCATCCCGGATTCCGGCATGCGCGCGACCTCCACGACCTGGGCGCTGGTTCTCGGCGGCGCGGCGCTGCTCTGCGCGGCGAGCATCGTCGGCGACCTGTTCGAATCGGCGCTCAAGCGGCGAGCCGGCGTAAAGGACAGCGGCACGCTGCTCCCCGGCCACGGCGGCGTGCTCGACCGCATCGACAGCGCGACCGCCGTGCTGCCAGTCGGCGCGCTGCTGCTGCTCGCGGCGGGCCTGGCATGACCGGCGCTCATCGGGGAGCGCAGGCTTCGCGCCCGGCCAGCTTGACGCTGCTAGGTGCCACCGGCTCGATCGGCAAGAGCACGCTCGACGTCGCCGCGCGCCATCCCGACAGGCTTCGCGTGTTCGCGCTCACGGCGCACCGTTCGGCAGA
Organism: uncultured Enterobacteriaceae bacterium; assembly: GCA_964627075.1. Lineage (GTDB taxonomy): Bacteria > Pseudomonadota > Gammaproteobacteria > Burkholderiales > SG8-39 > 2-02-FULL-66-14. The sequence continues at coordinate 25,651 of CAZVHU010000014.1, read as the reverse complement.
CGCGCTGCTGCAACTGTGCGCGCGCTTCGCGCCGCGCTATGCGGTGCTGTCCGGCGCGGCGGAGAGCGCGATGCTGAGGAGGCGCTTCGCATCGGAGGCGCAGGGCACCGAGCTGTTGTTCGGCGCCGATGCGCTGGTGGAAGTGTGCGCCGAGCCGGAGAGCGGCGTCGTCATGGCCGCGATCGTCGGCGCGGTCGGGCTCGCGCCCGCCATGGCCGCGGCGCGCGCAGGCAAGAGGGTCCTGCTCGCCAACAAGGAAGCGCTGGTGATGGCGGGGCCGTTTTTCATGCGCGCGGTGCAGGACAACGGCGCGACGCTGCTGCCGATCGATAGCGAGCACAATGCCGTGTTCCAGTGCCTGCCGCAGGAGGGCGGCACAATGTCGGTGCGCACGGTGCGTCGCATCCTGCTGACGGCATCCGGCGGTCCGTTCCGCTCGGCGCCGCTGGAGCGGCTGCCGCACGTGACGCCGGATGAGGCCTGCGCGCATCCCAACTGGGCGATGGGGCGCAAGATCTCGGTCGATTCCGCGACCATGATGAACAAGGGGCTGGAAGTGATCGAGGCGCGCTGGCTGTTCGGCCTGCCGCCCGAGCGCATCGAGGTCTTGATCCATCCGCAGAGCATCGTGCACTCGCTGGTCGAGCACGTGGACGGATCGGTGATCGCGCAGCTTTCCAATCCCGACATGCGCATACCGATCGCGCATGCACTCGGCTTTCCGGAGCGGATCGAGTCCGGGGCGGCGCCGCTCGAGCTGGCGGCGATCGGGCAGCTCTCGTTCGAGCGCCCCGACCCGGACCGCTTTCCGTGCCTGGGCCTCGCTTACGAAGCGCTGAAGCGCGGCGGCGCGGCACCGGCAGTGCTCAACGCGGCAAACGAGGTGGCGGTCGAGGCATTCCTCGCGGGCGTGCTGCGCTATACCGACATTCCGCGCGTCATCGAGAGCACGCTGCGACGTGCGCACGCGCTCGCCGCGGGCGACCTGGAGAGCGTGCTCGACGCCGATAGCAGCGCGCGGCACTGGGCCGCCGAGGCCGTCGGCCAGCACATAGGGCGGGCTGCATGAGCCTTTTGCAGACCGTCCTTGCATTCATCGTCGCGCTCGGCGTGCTGATCGTCGTGCACGAGTACGGGCATTACCTAGCGGCGCGCCTGTGCAATGTGCGCGTGCTGCGCTTCTCGGTCGGCTTCGGGCAGCCGCTCGCGACCTGGCGCCTGGGCCGCGACGCCACCGAGTGGGTAGTCGCGGCAGTGCCGTTCGGCGGTTACGTCAAGATGCTCGACGAGCGCGAGGGGCCGGTCGAGGCCGCGGAAGCGCATCGCGCCTTCAACCGGCAGGGCGTCGGCCGGCGCATCTTCATCGTGGCGGCGGGCCCGGTGTTCAATTTCCTGTTCGCGATCGCGCTCTACGCCGGTCTTTTCATGCATGGGCTGCCGGAGGCGCGGCCGGTGCTTGCCGAGCCGCCGGCCGGCACCGCCGCGCATGCCGCGGGCTTGCGCGGCGCGGACACGGTGCGTGCGATCGAGGGCGCCCCGATCGCCACCTGGCAGGAGCTGCGCTGGCGCGTGCTGCAAGGGGCGTTGCAGCGCGAGGCGCTGCGCATCGAGGTGCAGGCTGCGAACGGCAACCTTTCGGCGCACCTGCTCGATCTGCGAGGCGTGCGCCCGGAGGACGTCGAGAGCGATGCCCTGGAGCGCATCGGCCTGCGGCTCCATCGCCCGGTGCTCGAGCCGGTGATCGGCCGGATCGTCTCGGGCGGCGCTGGCGAGCGGGCAGGGCTGCGTGCCGAGGACCGCGTCACGCATGCCGGCGGCGTCGCAGTCGACACCTGGGAGCAGCTCGTGCAGGCGGTGCGCGCGCATCCCGGAAGGCCGCTGCGCCTCGCGGTGCAGCGCGGGGGCAGGACGCTCGAGATCGACGTGCTGCCGGATGCGGCAGCGGAGGGCAACGAGCGTATCGGCAGGATCGGCGCCGCGCCGTGGATCCCGCCGCAGCACGCCGACCGCATCGTGGTGCGCGTGAGCCACGGGCCGCTCGAGAGCGTGGCCAAGGCGGTCGCCAAGACCTGGGACATTTCGGTCTTCAGCCTGAAAATGCTTGGCAAGATGCTGCTCGGCGAAGTGTCGTGGAAGCACCTCTCGGGCCCCGTGACCATCGCCGATTACGCGGGCCAATCGGCGCAGATGGGATGGATCTCCTACGCGACGTTTCTCGCCCTGATCAGCATCAGCCTCGGCGTGCTCAACCTGCTGCCGATCCCGCTGCTGGACGGCGGACACTTGATGTATTATGCGATCGAAACAATAAAGGGCAGCCCGGTGTCCGAGCGTGCGATCGAGCTCGGGCAACGCGTAGGCCTCGCGCTGCTGCTCGTGATGATGGCCTTCGCTTTCTACAACGACCTGAACCGCCTGTTCTCCGGGTGACGATGCGCAAGCGTCTTTGGCTGGCGATCGCGTGCGCCTTGCTCGCGGCATCGACCGCTTGGGCGCAGACGTTCCGCCCCTTCGTGGTGAAGGACATCCGCGTCGAGGGGCTGCAGCGCACCGAGCCCGGCACGGTGTTCAGTTACCTGCCGGTCAAGGTCGGCGAGCTGATGACCGAGGACAAGGCGCAGGCGGCGCTGCGCGCGCTGTTCGCCACCGGCTTCTTCCGCGACGTGCGGCTGGAGGTCGAGAACGACGTGCTGGTGGTGCTGGTCGAGGAGCGGCCGGCGATCGCGCAGGTCGATTTCTCGGGCATCAAGGTGTTCCAGCCCGAGCAGCTGCGCACCGTGCTGCGCGAGCTGGGCCTTGCCGAAGGCCGCATCTTCGACCGCGCTGTGCTCGACGGCGCCGAGCAGGAGCTCAAGCGGCAGTACCTTTCGCGCGGCCACTACGCAGCGGAGGTGCAGACCACCGTGACGCCGCTGGAGCGCAACCGCGTGGGGATCAACTTCGCGGTGACCGAGGGCGACGTCGCCAAGATCCGCTCGATCAACATCGTAGGCGCGCACGCGTTCCGCGAAAAGGACCTGCTGGACCAGTTCGTGCTGCGAACGCCCGGCTGGCTGACCTGGTACACCAAGCACGACCAGTACTCCAAGCAGCGGCTCGCCGCGGACCTCGAGACCCTCAAGTCCTACTACCAGAACCGCGGCTACCTCGACTTCAACATCGAATCGACGCAGGTCTCGATCACCCCCGACAAGAACGACATCTACATCACCGTCAACGTCACCGAGGGCGAGAAATACACGGTCTCGGACATGCAGCTCGCGGGCCAGATGCTGCTGCCGCGCGAGGAGCTGCAGAAGCTGGTGCGCATCAAGCCGGGAGACACGTTCTCGCGCGAGCGCCTGGCCGAGAGCACCAAGGCGATCACCGACCGCCTGGGCAACGAGGGCTACGCCTTCGCCAACGCCAACGCCGTGCCGCAGGTGGACAAGGAAAAGAGGACGGTCGCATTCACCATCCTCATCGACCCGGGCCGGCGGGTCTACGTGCGGCGCATCAGCGTCGCCGGCAACACCAAGACGCGCGACGAGGTGATTCGCCGCGAGATGCGCCAGCTCGAGGGCGCCTATTACGACGCCTCCAAGATCCAGCTGTCCAAGTCCCGCATCGACCGCACGCAATACTTCAAGGAGGTCACCGTCGAGACCGCGCCGGTGGCCGACAGCCCCGACCAGGTGGACGTCAATTTCACGGTCGAGGAAAAACCCACCGGCTCGGTGACGCTGGGCCTGGGATTCTCGACCGTGGACAAGCTGGTGCTCTCGGGGTCGATCACGCAGCCCAACATCTTCGGCAGCGGCAAGTTCATTTCGCTGCAGCTCAACACCGGCAAGGTGAACACGGTCTACGCACTCTCGTACCTCAACCCGTACTTCACGGTGGACGGCGTCAGCCAGGGCTTCGACATCTACAGCCGCGAAGTCGACGCGTCGGACCTGTCGGTCGGCCGCTACATCACCGATACGCTCGGCTTCGGCGTCAAGTTCGGCTATCCGCTCACCGAGACCGACAGCATCAACCTTGGCCTCGTGGCCGAGGACGTCCATCTGGACACCTTCCCCGAAAGCCCGACCCAGTACCTCAATTTCGTCAACCTGTTCGGCAACGACTACAGATACCTTTCGGGGACGCTGGGCTGGGCGCGGGACCGGCGCGACAGCGCCATCCAGCCGAGCCGCGGCGCGCTGGGCAAGGCGAGCGGCGAGGTCGGGGTCGGCGACCTGGAGTTCTACAAGCTCTACGCCAGCTACCAGTGGTACTACCCGCTCACCCGCACCGTGACCCTGATGCTCAACGGCGAGCTCGGCTACGCCGACGGCTACGGCGGCAAGCCGCTGCCGTTCTTCAAGAACTTCTATGCCGGCGGCCCGGGGTCGGTGCGCGGCTTCAAGCCGGCCTCGCTCGGGCCTCAGGACGCTTCCGGCAACGTGCTGGGCGGCAACCGCAAGGTGGTGGGCAACGTCGAAATGATGTTCCCGATACCCGGGGCTGCCTTCGACAAGTCGATGCGCCTCTCGGCCTTCGTGGACACTGGCTGGGTCTACGGCCAGGGAGAGAAGCTCGACCTCGGCGAGCTGCGCTACTCGGCGGGGCTGGCGTTCTTCTGGGTCTCGCCCTTCGGGCCGCTCAAGGTGTCGGCGGCCCAGCCGCTCAACGAGAAGAAAGGCGTCGACCGAATCGAGCGGGTACAATTGACCTTTGGCTCCGCCTTCTGACGGGAAACCGCAGCGTTATGCAACGTTACGCCATCCTCGCCGCCGCCGCGCTCGGCCTTGCCGTGCAGGCCGCGACTGCCGACGCTCAAAGCAAGATCGGGTTCGTCAACACCGAGCGCATCCTGCGCGACGCCGTGCCGGCGCAGCGCGCGCAGAAGAAGATCGAGGCCGAGTTCCAAAAGCGCGACCAGGAACTGCAGAAGATCGCGGCGGACCTCAAGCGCATGCAGGACGAGTTGGACAAGAACGGCGTCACCATGTCCGAGACGCAGCGCCGCAACAGGGAGCGGGAGTTCGGCGACCTGAACCGCGACTTCCAGCGCAAGCAGCGCGAGTTCCGCGAGGACCTGAACCAGCGCCGCAACGAGGAGCTGGCGCAGGTGATCGAGCAGGCCAACCGCGTCATCCGCCAGCTCGCCGAGCAGGAGAAGTACGACATCATCTTCCAGGATGCCGTGTACGCCAATCCGCGCATCGACCTCACCGACAAGGTGATCAAGTACCTCGAGGGCTCCAAGCCGCCCGCGGGCAAGTAGCATGCCGCGCGGCGGGCCGTTCACGCTGGCGCAAATCGCCGCCCGGCTCGGCGGCCGCGTGGCGGGCGAGCCGCAGACCACGATCCGGCAGGTCGGCTCGCTCGAAGGCGCCGGAGCCGGAGACATCACGTTCCTCTCGGGCGCGAAGCACCGCGCCAAGCTTGACGCATCGAAGGCGTCCGCGGTGATCCTCGCGCCCGAGGCCGAGGCGCTCACGACACGGCCGCGCATCGTCTGCGACAACCCCTACGCCTACTTCGCGCGCGTGTCGCAGCTGCTAAACCCCAGCAGGCCACCCGAGCCCGGGATCGATCCCGCGGCGCGCGTCGCGACGGGCGCGCGGGTGGCGGCGAGCGCCCGCGTCGAGGCGGGGGCAGTGATCGAGGACGGCGCCGTAGTGGGCGAGCGCGCGAGCATTGGCACCGGAAGCTACCTCGGCCGCGGCTCTTTCGTCGGCGAGGACAGTCGGCTCCATCCCTCGGTCACCGTCTACGGCGGCTGCCGCATCGGCGCGCGGGCGATCGTGCACTCCGGCGCGGTCATCGGCGCCGACGGATTCGGCATGGCGAACGAGGGCGGAGAGTGGGTCAAGATCCCGCAGCTCGGGGGCGTGACGATCGGCGACGACGTCGAGATCGGCGCCAACACGACGATCGACCGCGGCACGCTCGGGGACACCGTGATCGAGGACGGCGTCAAGCTCGACAACCAGATCCAGATTGGGCACAACTGCCGCGTCGGGGCGCACACGGCGATCGCGGGCTGCACCGGCATCGCCGGCAGCACCGTGATCGGCCGGCACTGCGCAATCGGCGGCGGCGGCGGCATCGTCGGCCACCTCGAGATTTGCGACCGTGTCACGGTGACGGGTGCCACCGTGGTGTCGAGTTCGATCCGGCAGCCCGGCACCTACAGCGGCGCGTACCCTTTCGACGAGCACAGGGCGTGGGCGCGCAACGCGGCGCTGCTGAGGCGCCTGACCGAGCTCGCGCAGCGGGTGCGCGAGCTCGAAGACCGCTTGCGCGCGAAGGAGAAGGGCGATGGCTGAGATGGACGTGCACAAGGTGCTCGCTTACCTGCCGCACCGCTTTCCGTTCCTGATGATCGACCGGGTGCTGGCGTGCGAGCCCGGAAAGAGAATCGTCGCGCTCAAGAACGTGACCATCGGCGAGCCGCATTTTCCCGGCCACTTCCCTGGCCACCCGATCATGCCGGGGGTTCTGATCCTGGAGGCGATGGCGCAGGCGGCGGCGATCCTCGCCTTCCGCACGCTCGACATGGAGCCCGACGAGAACGCGGTCTACTACTACGCCGGCATCGACAAGGCGCGCTTCAAGAAACCGGTGCTGCCGGGCGACCGGCTGGAGATCGAGGTCGGACTGCTGGGCTCCAAGCGCACCATCTGGAAGTTCGCCTGCGTGGCGCGGGTGGACGGGCAGCTCGTCGCGGAAGCGGAAATCCTGTGCACCGTGAAGCCGACGGGCAACTGAGCGGCATGATCCACCCGACCGCGATCGTCGAGCGCGGCGCCCGGCTGGCGGCCGGCGTCTCGGTCGGCGCCTACTCGGTGATCGGCCCGAAGGTGGAGGTGGGCGAGGGCACCTGGATCGGGCCGCACGTGGTGGTCGAGGGCCGCACGCGCATTGGCCGCGGCAACCGCTTCTTCCAGTTCGGGTCGATCGGCGCGGTGCCGCAGGACAAGAAGTACGCCGGCGAGGACACGGTGCTCGAGATCGGCGACCGCAACACCTTCCGCGAGGGCGTCACGGTCAACATCGGCACCGCCGGCGGCATCGGCGCCACGCGCATCGGCGACGACAACTGGATCATGGCGATGGTGCACATCGCGCACGACTGCGTCGTCGGCAACCACACGATCTTCGCCAATAACACCGGTCTCGCCGGCCACGTCAACGTCGGCGACTGGGCGATCCTCGGCGGCGCCACCGCCGTGCACCAGTTCGTCAACATCGGCGCCCACAGCATCACCTCGATGAACACCTTCCTCGACCGCGACCTGCCGCCCTACATCATGGCCGCCGGCAACATGGCCAAGCCCTACGGCATCAACGCGGAAGGCCTGCGGCGGCGCGGCTATTCCGACGACGCGATCAAGGCGATCAAACGTGCCTACAAGACCCTGTACCGCTCCGGCCTGACGCTGGATGAGGCGCGCGGTCGTCTCGAGGAACAGGCCGTCTCCCACCCGGAGGTGCAGCTGCTCGTAGATGCGCTGAAGGCCTCGCGGCGCGGCATCATCCGGTAGCGGGGCATGGCAGGCGGCGCGATTCGCGTCGGCATGGTCGCGGGCGAGGCATCCGGCGACCTGCTCGCGGCGCATCTCATCGCCGCGCTCAAGGCGCGGCGGCCGGAGCTACAGTTCTTCGGCATCGGCGGCCCGAAGATGGCGGCGGAGGGCTTCGAGGCTCTCTATCCGGTCGAGGCGCTGAGCGTGCGCGGCTACGCCGAGGCGCTGCGGCACTTTCACCGCATCGCGGGCATCCGGCGCGAGCTTGCCAGGCGGTTGCTCGCGGAGCGACCGGCGCTGTTCATCGGCGTGGACGCCTCCGATTTCAACCTCGATCTCGAGCGCCACCTCAAGGACGCCGGCATCCCCACGGTGCACTACGTCAGCCCGGCGATCTGGGCCTGGCGCGGCTGGCGCGTCCGGCGCGTGGCGCGCTCGGCGAGCCACCTGCTCGCGATGTTCCCGTTCGAGCCGCAGCTCTATGACAAGGCGGGCGTGCCCGTGACCTACGTCGGGCACCCGCTCGCCGACATGATTCCGCTCGAGCCCGACAAGGGAGCGGCCCGCGCCGAGCTGCGGCTGCCCGCGGCGGCGCGCGTGATCGCGATGCTGCCGGGGAGCCGGCGTTCCGAGCTTCAGTACATGGCCGATCTTTTCGTGCAGACTGCGCGCCGGCTGCTGCAGGACCTGCCCGGCGCCCACTTCGTGTTTCCCACCGTGTCGCGCGAGACGCGCGAGCTCCTTGAGGCGGCGTTGCGCAGGCACCGCGCCAACTCGTTGCCGTTGACGCTGCTGTTCGGCCATTCGCACGAGGCGCTGGCGGCGGCGGAGATCGCGCTGGTGGCGAGCGGCACCGCGACGCTCGAGTCGGCGCTGTTCAAGACGCCGATGGTGATCACCTATCGCCAGTCGCCGGTGTCGGCGGCGCTGATGCGACGCCTGGGCTATCTGACCTATGTCGGCCTGCCCAACATCGTCGCCGGCGAGGCCTTCGTGCCCGAGTTCCTGCAGGAAAAGGCCACGCCCTGGGCGCTAGCGAACGCGCTGCTCGAGCTCACGCACGATGCCGCCGCGCAGCGCGCCCAGGTGGCGAAGTTCCGCGAGATTCACGCCACGCTGCGGCAGGACAACGCCGCCAGAGCGGCGGATGCGGTGCTGCGGGTGCTCGATGACCGCAAGCCGTAGGATCTGCGGCATCGACGAGGCCGGCCGCGGGCCGATCGCCGGGCCGGTGTTCGCCGCGGCGGTCGTGCTCGATCCCCTGCGGCCGATGAAAGGGCTCAGGGATTCGAAACTGCTCTCGGCGCCGAGGCGCGAGGTGCTTGCGGAGGAGATCCGCGCGGTGGCGCTCGCCTGGTCGGTGGCCTCGGCGAGCGTGGAGGAGATCGACCGCCTCAACATCCTGCAGGCGACGCTGCGCGCCATGGCGCGCGCGCTGCGCGGCCTGGCGGTGCGGCCCGACGAGGCCTGGGTGGACGGCGACCGCTGCCCCGAGGGCGATTGCCCGATGCGCGCGATCGTCGGCGGCGACCGGCTGCACGCGCCGATTTCGGCCGCGTCGATCCTCGCCAAGTGCGCGCGCGACGCCGAGATGCGCCGGCTGCACGCGCTGTTCCCGCAATATCGCCTCGACCGGCACAAGGGCTATCCGACGCCGGAGCACCTCGAGTTGCTCGCCCGTCACGGCGCGAGCGCCGTTCACCGCAGGTCGTTCGCGCCGGTCAAAGCGCTGCTCGGATAGCTGCCAGCAGCAGCCGCGCTTCGTTCGCCGGCGCGGCGAGCGGCCGCAGGCGCGCGATCTGTGCCTTGAGCGCGCGATAGAAGCGGCGGTCGCGCGCCGCCCGCGCCATCAAGCGCGCGAGCGAGCGCTCATCGCCGAGCGGAAAGTAGCCCCGGTAGCCCGCGCCCAGCAATCCCGCGTTGCCGGAGATGCGCGAGGCGAGTACCGGCACGCCGATGCGGATCGCCTCCGAAACGACATTGGCACCGCCTTCCATGCGCGAGCTGATCACCATGGCGTGGCTCGAGGCAAGCAGCTTCAGCGCGCGCCCATGCGGCACGCCGCCCAGCCAGCGGTAGCGGCGATCGCGCCGCGCGCCGAGGCGCGCGGCGCGGGCAATCGATTGGTCGAGCGAATCGCCGATCTGCAGCAACTCGATTGCCGCCTGCTCAGGGATGAGCGCCAGCGCAGCGAGCGCGCGCAACGGGTCCTTCTCCTCGCGCAGGTGCCCGATGACGCAGAGCCTGAATCCCCGCTCCACCGGCGCGTGGCGAAGCCTGGTGGCGCTGGACTGGTAGACGACGTGCGCCTTGGCACGCAGGCGCAGCGGGAGCTCCTCGAGCGCCTTGGGCTGGAGCACGATGATGCGGTCGGCAAGCCCGAGCGAGGCCCGCGCCTCGGCCGAAGCGCGCACGTCGCGGTAGATGTCGGTGCCGGTGAGCGCGAGGACGAGCGGCCGCCCGGGATGCCGCTCGCGGAACGCGCGCATCGAACTGTGGCTGCGGCGCGCATGCAACGCGAGCATCAGCTCGGTCGAGTCGTCCGACCTCCATCGCGTGCATACCCTGACCCTGTGGCCGGCGGCGCGCAGCATCGCCGCCCAGCGCAGAGCCGTGTGCCGGTTGCCGGCACGAGAGCCGGCGCGCGCGGGCGTGACGAGCGAGATTCTCACCGTGGCGGACTTTCGCTAGACTCGGCACAGCCATGGCGCTGGAGAGCGTGACCGCGGAATTGCAATCGAGCCGCGAGCGCACGCGCGCCATCGCCGACGGCCTCGGCGGCGAGCGGCAGTTCGGCCCGCTGCTCGCGATCGTCAATCCGCCGCGCTGGGAGATCGGCCATGTGGGCTGGTTCCAGGAGTACTGGTGCCTGCGGCGCACAGAGCCGGGGCGCTACGGGGCCGGGCGCAGCGCATCCATTGTGCCGAATGCCGACAGCCTCTACAACTCGGCGCTGGTGCCGCACGACTCGCGCTGGTCGCTGCCGCTGCCGGAGTTCGATGCCACGCTGCGCTACCGGGACGAAGTGCTGGCGCGCCTGCTCGAGCGGCTCGGCGAGCGGTGCGACGCGGACGACGCCTACTTCGCGCGCCTCGCGGTGCGCCACGAGGACATGCACGCCGAGGCGTTCCATTACACGCGGCAGACCCTGGGCTACGAAGCGCCTTCGCTCGCGGCGCGCCCGCATCCGCGCGGCGAGCGGCTCGAGGGCGATGCCGAGGTCGCGGACGGCGTCCTGCACCTTGGCGCCGATCCGGGCGAGGAATTCGTCTTCGACAACGAGAAATGGTCGCACCCCGTGGTGGTGCGGCCATTCCGCATTGCGCGCACCGCGGTGAGCAACGCGCAGTTCGCGGCGTTCGCCGACGCCGGCGGCTACGAGCGCCGCGAGCTGTGGTCGGAGGACGGCTGGCGCTGGCTGCTGGGCGCCGGCCGGCGCGCGCCGCTCTACTGGCGACGGGAAGGGGGCGGCTGGCAAGTGCGCCGCTTCGAGCGCTGGCTCGACCTGCCGGCCGACGAGCCCGTCCTGCACGTAAACTGGTTCGAGGCCGACGCGTATTGCCGCTTCGCTGGCAGGCGCCTGCCGAGCGAAGCCGAGTGGGAGTTCGCCGCGTCATGCGATCCGGCGACCGGGCGCAAGCGCCGCTACCCCTGGGGCGACGAACCATGGCGCCCCGGGCTCGCCAACCTCTCGGGGGCGACGCTCGCCAGCGTGCACGACTACCCGGCGGGCGACAGCCCCTGGGGCGTGCGCCAGATGACCGGCAACGCCTGGGAATGGACCTCCAGCGTCTTCCTGCCCTACCCCGGCTTTCTGCGCGATCCCTACAAGGAATACTCGGAGCCCTGGTTCGGCAACCACATGGTGCTGCGCGGCGGCTGCTTCAGCACCTCGCCGCGCATCGCCCGCGCCTACTACCGCAATTTCTACATGCGCGACCGCGCGGACGTCTTCGCGGGGTTTCGCACCTGCGCGCTGGAATGACCGTCCTGCGCTCACGGGACAACCCTCGCGTGAGGCGCTGGCGCAAGCTCGCCGCCGATGCGCGCGAGCGGCGCCGCGAGGGCAGGGTTCTGATCGAAGGCGCGCATCTCGTGGCGGCGTGCCTGGAGGCCGGCGTCGCGCCCGCGGACCTGCTTGTCGCCGAAGGTGCGCAAGCGCGCGCAGAGATCGCGGGCCTGGTGCGGCGCGTGGCGCTCGACCCGGTGGTGCTGTCCGACGCCCTGTTCCGCCGCCTCGCCGATACGGAGGCGCCCACGGGCATCGCCGCCGAAATCGAGTTGCCCGCAGCGCGCACGGCGCTCGAGTCCGCGGCGAGCTGCGTATTCCTCGACGGCGTCCAGGACGCGGGCAACGTCGGCGCCATCCTGCGCAGCGCCGCCGGCTTCGGCCTGGGGCTCGTGGTCCTTGGGCGCGGCAGCGCCGATCCGTGGTCGCCGAAAGTGCTGCGCGCCGCGATGGGGGCGCACTTCGCGCTGACAATCGCCATCGCAGCCGACCTGGCGGCGGAGCTGGAGCGCTTTGGCGGGCAGGCGGCGTGCGCCGTGCCGCGCGGCGGCACGCCGCTTGCGCAAGCCGATCTGCGAGGCCGCATCGCGTGGATCTTCGGCGCCGAAGGGCGCGGGGTGAGCGCGGCGCTGGCGGGACGCGCGGCGCTGCGCGTCAGCATCCCGATGGTGCGCGGCACCGAGTCGCTGAACGTCGCCGCCGCCGCCGCTATATGCTTCTACGAGCAGGCGCGCCAGCGGGGCTGAGCGCGCTCAGTACATCTGCCGCTCGATCCTGAGCTCGCGCAGGATGGTGGTCGCGATCTCCTCGATCGACTTGGCGGTGGAGTTGATCCAGCGGATGCTCTCGCGGCGCATCAGCGCCTCGGCCTGCTCGACCTCGTAGCGGCAGTTCTCGGCGTCGGCGTACTTGCTGTTTGGGCGCCGCTCCTGGCGGATCTCGCGCAGGCGCTCGGGCGCGATCGTCAGGCCGTAGAGGCGCGCCTTGTGCGGGCGCAGCGCCTCGGGCAGCTGCATGCGCGCGAAGTCTTCCGGGATCAGGGGATAGTTGGCCGCGCGCACGCCGAACTGCAGCGCAAGGTACAGGCTCGTAGGCGTCTTGCCGCTGCGCGACACACCGACCAGGATCACGTCCGCGTCGCCCAGTTCGCGGTGCGAGGCGCCGTCATCGTGCGCCATGGCGAAGTTGACCGCCTCGATGCGCTGCTTGTACTCCTGCTTGTCGAGCGCGCTGTGCGAGCGGCCGATGGTGTGGTTCGACTTCATGCCCAGGCCCGCCTCGAGCGGGTCGATGAAGGTCTCGAAGAAGTCGAGGAACAGGGCATTGGCGCGCCGCACGACCTCGCGCACGTCGGCGTTCACCAGCGTGGAGAACACCACCGGCAGGCCATTGCCGCGCAGCGACTCCTTCTCGATGCGCTCCAGGCACTCCTCGGCCTTCTCGGCGTTGTCGACGAAGGGCAGCGTCACCTGGTTGAACTCGACGCCCTCGAACTGGGTGAGCAGGCTGTGGCCGAGCATCTGCGCGGTGATGCCGGTGCCGTCGGAGACGAAAAACACGGTGCGGCGCTGGGGCATGGCGATAAAATAGTCGCCCGCCTCGCGCGCGGCAACCCTTGATGCGTCTATTCGGAGATCGAGCGACATGATCGGCAACGGGCACGTGGCGTGGCTGCAGGACCTGCGCATGGGGGACCTGGAGCGCGTCGGGGGCAAGAACGCGTCCCTGGGCGAGATGGTGGGGGCGCTCGCCGCGGCCGGCATCCGGGTGCCGGGCGGATTCGCCACCACCGCCGGCGCCTATCGCGAGTTCCTCGCCGCGGGCGGCCTCGACAGGCGCATCGCCGCGAGGCTCAAGGCCCTGGATCCATCCAACGTCGAGGCGCTCGCAAAGGCCGGGGCCGAGATCCGGAGCTGGATCGCGTCGGCCCCTTTCCCGGCAGAGCTCGAGAAATCAATACGCGAGAATTATCAGATACTTGCAGAAGATTCCTCAGATGAAGTGTCGTTCGCGGTCCGCTCGTCGGCGACCGCCGAGGATTTGCCCGACGCTTCCTTCGCAGGGCAGCAGGAGACCTTCCTCAACATTCGCGGCGAGGACAACGTGCTGGAGGCGATCCAGCACGTCTTCGCATCGCTCTACAACGACCGCGCGATCTCCTACCGCGTTCACCACGGCTTCGAGCACGGCACCGTGGCCTTGTCGGCCGCCGTGCAGCGCATGGTGCGCAGCGACCTCGCCGCGAGCGGCGTCATGTTCACCCTGGACACCGAGTCCGGCTTCCGCGACGTGGTGTTCATCACCGCCTCGTGGGGACTGGGCGAGACGGTGGTGCAGGGGGCGGTGAACCCGGACGAGTTCTACGTCCACAAGCCGATGCTCGCCGCAGGCCGGCCCGCGATCCTCAGGCGAGCGCTCGGCTCCAAGCTCCACAAGATGGTGTTCGCGGGCAACGCCGCGGCCGGCCGCTCGACCCGCACGGTGGAAGTCGACGAGGCCGAGCGCGACCGCTTTTCGCTCGCCGATGCCGAGGTGCTGGAGCTCGCGCGCTACGCCTGCGCCATCGAGCGGCACTATGGCCGGCCGATGGACATCGAGTGGGCGAAGGACGGCGCGGACGGGCACCTCTACGTGCTGCAGGCCCGCCCCGAGACGGTGCGATCCGGCAAGCGCGCCGGGGCCGAGGAGCGCTACGTCCTCAAGGGCCGCTCCCGCGTGCTCGCGAGCGGCCGCGCGATCGGCCAAAAGATCGGCAGCGGTCCGGTGCGCCTGGTCGCCGACGCGAGCCGCATGGCGAGCGTGCGCAAGGGCGACGTCCTGGTCACCGACATGACCGACCCGAACTGGGAGCCGGTGATGAAGCGCGCCGCGGCGATCGTCACCAACCGCGGCGGCCGCACCTGCCACGCGGCGATCATCGCGCGAGAGCTGGGCATCCCGGCAGTGGTCGGCTGCGGCGACGCGACGCGCCGCCTGAACGACGGCGCGCCCGTGACGGTGTCCTGCGCCGAGGGCGACACCGGCAACGTCTACGAGGGCGCGCTGCCGTTCGAGGTGACCTCGAGCGAGCGCGGCGAGCTGCCGCGCATCCCGGTGAAGATCGCGATGAACGTCGGCAACCCGCAGCTCGCGTTCAACTTCGCGCAGCTGCCCAACGAAGGCGTGGGCCTCGCGCGCCTCGAGTTCATCATCAATAACGAGATCGGCGTGCACCCGCGCGCCTGCCTCGAGTGGGGCACCTTGCCGCCCGAGCTGAAGGCGCGCGTCGAGCGCGCGGCGCGCGGCTACCCCGACCCGGCGGCGTTCTTCCGCGAGAAGATGGTCGAGGGCATCGCCACCATCGCCGCCGCGTTCTGGCCCAAGCCCGTCATCGTGCGCCTCTCGGACTTCAAGTCGAACGAGTACAAGAAGCTCCTCGGCGGCGAGCGCTACGAGCCCGACGAGGAGAACCCGATGCTCGGCCTGCGCGGAGCCTCCCGCTACCTTGCGCCGGAGTTCCGCGCCTGCTTCGAGCTGGAGTGCGTTGCGCTGCGCAAGGTGCGCGAGGAACTCGGCCTCGTGAACGTGGAGATCATGGTGCCTTTCGTGCGCACGGTGGACGAGGCGCGCGCGGTGCTCGAGCTGCTGGCGCAGAACGGGCTGCGCCGGGGGGAGAACGGCTTGCGCCTGGTAATGATGTGCGAGCTGCCTTCGAACGCGGTGCTCGCCGAGGAGTTCCTGCAGCACTTCGACGGCTTCTCGATCGGCTCCAACGACCTGACGCAGCTCACGCTCGGCCTCGATCGAGACTCGGGCCTCGTGGCGGGCTCGTTCGACGAGCGCGACGGCGCCGTGAAGGCGATGCTCGCGATGGCGATCCGCGCCTGCCGCAAGCAGGGCAAGTACGTCGGCATCTGCGGCCAGGGGCCCTCGGACCACCCGGACTTCGCGCGCTGGCTGGTGGAGCAGGGAATCGGCAGCCTGTCGCTCAACCCGGACACCGTGGTCTCCACCTGGCTTGCGCTCGCGAGCGGCCGCGAGCTGCCGGCGGAGCAGTCCGCCTCCGCCCGGTCAGCGGCTGCGTAGCACGCGCTGCTTCTCGCGCTGCCACTCGCGCTCGCGCTCGGCGGCGCGCTTGTCGTGCTTCAGCTTGCCGCGCGCGAGCGCGATCTCGGCCTTGATCCGGCCCTTGCTGTAGTGCAGATCGAGCGGAATCAGCGTGTAGCCGCGCTGCTCGACCTTGCCCACCAGGCGGCGGATCTCCTCGGCGTGCAGCAGGAGCTTCCTGGTGCGCGTCGGATCGGGAGTGATATGGGTGGAAGCGGTCGGCAGCGGGCTGATGTGCGCGCCGAGCAGCCACAGCGCGTTGCCCTTGACGATGACGTGCGCGTCGCCGATCTGCGCGCGGCCGGCGCGGATCGCCTTCACCTCCCAGCCCTCGAGCGCCAGCCCGGCCTCGTAGCGGTCCTCGACGTGGTAGTCGTGGAACGCCTTGCGGTTCTGGACGATGGACATGGCGGCGGCGGGCCGGCATTCTAGCGCGCGATGAAGCGCATCACCCGCTCGGCGATCGTGGAGCGCAGCGCAGAGGAGGTCTACGCGCTGGTCGAGGACATCGAGTCGTACCCGGATTTCCTGCCGTGGTGCCTCGCGGCGCGGGTGCGCGAGCGCTCGCCCGGGCGTACCGTCGCGACGCTCACGGTCGGCGTGAAGGGCGTGCGGCAGTCCTTCACCACCGAGAATGCCAACAGGCCCGGTCGCGGCATCGAGATGCGGCTGCTGGAGGGGCCGTTCCGGCGCTTCGCGGCCGCCTGGCGCTTCACGCCGCTCGAGGCGCGCGCCGCCAAGATCGAATTCCACCTCGAGTACGAGTTCGCAAACCGCCTGGTCGCGCGCGCGCTGGAGCCGCTGTTCGAGCACATCGCCGACAGCATGGTCGCGGCGTTTGCGCGGCGCGCCGAGGCCTGAATTGACGATTCACGTCGAAGTAGCCTGGACGCTGCCGCGCGCGCAGCGGTTGGTGGCGCTGGAGCTTCCCGCAGGCGCGACTGTGCGCGCAGCCGTCGAGGCGAGCGGGCTCCTGGAGCAGGTGCCCGAGGCAGAGCGCGCGCAACTGCGCTTCGGCATCTACGGCAGCCGCGCGGGGCCGGAGCGCGCGCTCAAGGACGGCGACCGCATCGACATCCTGCGGCCGCTCGCGATGGATCCGAACGAGGCACGCCGCCTCAGGGCGAGGCGGCTGAAGTAGTCCACCTCAGTTGCACCACTCGCTGACCAGCTGCCGCGCCTTGGCGGTTTCCTGCGCGATCTGCGCGTCGTCGAGATAATAGCGCTCGCCCTTGCTGTCGGTGCGCGCGATGCGCTGACCGCTCTCCAGCGAGCGCAGCGATTCGCGGGCGCGGTCGCAGTTCTCGCGCTTCGCCTGCGCGTTCTTCTGCTCTTCGTCGGCCTTGGCGGCCGCCTTCTGCGCATCGGCCTGCCGCTTGCGGTACTCCTGCTCCTGCTGCGCCGGCGTGAGCGGCCCCTTGGGCGCGCCCTTGGCGTCCTTGGCCGCGGGCGCGGGCGGCGCAGCGGCCGACGATTCGGTGCGCACGGTGGTCACCTTGGCGCCGGGCGGCGGCGTGTCGCCGCAAGTGCGCTTGCCCGCGGCGTCGGTCCAGCACTTGATCTGCGCCTGCGCCGCGCCGGCGGCGAAAGCGATCGCAATCGTGAGCAGCAAATGTCGCATGTCGGCACCTCGTTTAACGCGCCACGCGCGATCCGGAGGACAGCGCGAAGCTATCGGCTTTCTCCGTTTCCGTCAAACGCTTAGTCGCGTATAATGCGGCTTTGCGCACGGGCTGAACCATGCGGGTGATCCAGAAGGCGCTGACCTTCGATGACGTTCTGCTCCTCCCCGCCCACTCGCGCGTCCTGCCGCGTGACGTATCCCTCAAGACCCGCCTCGCCCGCAAGCTCGAGCTGAACATCCCGCTGGTGTCCGCGGCGATGGACACCGTCACCGAGGCGCGCCTCGCGATCGCCATCGCGCAGGAGGGCGGCATCGGCATCGTGCACAAGAACATGCGGCCCAGGGACCAGGCAGCCGAGGTCGCCAAGGTCAAGCGCTTCGAGTCCGGCGTACTGCGCGACCCGATGACGATCACGCCGGAGATGACGGTGCGCCAGGTGATCGCGCTGCAGCGCCAGCACAAGATCTCGGGATTCCCGGTGGTGAAGGGCGGCAAGGTGGTCGGCATCGTCACCAACCGCGACCTGAGGTTCGAGAAGCGGCTCGACCTGCCGATCAAGCGCGTGATGACGCCGCAGCGGCGGCTGGTCACGGTGCGCGAAGGCGCGAGCCGCGACCAGGCGATGCGCCTGATGCACGAGCACCGCCTCGAGCGCGTGCTGGTGGTGGACGGCGGCTGGCAGCTCAAAGGGCTGGTGACGGTCAAGGACATCCTCAAGGAGACCGCGCACCCGAACGCCTGCAAGGACTCGCAAGGCAAGCTGCGCGTGGGCGCGGCGGTCGGCGTCGGCGCGGGAACCGAGGAGCGCGTAGAGCTGTTGGTCGAGGCCGGCGTGGACGCGCTGGTGGTGGACACCGCGCACGGCCACGCCAAGGGCGTGCTCGACCGCGTGCGCTGGATCAAGAAGCGCTACCCGAAGACGCCGGTGATCGGCGGCAACATCGGCACGGCCGACGGCGCGCGAGCGCTCGTGGACCAGGGGGCCGACGGCGTCAAGGTCGGCATCGGTCCGGGCTCGATCTGCACCACGCGCGTGGTCGCGGGCGTGGGCGTGCCGCAGATCACGGCGATCGAGAGCGTCGCCGACGCGCTCGCGAAGAGCGACGTGGCGGTGATCGCCGACGGCGGCATCCGCTACTCAGGCGACATCGCCAAGGCGCTCGCCGCGGGTGCGCATTGCGTCATGCTCGGGTCGCTGTTCGCCGGCACCGACGAGTCGCCGGGCGAGATCGAGCTCTACCAGGGGCGCTCCTACAAGTCCTACCGCGGCATGGGGTCGCTGGGCGCGATGCAGAAGGGCGCGGCGGACCGCTACTTCCAGGACTCCGAGATGAACGTGAACAAGCTCGTCCCGGAGGGCGTCGAGGGTCGCGTGCCTTACAAGGGCAGCGCCGTGTGGGTGGTGCAGCAGCTCGTCGGCGGCGTGCGCGCGAGCATGGGCTACACCGGCAGCCGCAGCATCGACGAGCTGCGCAGGAAGGCGCGCTTCGTGGAGATCACCTCCGCGGGCATGCGCGAGTCGCACGTCCACGACGTGCAGATCGTCAAGGAAGCGCCCAACTACCGGGTCGAATGAGCGCCGCGCAACCTGCCAGGGAGCGAGCCGCGGCGCGCGCGCCGGCGCACGACCGCATCCTGATCCTCGATTTCGGCGCGCAATACACGCAATTGAT
Source organism: uncultured Enterobacteriaceae bacterium (assembly GCA_964627075.1). Classification (GTDB taxonomy): domain Bacteria; phylum Pseudomonadota; class Gammaproteobacteria; order Burkholderiales; family SG8-39; genus 2-02-FULL-66-14. Next base: position 6,759 of record CAZVHU010000014.1, on the reverse strand, counting down.
CGCTCGCCGCGTGCGCGAGGCGAAGGTCTATTGCGAGATCCATCCGTGGGACGTCTCGGACGACTTCGTGCGCGGCTTCGGCGCGAAGGGGATCATCCTCTCGGGCAGCCACCTGTCGGCCTACGACGAGGCGACCGCCAAGGCGCCCAAGGCGGCGTTCGAGCTGGGCGTGCCGGTGCTCGGAATCTGCTACGGCATGCAGACCATGGCCGAGCAGCTCGGCGGCAAGGTCGAGCCGGGGAAAGTGCGCGAGTTCGGCTACGCCGAGGTGCGGGCGCGCGGCCACGCCCGGCTGCTCGAAGGCATCGAGGATTTCCGCACCGCCGAGGGCCACGGCATGCTCAAGGTCTGGATGAGCCACGGCGACAAGGTGGCGCAGCTGCCGCCGGGCTTCGCCGTCATGGCCTCGACCGACGCCTGCCCGATCGCGGCGATGGCCGACGAATCGCGGCGCTTCTACGGCGTGCAATTCCACCCGGAGGTGACGCATACGCGCCAGGGCGCCAGGATCCTCGAGCGTTTCGTGCACCAGATCTGCGGCTGCGGCAGCGACTGGAACATGCCCGATTACGTCGCCGAGGCGGTGGAGAGGGTCCGCGCCCAGGTCGGCAAGGAAGAGGTCATCCTCGGGCTCTCGGGCGGCGTGGACTCCTCGGTCGCGGCGGCGCTCATTCACCGCGCGATCGGCGATCAGCTCACCTGCGTCTTCGTTGACACGGGGCTGCTGCGGCTCGACGAGGGCAAGCAGGTGATGGAGACCTTCGCCCGCCACATGCACGTCAAGGTGGTGCATGTGGATGCGTCCGCCGAGTTCTACGGCGCGCTCGCCGGCGTCGCCGACCCCGAGCACAAGCGCCGCATCATCGGCAGGCATTTCGTCGAAGTGTTCCAGCGCGAGGCAGCGAAGCTGCCCAACGCCAAGTGGCTCGCGCAAGGCACCATCTACCCTGACGTGATCGAGTCGGCCGGCGCCAAGACGAAGAAAGCGACCACCATCAAGTCGCACCACAACGTAGGCGGCCTGCCCGAGACGCTGCACCTGAAGCTGCTCGAGCCGCTGCGGGAACTGTTCAAGGACGAAGTCCGCGAGCTCGGTCTCGCGCTCGGCCTGCCGCGCGAGATGGTGTTCCGGCACCCGTTCCCCGGGCCGGGCCTGGGCGTGCGGATCCTGGGCGAGGTGAAGCGCGACTACGCGGCGCTGCTGCAGCGCGCGGACGCGATCTTCATCGACGAGCTGCGCGCCGCCGGGTGGTACGACCGCGTCGCGCAGGCCTTTGCCGTGTTCCTTCCGGTGCGCTCGGTGGGCGTGATGGGCGACGGCCGCACCTACGAGAACGTCGTCGCGCTGCGCGCGGTGCAGACCACGGATTTCATGACCGCCGACTGGGCGCCGCTGCCGCACGACCTGCTCGCGCGCGTCTCCAGCCGCATCATCAACGAGGTGCGCGGCATCAACCGCGTCACCTACGACATCTCCTCCAAGCCGCCCGCCACGATCGAGTGGGAGTAGGGGGCGCTAAGTCGGCTCGGCGCACGCTCGTTGCGTCGATCGGATCCAGCGCGCCCCGCTTGCGCGACTGGACATCTGTTCTTCAGCGCCTTGCCGTGTCGGGCGTTGACTCGGGTTCGCGGTCTTCACCACTTGCCAGGTCGTGGTGCCGCGCGATCGTGCACTTTCCCGAGGCGGCCGGCGTGCGGACGCCGCTGCTGGGCGCGCTGCCGCGCTCGGCGAACGACGACGAGATGCTGCGCGAAGCCGAGAAGGCGTTCGACTTCCTTTACGACGCCTGCTCCGGGGCGCCGCACCGCTAGCAGCCCGCCCCGGCGCGGTGCCGCGGCTCAGTCGATCGCGATGCGCTTGCGCTTGGCGCCCTCGGCCTTGGGCAGCACGAGTTCGAGCACGCCGTCCTTGAAGCTCGCTTTGGCCTTGTCGCCATCGACCGCCGAAGGCAGCGCGACCGTGCGCGCGAACGCGCCGCGCCGCATCTCGCAGCGGTAGTAGTCACCCTTCTCCTCTTTCTCTTCGTGGCTCGTCGTGCCCTTGATGGTGACCGAGTCCTCGGCCACCGAGACGTCGAGGTCCTTCTTGTCGACCCCCGGCACCTCGGCCTTGACCACGACCTCGTTCTCGCGGTCGATCACGTCCACTTTGGGCATCCTCAGCTCGGGCACCTCGAAGTCCGCGAAACGCGGCAGATCAAGACGCCAGGGCGCAAGCCAGCGCCGGCCGAAGAACTGGTCGAACAGCCGCTCCGTCTCTTCGAACGGGCCGGACACGCGGGCCGGCGCCGCTTTCTCGATCTCGCCGGTCTTCACGGGGGCCCTGGACTTGGTTTCCTTTGCCATGTTGCGATCTCCTTTCGCCGTTTGCTCCTTTTTTAATTGGAGCAGGAACGGGCGTTTTCAAGTTGATCGAGGTCAACTGCGGCGCGACCGCGAAGCGGTCCTTCCGAGCGTGAGCAAGCGCTGGTAGAGCGAACGCTCCTCGGCCGAGGGGCGCTCGGGAATCCGCACTTCGATGCGCACGTTCAAGTCGCCCCGACTGCCCCCGAACGCGGCGAGCCCCTTGCCCCGCAGCCGCAGCACCTCGCAGGGCTGCGTGCCCGGCGGCACGGTGACTTCGGCGTCGCCCTCGAGCGTCGGCACGCGGAGCTTCGTGCCGAGAACCGCCTCCGCCACTTCGAGCGTCTCGGTGAGCCAGAGGTCGGCGCCGCGGCGCTCGAAGCGCGGATCGGGCGCGCTGCGCACGATCACGTACAGGTCGCCGGGCGCGCCGCCGCGCGCCGCCGCGGCCAGGCCGCGCGAGGCGACGCGCAGCGCCATGCCTTCCTCCGCACCCGGCGGGATCCTCACCTCCAGCTGCTCGATCCGCTCCGCTCGGCCCCTGCCTGCGCAGGCTTGGCAGGGCTTTTCGATGATCTCGCCGCGCCCGCCGCAATCCGGGCACGCGGTGACCGTTTGCACGCGCACCGCCGTGGTCTCTGCGCGGCGCTCCCGCCGCGAAAGCACCCTGCGGCCGGTACCGTCGCAGGCCGCACAGCGCTTCGGCTTCGTGCCCTTGGCCGCGCCGCTGCCCTGGCAGGCGTCGCACTCGGTGAGCCGCGCGTAGCGCACCGTCTCCTCGCCGCCGCGGTGGATCCGTTCGATCGGCACCACGAGCCCCACCTCGATGTCCGCGCCGCGCGGCGGCCCCCGCCGGCCGCCAAAGAAGCGCTCGAAAAAGTCCGCGCCGCCCAGGCCGAAGCCGAAATCGCGGAACAGCTCGCCGAAGTCGATGCCGCCGTAGAGGTCCTCGGGGCTGTAGCCGGAGACGCCGGCCAAGCCGCGCGCATCGTACTCGGCGCGCTTCTTCGGGTCCGAGAGCACCGCGTAGGCCGCAGCGATCTCCTTGTAGCGCTCCTCCGCCTCGGGCGCCTTGTTGCGGTCTGGATGGTATTTGAGCGTGAGCTCGCGGAAAGCGTCGCGAACCCTCTTGGGATCCGCGTCGCGCGGCACGCCGAGGACTTCGTAGAAGTCGCGCTGAGCCGTTTCCACGCCGCCAGCGCCGTCAGCGCTTGCCGCCGGTCTCGCGGTAATCCGCGTCCACCACCCGGCCGCGGGGGCCGGCGCCCGAGGGTCGCGCCTCGCCCGAGGGCGCGCCGACCTGCGGCTGCGGCTGCGGTTGCTGCACGGTGTAGGCACCCGGGGTCTGCGCGTAGATGATCGCTCCGCCCTGCTTTACCGCATTCCTGAGCGCGTCGGCGCGCTCGGCCGCGAGCGCCGCGTCCTTTTTCGCGCAGGCCTCACGCGTCGCCTTGAGCGCCTCCTCGATCTTCTTGCGCACCTCCGCGGTGAGCTTGTCGGAGAACTCGGCAAGCATCTTCTCGGCCTCGTAGCACAGGCTTTCCGCCTCGTTCAGCTTCTCCGCGGCTTCGCGCCGCCGGCGGTCCTCCTCGGCAAAGTGCTCGGCCTCGCGCATTACCCGCTCCTTCTCGCCCTCGGCAAGCCGCGTCGAGCCCGTCACGGTGATCGAGGCCGACTTGCCGGTCGCCACGTCGCGCGCGGCAACGCTCAGGATGCCGCTCGCGTCGATGTCGAAGGTCACCTCGATCTTGGGCGCGCCGCGCGGCGCCGGCGCGATGCCGCCCAGATTGAATTCGCCGAGGCTCGTGTTGTCGGCCGCCATCGGCCGCTCGCCCTGGAAGACGTGGATCGTCACGCTGGTTTGCATGTCGGCGGCCGTGGTGAAGAGTTCGGTGCGCTTGACGGGGACCGGCGTGTTGCGCGCGATGAGCGCTGTCGCGATCCCGCCCAGCGTCTCGACGCCGAGCGTGAGCGGCGTCACGTCCACGAGCACGATGTCGCCCAGTTCGCCGGCAAGCACGCCCGCCTGGATCGCGGCGCCCGCGGCGACGCATTCCATCGGATCGACGCCCATTTCGGCCTTGCGCCCGAGCATGTCCTCGAAGAACTGCCGTACCACGGGCATGCGCGTGGGGCCGCCGACGAAGACGAGCCGGTCCAGGTCCTTGGGCTCGATCCTTGCGTCGTGCAGCGCCTGCTGCACCGGTGCGCGGCAACGCTCGATCACCGGGCGCACGAGCCGCTCGAGCTCGCCGCGCACCAGCTCGATCTCCAGGTGCTGCGCTGCGCCATCCTTCATGGCGATGTAGGGAAGGATGACGCGCGTGCTGGTGCTCGTCGAGAGCTCGATCTTGGCGACTTCGGCGGCCTCGAGGAGCCGCGCGGCGGCGGCGCGGTCGGCGCGCAGGTCCACGCCCGTGCGCGCGCGGAAGCGCTCGGCAAGGTGCTCGAACACGAGCGCGTTCATGTCCGTGCCGCCGAGCTGCGTGTCGCCGCTGGTGGCCTTGACTTCGAAGACGCCCTTGCCGAATTCCATCACCGTGACGTCGAGCGTGCCGCCGCCGAAATCGATGACGCAGACGCGCAGATCCTGGCCGAGGCGGTCCAGCCCGTAGGCGAGTGAGGCCGCGGTGGGCTCGTTCACGAGTCGCGGCACTTCGAGCCCGGCGATGCGGCACGCGTCCTTGGTCGCGCTGCGCTGGTTGTCGTCGAAGTAGGCGGGCACGGTGACCACCGCCTTCTCGACCGCCTCGCCGAGGAACTGCTCGGCGTCGCGCTTGATCTTTTGCAGCAGGAACGCCGAGAGCTGCTCCGGGCTGAATGGCCGGCCGCGCAGCGAGATCGTCACGCGCTGGCCCATCTTGCGCTTGAAGGCGCTCGCCGTGCCCTCGGGATTGGCGGCAAGCTGGCGGCGCGCCGGCTCGCCGACGAGCATCTGGCCGTCGGGCGCGATTGCGACGTAGCTCGGAAACGCCTTGCCGCCGAGGCTCACGCCTTCGGCGCTCGGAATGAGAACCGGCCGCCCGCCGCGCAGCACCGCCGCGGCGGAATTGGAAGTGCCGAGATCGATGCCGATGATCGCCACGTTCGCCGCTCTGCCTTTGCGGCGCGATTCTAGGAGGGGCGGTCCCGCGGGGTATTGCGCCAGATCAACTCAGCGCTTGCGCGACTCCCACACTTCGCGCGCGTGCTCGGCGCGCAGCTCTCTCGGGCGCGCCTCGACCGCCGGTAGGCGGTAGAAGTCGCCGTCGCCGGCGGCCTGCGCGAGCTGCAGCTGCTCGGTCGCGGCGGGAAGGCCGCCGCGCAGTGCGCAGACCTCGGCCCGCGCCTACATGCGCGCATTGGCCGGCGCCGAGCGCTGCCAGAGCGCGCGGCGCCAGCCGTAGCCGATGGCCAGGGTCGCCGCGAGGCCCAGCCCGGCGTAGAGCAGGCTGGCCGCGCTGAAGCCGAGGCGCGCGATCAGCGATCCGGAGGCGAGCAGGCCGAGCGGCAGCCCCCAGATCGCGAGCATGCGCATGCCCATCACGCTGCCGCGCATTTCCTCGCTCGATGAGCGCAGCATCACCGCGGCGAGCGGCGTCAGGCAGAAACTCTGCACGAAGCCCGCGGCGAAGAGCAGCGCCAGCCCGAGCGCGAGCGTCGTGGTCTGCCCGAAGAGCAGGATCGCCGCGAACCATGCCGCGGCGCCGAGAAGCATCGCGCGCGCGGCGCGCACCGGCAGGCGATTCGCGCCCAGCATGAGCGAGCCCGCCAGAGCGCCCGACGCGAAAGCCGCCGCGAGGTAGCCGAGGCCCGACTGGCCGATCGCATAGACGTGCCTTGCGACATAAGGCAGGAGCCCGAGCACGAACGGGAAGGCGAGCAGGTTGACCAGGAATGCCACGCTGAAGGCGCCCAGCAGCTCGGGCTTGCGCCAGACATAGGCGAACGCCAGCTTCAGGTCGGCAAGGGGATGCGCCTCGGGCGCGGTGCAGGGCGCGCGCGCGAGCGATCCCGCGACGCCGAGCGAAAGGACGAACGCGCCGAAATACATCGCGGCGACTACCGCGTACGCCGGGCCCATGCCGATGAGCGCGACCCCGCCCGTGCCGGCGAGCGCGCCCGCGATGCGCGCCGTGTCGGAGGTGGTGCGCGAGATGCCGAGCGCGCCCATGAGCATCTCGGGCCGCATGGTCTGGCCCACGAGCGCGTGCCGCATCACCATGTCCGAGGGCTTCATCATGCCGGCGAGCGCCGCGATCGCGAACACGTGCCAGGGCAGGAGGGCTTCCGCGAAGGTCAGAGCCGCCAGCACGGCGGCGAGCAGCGCGTAGACGCCGCGCGTCGCGCACAGCAGGGTGCGGTGGCCGATGCGGTCGCCCGCGACGCCGAAGAAGGGCGAAAAGAGCGACCCCAGCCAGGCGAGCGCCCCGAACG
>CAZVHU010000013.1:0-35630 GCA_964627075.1 uncultured Enterobacteriaceae bacterium | reverse complement strand
TCTCGACGCCCTTGACGTAGCTCTTTTGCTGGCTCATGCGCCCGCGCATGTACGGATCCAGCGACAGCCACAGGTTCTTCACCAGCACCTCGCCCTCCTTCGGCGAAGGCGCGGGCGATTCGACCAGCTTGAAGTTGTCCTCGGTCACCCAGCCGGTCGGGTAGCTGGCGAGGACCCAGGCCTTGTTCTGCGGCATCAGGAATTGCGCGCGAAGCGCTCGAGGTGGTGCTCGGCGTCGCCGAACTGCTGCGCGATCACCGTGAGCCGCTTGAAGGTGTGCGACACCTTCAGCTCGTCGGTCATGCCCATGCCACCGTGCAGCTGGATCGACTCCTGGCTGATCAGGCGCGCGTTGTCGGCGATCTTGATCTTGGCGGCGGAAATCGCGCGCGCGCGGTCCCTGGCGTCGGCCGAGACGTCGGCCTTGGAGCACGCGAGGCAGGCCATCGACTTCGCCTGCTCGTAGGCGACGTACATGTCCACCATGCGGTGCTGCAGCGCCTGGAAGGTGCCGATCGTCACGCCGAACTGCTTGCGCGTCTTGAGGTACTCGAGCGTGGTGTCGCAGGCGAACTTCATCGCGCCGACCGCCTCGGCGCACACCAGCGCGGTGGCGAAATCCACCGCCTCCTCGATCGCGGCGAGCGCCTCGCCTTCCTTGCCCACCAGCGCGTCGGCGCCGACCTTGACGCCTTTCAGCGCGACGTCACCGGCGCGCTGCTCGTCGAGTGTAAAGTATGACTTTACACTTGCCCCGGCTGCGCCACGGTCCACCAGGAACAGCGACACGCCCCTGGCCGTCTTCGCCGAGACCAGCAGCTTGTCGGCGCTCGGCGCGCCGAGCACCACGCGCTTGTCGCCCGAGATCTCCCAGCCGCCGCCCGCGGGCCTCGCCGCAGCGGCGACATGCGCGAGGTTGTAGCGCGCGCCCGCTTCGGTGTGCGCCAAGGCGAGCTTGAGCTTTCCTTCCACCACCGCGGGCAGCAGCGCCTTTTTCTGCGCTTCCGAGCCCGCGCGCGCGAGCAAGCGCGCGCCAAGGCCGACGGTCGCGAGGTAAGGCTCCACGACGAGCGCTTCGCCAGCGGCCTCCATCACGCCCATCATGTCCACCGCGCCGCCGCCGAAGCCGCCGTAGTCGGGAGAAATCGGCAGGCCCATCAGTCCCATCTCGGCGAGCTGCGACCAGACCTCGGCGCTCCAGCCCTCGCGCGAGGCGACGATCTTCTTGCGCTTCTCGAAATCGTAGTCCTTGGCGAGGTAGCGCCGGACCGAGTCGGCGAGCAGCTGCTGCTCTTCGTTGTAGTCGAAGTTCATGGCTAAAGCCCCAACGTCATTTTCGAGATGATGTTGCGCTGGATCTCGTTCGAGCCGGCGTAGATCGTGGTCTTGCGGAAGTTGCAGTAGCGCGGCGCAAGGCCCGCGGTGAACGCGTCGAAATCCGCGCTTGCCTCCACCGGCCTGAAGGGCTGCGCGAGCGGCCCGACCGCCTGCATCGCCAGTTCCGTCAGCCCCTGCTGGATCTCGGTGCCCTTGATCTTCAGCATCGAGACGTCCGCGCCCGGCGGCTGGCCGGTGCGCCGCATCTGGTCGAGGAACCTGAGGTTCGTGATCTCGAGCGCCATCAGCTCGACTTCCAGGCGCGTGAGCTTGTCGCGGAAGCGCGGGTTGTCGGTGAGCGGCTTGCCGTCGTCGCCCGGCTGCCTGGCGGCGAACTCCTTGAGCTTCGCCAGCTCGCGCTTGGAGGCGCCGATGCGGCCGGTGTTCATGCGCTCGTGGCCGAGCAGGTACTTGGCCACCGTCCAGCCCTTGTTTTCCTCGTAGACCAGGTTCTCCGCCGGCACCTTCACGTCGTCGAAGAACACCTCGTTCACCTCGTGCCCGCCGTCGAGCAGGATGAGGGGCCGCACCGTGATCCCGGGCGTCTTCATGTCGACGAGCAGGAACGAGATGCCCTCCTGGCGCTTGGCCATGTCCGAGCTGGTGCGCACCAGGCAGAAGATCCAGTCGGCGACGTGGCCGAGCGTGGTCCAGATCTTCTGGCCGTTGACGACGTAGTGATCGCCCTTTCTTTCGGCCCTGGTCTTGAGCGAGGCGAGGTCGGAGCCCGAGCCCGGCTCGGAGTAGCCCTGGCACCAGAAGTCGTCGCCGTTGTAGATCCGCGGCAGGAACCTCTTCTTCTGCGCCTCGGTTCCGAAGCGCAGCAGCACCGGCCCGCACATCGAGAGCCCGAACGGGATGAGCGGGGGGGAGCCCACGTAGCCCAGCTCTTCCTCGAAGATATAGCGCTGCACCACGTTCCAGCCGGTGCCGCCCCATTCCTTGGGCCAGGCGGGCGCGACCCAACCCTTTTTCGCGAGGATCCTGTGCCAGCGCAGCAGGTCCTCGCGGCCCAGCTCCTTGTAGTTGGCGACCTTGTCGCGCAGGTCCGGCGGCAAATTGGCGTTGAGCCAGCCGCGCACCTCGTCGCGGAACGCGGTTTCTTCCTGGGAATAATTGAGATCCATGCGATGTCTCCGATTGAAACGCGCGCGCGGGCCATCAGCCCCCCGCGCGATGTCGATCAAGGCAGGCCGAACCGGATCGAAATCCCGAACTCGTCGGTGCGCAGCTTTCCGGTCATCGAGCCGGTGACGCCGGTGCCGAACAGGCCGGCCTGGTCCGCGCCGCGCTCCTTCTTGATATCGCCCATGTCGGCGTAGCGGTAGAACATCTCGAGCGTCCAGCTCTTGTCGAGCAGGATGTTCGCGCCGAGCGTCACCTGCCATGCAGTGCTGGTGGCCTTGCCGCCGGTCAGCGTCCCCGAGCAGCAGCCGGGGTCGTTCCACTTGAGAGGGTCCATCTCGTTGCGAGACCTGCCGATGCCGAGGCCGATGTAGGGCCTGACCGACTGGACTTCGACCGGGATGTCCAGATAGCCGCTCACCATGACCGAGTCGGAGGTTACGGGCGGATCGAAATTGGTGCCGGCGCTGTCCGCGCCCGACAGGCTGTAGCCCGACCGGCGCTGATAGGTGATGTCGCCCCGGATCATGTCGGTGAATCGATAGCCCGCGCCGACGCCGAACGCGGTGCCATTGCCCAGATTGCCGAGAGAGCCGCTGCACGCCCCTCCGCCGGCGGTCTGCATCACGCATTCCGGGCTGCCCGGATTGTCGTCCTGCAGGCCCGCCGAACGGGCGTTGGAGTAGGACAGATCGGCCCGAAGATAGATGTCACCCGGCTTGTAGCCCTGAAAAGACGAACAGCCGCCCATCAGCAAAAGCACAATCGAGACTGCAATTACGCGCCCCATGTCGTTCTCCTCCCGTTCAGGGATGCCGTCGGCCCGAATTTCGCGATTTGCTTCCGACTTCGGGCGCCGGCGTCGCCCCGTGCAAGTGTGCAGCCGCCGCCAACCGCCGGTCAACCATTGCGATGCCGGCTATTTCGCCCGTGGGTCGGCCGCCGCCAGCCCCATCACCCGCTTGGGGGGGTAGCGCTTGAAGGTCGCAAGGTGCTGGCGCATGCCGAGCTGGAACGCCTCCATGTAGGCGAGCTTGCGGGTCAGGTAGTTGTGCGTTTCCTTCGGGTCGAGGTACAGGTTGTAGAAGCGCGGTGCGGTGTGCCGCTGCAGCACGCCGGTGAAGCCGCCCGGCCCGAAGGCGTCGGAGTCGTCGTCGCTGGTCGTGGTGAGCAGCATCTTGTACTCGCCGCAGCGCAGCCCCGAGAAGTTCTGCATCAGCCAGTAGTAGTGGTACTTGCGGTGCGACAGGCCGTCCGTCGCCAGCAGGAACGCGGACTGGTCCACGCCGTCGATGTAGCGGTCCGAGGGCAGCCGAGCCGATTCGCCCGCGAGCGCGAGCAGCGTCGGCATCAGGTCGTTGAAGTCGAACAGCCCGTCGCTCACCTGGCCGCCCTCGATCATCCCGGGCCAGACGAGGATCCCCGGCACGCGCACGCCGCCCTCCCAGGTCGAGCCCTTGGCGCAGCGAAACGGCGTGAAAGCGGCGTCGGGCCACGTTTCCATGTGCGGGCCGTTGTCGGAAGAAATGAAGATGAGCGTGTCCTCCGCCTGCCCGGTCGCGCGCAGCACGTCCGCGAGGCGCCGCACGATGTCGTCCAGCTCGATCAGCGTGTCCTTGTAGGGGTGCTTCGCGGGCGAGGAGGCGAGGAAGCGCTCGTGCGGGTAGTTGTCGAAGTGCGCGCCGCGCGTGCAGTGGTAAAGCAGCCACGGCTTGTTCTCCTTCGCCATGCGGCGCAGGAACGCCTCCGAATACGCGCACCACTTGTCGTCGAGCAGGGAGAGCACCGGGATCGTCACTTCCTCCACGTTCTCGGTCTTGCCGCCCTTTCTCGCGTGCACGAAGCAGCGGTTGAAGGGCATGTTCTTCACCCATTCGGTGCGCGCCTCCGAGTAGACGATCTCGGGAAAGAAGTGCGGGTCGCGCCATTCGGTGTACATGTCCGACACCGAGAGGAAGCCGTAGAAGTCGTCGAAGCCCACGTTGTGCGGCTGCGAGGCCTCGTTTTCGCCGACGTGCCACTTGCCCACGGCCTGCGTGACGTAGCCGGAATCGGCAAGCAGCTGCGGCAGCGTCACCTCGCCCTGCAGGCCGCCGGGCTCGCCGTACATCGGCGGGCGGTGCAGGCCGTGGCGGTTGGGCACGCGGCCCGTGAGCAGCGTGGCGCGCGAGGGCGAGCAGGTCGGCTCCGAGTAGCAGGAGGTAAGGCGCAAGCCCTGCGCCGCTAGGCGGTCGAAGCTGGGCGTGGGCGCGCCGACCGCGACGCCGCCGCCGTAGCAGCCGAAATCGCCCCAGCCGACGTCGTCCATGAGGAACACGAGGAAGTTCGGCCGCCGGCCACGGCGCTTCACGAACTCGGCGAGCTTTTTCTTCGCCGCCTCGACCTGCCCGGGGTGCGCGAACGCGGGCTCGAGGTTCTCGGCGCGCCGCACGGTGGCCGTCGCGAAGGGGTCGAACGTCTTCATTTGCGGTTCTCCTCTTCCTGGAGCTTGCGCCAGAACACCTTGCCGGTGCCGGTCTTGGGCAGCGACTCAACGAACTCCACCACGCGCGGGTACTTGTAGGCCGCCATGCGCTGCTTCGCCCACTCGATGATGTCTTCGGCCTTGACGCGGCCGCGCGCCGCGGCCTTGGGGACCACGATCGCCTTCACCGTCTCGCCGCGGTGCGCGTCGCGCGTGCCGATTACGCAGGCTTCCTGGATGTCCGGGTGCGCGTAGAGCATCGCTTCCACCTCGGCCGGCCAGACCTTGAAGCCCGAGGCGTTGATCATGCGCTTGAGGCGGTCGGTGATGAAGAAGTAGCCCTCCTCGTCGTAGTAGCCGAGGTCTCCGGTGCGGAAGAACCGCTTGCCGTCGTGCTCGACGAAAACGTCGGCCGTCGCCTTGGGCTGGTTCCAGTAGCCGGCGAACACCTGCGGCCCCTCTACGAGGATCTCGCCCGTTTCCCCGGGGCCGCACTCGCGCCCGGTGTCAGGGTCCCGCACGCGCGCGTCGGTGTTTAGGAAGGGGATGCCGGCGCACTGCGGCTTGGGGCGGTGCAGCGGGTTGGCGTGCGTGGGCGCCGCTGTCTCGGTGAGGCCGTAGCCCTCGAGGAACGGCTGCGCGAAGGTCTTCTCGACCTTCGCCGCCACCGCCTGCGGCATCGCAGCGCCGCCGCCGCCGATGCGCTTGAGCGACGCGAGGTCGTACCTGCCGAGGTCGGGATTGGCCAGGAAGTCCACCACCATGGTGGTGATCGCGGTCCACGAGCTGATCTTGTGGCGCTCGATCAGCATCGCCGCGGCGTTGCGGTCCCAGCGCGACATCATCACGACCGTGGCGCCGGTCTGGATCGGCGAGTTCATGTTGGACTGCATGCCGGTGACGTGGAACATCGGCAGCACGCCGAGCACCACGCCCTCGCCGGTCGAGGAAGACCACACGATGCCCGCGGTCGAGGTCGCCAGCAGGTTGCGATGCGTGAGCATGCAGCCCTTGGGCTTGCCGGTCGTTCCCGAGGTGTAGGGCAGGCAGGCGAGATCGGTGTCGCGCGCCTGCGATGGCGCCGCGGCGAGCCGCATTGCCAGCGCGTCGTTCCACAGCGCGACCCCGTCGCGGCGCGGATCGGCACGCGGCGCGCGCACGAAATCCGGCACCGGCAGGTCGGTCTTCGGGTCGATGTAGTCGGAGTACGCCGCGAGCACGCAGCGATCGAGGCACTTGCCGAGCAAGGGCTCCACGAACGGATAGAGCTCCTGCCCCGCGATGATCGCGCGCGCGCCCGAATCCTCGGCGTAGTGCGCGAGTTCCTCGGTCTTCACCATCGAGTTCGCGGGCACCACCGCGGCGTCAGCGCGCAGGATGGCGTAGTAGCCGATGACGAACTGCGGGCTGTTCTGGCAATAAAGCACCACGCGGTCGCCCTTGCGCACGCCGAGCTCGCGCTGCAGGAAGCCGGCGAGCACCTCGACTTCCGCATGCAGCCGCGCGTAGGAGATCTCGCCGCCGTAGTAGGCGATGGCGCACTTGTCCGGGTAGCGCCGCGCCGTGACCTCGAGGTTGTAATGGATGCCGGTCGCCGGGATGGCGAGCGCCTGCGGCACGTTGGGCGGCCAGTACGGTAGGTGCCGATCGAACATCATGAAAGGGGTCAGGACCCTTTTCCCGCGAAAAAGGGCCCTGACCCCTTTTTAAAGTCGACGACGTAGCGTCCGGTGACGCGCGCGGCGAGCAGCTCGTCGAAGGCGCGCTCGAGCTCTTCGAACCCGATGCGATGCGCGATCCGCTCGAGATGCCGCGGCTTGAGGTCGCTCGCGAGGCGCTGCCAGATGCGCTGCTTCACCGGCATCGGGTTGTCCACGTTCACGCCGAGCAGACGCACGCCGCGCAGGATGAAGGGCAGCACGTTGCCCGCGAACTCGATGCCGCCCGCGTTGCCCGGCGCTGCGATGACGCCGTCGCGCTGCATGCTGCGGATCAGCCACGCGAGCTGCTTGCCGCCCACCGAATCCACCGCGCCCGCCCAGAGCGGCGCCTCGAGCGCCCTGCCCTCGTCGCGATAGGCGTCGCGGACGACGACCTCGGCCGCGCCGAGCGCGCGCAGGTATTCGGCCTGCTCGGCCTTGCCGCTCATCGCCACCACGTGGTAGCCGCGCTTCGCGAGCATGTCGATCGCTATCGAGGCAAGGCCGCCGGTGGCGCCGTTCACGAGCACCTTGCCCTTGTCGGGGGAAAGGCCGTTCAGCTCCATGTATTCGACCGCGAGCGCCGCGGTGTGGCCGGCGACGCCGAGCGCCATGGATTCGAACAGGGTGAGGCCCGGCGGCAGCGGGATCACCCATTCCGCCGGAAAGCGGCACAGCTCCGCGTAGCCGCCGTCGTGTTCCACGGCCATGCCGAAGCTGTGCACGATGACGGGGTCGCCCGCCTTGAAGCGCGCGTCGGTCGAGGACTCAACCGTGCCCGAGACGTCGATTCCCGCGACGCAGGGAAATCGCCGCACGATCCTGGCGCGGCCGCGCGCGGTGAGCGCGTCCTTGTAGTTGACGCTCGCAAACGCCGCGCGCACCAGGACTTCGCCCGCGTCGAGCTCGCAGCGCTGCATGTCGCAGAAGCGCCCCGCCCCGAACCGGCCGTCGTCATAAACCCGGTACGCCCTGAACCCCTCCCCCCTCACTCCTTCACTCCTTCACCCCTTCACCCCTTCACTCCTTCAGCGCCTCAGGTAATCGTCACTCCCCCATCCGCGATAATCGTTTGCCCGGTAACGAACGCCGCCGCGTCGGAAGCGAGGAACACGCCGATGCCGCCGATGTCGCGGGGCTCGCCCAGGCGCCTGAGCGGCGTCGCCGCCTCGCGCTCGGCGCGGCGCTTCTCGTCCTCCCACAGCGCGCGCGCGAAATCGGTGCGAACCAGCCCCGGCGCGATGGCGTTGACGCGCACGTTTTTCGGCCCCCACTCGGCGGCGAGGTTGCGCACCATCTGGTGGTCGGCCGCCTTGGAAACGCCGTAGGCGCCGATCACCGTGCTGCCGAGGAAGCCCCCGATCGAGCCCACGACGATGAACGAGCCGCCGCCGCGCTCGGCCATGCCGGGCAGCGTCATCGCCGCGAGCCACAGCACGCTCTTCACGTTGTTGTGGAGCACCTTGTCCAGGGACTCGTCGGGAATCTGCGTCAGCGGCCCGTAATAGGGATTCGCGGCGGCGTTCGCCACCGCGATGTCGATTCGCCCCCAGGTCTTGTTCGCGAGGTCCACCAGCGCCTGCAGCTCCTCCTTGCGCGAGACGTTGCACGGCCGCGCCAGAACCTGGAAGCCCTGCGCCTCGAACTCCTTGCGCACCGCTTCGCAGGCCTCGGCCTTGCGGCTGGAGACCACGACCCTGGCCCCTGCGCGAGCCATCTCCTCGGCGATGGACTTGCCGATCCCTTTGGTCGAGCCCGTGATGAGCGCGACCTTGCCGCTCAAATCAAACAAGGACTTAAGCATGAGATTTCGCTATGTGAACGCCGATACGGATAAGTTGACACGCGCCCTGTGCGGATGGAATATCGAAATGCGAAACATTCCGCTTCCGTCCCCTTCCAAGCCTTCCTAGGAGATTTCCCATGGGTGCTCTCGAGCCCGCAGCCCCTCTTTCCCCGCCGCAGCACGGCCAGTTCAGCTACGAGCACGAGGGCGACCGACAGTTTGCCACCACGCTGGCGCGCGGTCTCGAAGTGCTGCGCTGTTTCACGCCGCTCGAGGCGATGCTCGGCAACAAGGAGATCTCGGTGCGCACCGGCCTGCCCAAGCCCACGGTGTCGCGCCTGACCTACACGCTCACCAAGCTCGGCTACCTGCGCCACAACATGCGCATGGGCAAGTACCAGCTCGGCTCCGCGGTGCTCTCGATCGGCTACCCGCTGCTCGCCTCGATGAGCGTGCGCCAGATCGCGCGCCCGTTCATGAAGGAGCTGGCCGACTACTGCAACGGCTCGGTGTCGATGGGCATCCGCGACCGGCTCAACATGGTCTACGTCGAGACCTGCCGCAGCGGCGAGAGCGTGACGCTGCCCGACATCGGCACCGCGGTGCCGATCGCGCAGTCGGTGATCGGCCGCGCCTTCCTCGCCGCCTGCAACCCGGCCGAGCGCGAGGCGACGCTCAACCAGATGAAGGTGAAGGAGCCGGAGATGCTGCGCCGCTTCAAGCCGCAGATCGACAAGGCGCTCGACGACATCCGCGGGCGCGGCTTCTGCAGCTCGCTCGGCGAGCTGCGGCGCGAAGTGCACGCCGTGGGCGTGCCGATGCGGCGCACCGTGGACGGCGAGATCGTCGCCTTCAACTGCGGCGTGCAGACCTTCCTGCTGAAGAAAGGCCAGCTCGAGGACGACATCGGCCCGCGCCTGGTCGCCATGGTGAGGAACATCGAAGCGGCGCTCGGCATTCACTGAGGATGGCCGCGGCCGGCCGCGGCACGCCCCGCGCCACGCAATCCCGCGGCGAAGAGCAGCGGGTCGTCGAGTCCCGCCACGGGCGGGTGCTCGAGCTGGAGATCTCGAACCCCGCGCAGCGCAACGCGCTCACCCCCGAGATCTCGCGCGGGCTGGCGCGCGCGTTGCGCCTGGCCGACGACGACGACGGGATCGGCGCCATCGTCCTGCGAGGAGAGGGAGAGCATTTTTGCGCGGGCGGCAACGTCAAGTCGCTCGCCGAAATGCGCGCTTCGCAGCCGCGGCAGGCGATCATCGAGCGCATCGGCGCGGTCAACGAACTGGCGCGCGCGCTGCGCGGCATCGGAAAGCCCGTGATCGCCGCGGTCGAGGGCCACGCTGCGGGCGCCGGGTTCTCGATCGCGCTCGGCTGCGACCTGATCGTCGCCGCCGAGAACGCGGTCTTCACCCTTTCCTACGTCAGGATCGGCGTCAACCCGGACGGCGGCGGCTCGTGGTTCCTCGCGCGCGCGCTGCCACCGCAGCTCGCGGCGGAACTCGCGCTCACCGCGCGCCCGATCGACGCGGCGCGGCTCGCGTCGCTCGGCGTGGTGAACCGCGTCGTGCCCGCGGGCCGCGCGCGCGACGAGTCGCTCGCGTGGGCCGCCGAGATCGCGCAGGGCGCGACGCGGGCGATCGGGCGCACCAAGCGGCTGCTCGGCGAGGCGGGAGGCAACGACCTCTCGCGCCACCTCGAGCGCGAGCGCGAGAGCTTCGCCGATTCGATGTACGGCCCCGAGGGCGGCGAGGGGCTCGCCGCGTTCCTCGAGAAGCGCAAGCCGAAGTTCGGGGCCTAGCCGCTGCGCTGCGCGGATTCGCGCGCGGCGGCGCCGTAGATTCCCTTCGACATCGTCGAGGTCGAATCCTCCAGCAGCTTGCCGTAGACCGCGGCGCGCAGCGCGTGCGCCTCGCGGCTCGCCGGCTCGGCGTCTGCAGCCCAATCCACGAAGTGCGCCGCAAGGCGCGCATCGCCCGCGGCGAGCAGCGCCTGCGCGCGCGCAAGGAGCTTGTCCAGCCCGCCGGCGAGCGCAGCCACCTCGCGCGCGAGCGCCTGCCGGGGCGCGGGCTTGAGCTCGCTCGGCACGCCGCTGTACCAGCCGCCGTAGCAGCGCCAGAGATTCCTCACGATGAACTCGGGCTCGTCGTACACCGGCCGCAGGTAGGGCTTCGCTTCGAGCTCGGCCGGCGGGCGCACCTCTTCGAGTATCCGGTAGATCATCTCGCCGGCGTTCAGCCGCTCCATCGTCTGGGCGACGAGCGACTCGAGATACGCCGCGGTGTCGGTGAGCGCCTCGCGCACCCGCGCCGCGCCCGCGATCGGCAGGCCGTGTCCGGGCAGGAGCAGCTCGGGCCCGAGCGCCGCCATCGCGCGCAGCGCCGCCGCCCATTCCACCGCGTAGCGCTGCACCTTCTGCGGGTTGCCCGCGTTGGGAGCCGCCCAGATGAAGAGGTCCCCGGTGCACAGCACCTTGCGATCGGGGATCCACGCCCAGGCGTGGTCGTCGGTCTCGCCCTTGGCGTGAAACAGCTCGATGCGGGTGCCGCCGACTTCGAGCGCGAGCCGCTCGGCGAAGGTCTCGGTCGGCGCCTGGTATTCGACCGGCCAGCGCGTCTCGACGCCGAACTGCCGCGTGTTGATGATCGTGTTGTAGCCGGCGGTCTCTACGTAGCGCCGCATCCTCGGCTGCACGTTCACGTGCCCGACGATGCGCGGCCCCTGCCAGCCCTTGGCCTTCGCTTCCGCGAGGAACGGCGGCAGGCCGTAGGCATGGTCAACGTGCCCGTGCGTATAGACCGCGGTGTGGACTCGCTCGCCGTTCCAGCGCCGCACCGCGTCGAAGCTCAGCTTGTGCGCGAGCGGGTGGAAAGACCCGGTGTCCACGAGCACCAGGCCCTCTGCAGTCTTCACCGCGGTAACGTTGACGAACGCCTTGTAGAAAGCAACGCCGGGTGCGAGCTCCTCCAGGATGCGCAGCCCGGCGAACGGATGGAACGTAGGGTCGCTGGTGCTCGCCTCGCCGCGCCAGAGCCGGTCGGTTTGCTTCAGCAGTTCGGACATCGCGCCTCCCCTGTCTCGCAGCGCAGCGTATAGCACGCGCGGGCTTCGCGGTAGACTTCGCGCAGGAGGAGACAGCCATGAGGACCCTGATCGCAGCGCTTGGCGCGCTGGCGCTCGTCGCCGCCGCCCAGGCCCAGCAGTTCCCGATCGCCGGCAAGCCGGTGCGCATCGTGGTGCCGTTCCCGCCCGGCGGCCAGACCGACATCCAGGCGCGCGCGCTGGCGGTGAAGATGAGCGAGTCGCTCGGCGGCCACCCGGTGATCGTGGAGAACAAGCCCGGCGGCTCGACGATCATCGGCGCACGCGAGGTGCAGGGTGCGGCGCCCGACGGCCACACGCTGCTCTACACGATTGCCACCCACGTGCAGATCCCGCATCTGTACAAGGTGCCGCCGTGGGACGCTTTCCGCGACTTCACCCCGATCACCGCAGGGGCAAAGTCGGCGACCGTCCTCACCGTTCACGCTTCGATGCCGTTCGACGACGTGAAGGGCCTGGTCGCCTACGCCAAGGCCAATCCCGGCAAGCTCAACTTCGCCTCCTTCAGCCCGGGTTCGACGGCGCACCTGAACGGCGAGCGCTTCAAGCGCCTCGCGGGCATCGACATCGTGCACGTGCCCTACAAGGGCAGCGGCGACGCGATGCGCGACCACCTCGCGGGAGTGGTGCAGATGTTCTTCGATGGCCCGACCACGTCGATCGCGAACGCCAAGACCGGCAAGGTGAAAATGCTCGCGCACGCCGCGGAGACCCGCATGGCGGCGATGCCGGACCTGCCCACGATGCGCGAGCTGGGCTACGACGTGGGGCTGTGGGGTTACCTCTGGTTCTGGGGTCCGGCGAAGATGCCCGATGCCACCGTGCAAGCGGTGTACCGGCACCTCGTCAAGGGCATCCAGAGCCCGGACATCAAGGAGTTGTTCGCCAAGGGCGGCTCGGAGGCCGCCGGCATGCCGCCTGCCGAGATGGCGCGCACCGCGCGCGACCTGTCGGACCGCTGGGGCGCGGTGATCCGCGAAGTCGGCATCCAGCTCGAGCAGTAGATGCCCGGACCGCTTGCCGGGGTAAGGGTCCTCGAGTTCGAGGCGATCGGCCCGGGGCCGTTCGCCGGCATGCTGCTCGCCGACATGGGCGCGGACGTGCTGGTGGTGGACCGCGCCGGGGACTCCGACCTGGGCCTCAAGCGCGAGCGCCGGCAGGATGTGATGATGCGCGGCAAGCGCTCGGTCACGCTCGACATGAAGGGCAAGGAAGGCGCCAGGGCGGCGCTGTGGCTCGGGGCGCGGGCCGACGCGCTGATCGAGGGCTTCCGCCCCGGCGTGATGGAGCGCCTTGGCCTCGGGCCCGAGACGCTGCTCCCGCGCAACCCGCGGCTGGTCTACGGCCGCATGACCGGCTGGGGGCAGGACGGGCCGTTGAGCCCTCGCGCCGGCCACGACATCAACTACATCGCGCTCGCCGGGGTGCTCAACGCCTTCGGCCGCAAGGGCGAAGCGCCGGTGCCGCCGCTCAACCTCGTCGGCGACTTCGGCGGCGGCGGCATGCTGCTCGGCTTCGGCATCGCCTGCGCGCTGGTGGAAGCGAGAAGCTCCGGCAAGGGCCAGGTGGTGGACGCTGCCATGGTCGAGGGCGCCTCGCTCCTTGCCGCGATGTTCTCGGGTTTCCTCGCGGCGAAGACCTGGAGCGAGGAGCGCGGCGTCAACATCCTCGACACCGGCGCGCCCTGGTACGACGTCTACGAAACGAGGGACGGCAAGTACGTCTCGGTCGGGGCGATCGAGGCGAAGTTCTACGCCGAGCTGCTCGAGCGGCTGGGGCTCGCCGGCGAGGCGCTGCCCAAGCAGAACGACCGCAAGGGCTGGCCGCAGCTGCGAGCGCGCTTCGCGGAGGTGTTCCGCGGCAGGACGCGCGACGAATGGTGCAAGGCGTTCGAAGGGTCGGACGCGTGCTTCGCCCCGGTGCTGTCGTTTTCGGAGGCGCGCGCCGATGCGCACAACGCGGCGCGCAAGAGCTTCGTCAATGTCGCCGGAGTGGACCAACCCGCGCCGGCGCCCCGCTTCTCGCGCACGCCAGCCGCGGTGCCCGGCGCGCCGCCCGAGCGCGGCGCAGGCGGCAGGCAGGCGCTCGCCGACTGGGGCTTCGGCGAGGACGACGTCGCCCAGCTCAGGTCGCTCGGCCTAGGGTTCTCGAGCTAGATGGCGAAACCGCTCGACGGCGTCCGCGTCCTCGATATCTCCAACGTCATCGCCGGGCCGTTCGCCGCGGCGATGCTCGGCGATTTCGGCGCCGAGGTGCTGAAGGCCGAGCTGCCGCTCGCCGCAGACGGCTCGGGCGGCGACGCGCTGCGCGCGCTGCCGCCGTTCAAGAACGGCAAGCCGCTGCTGTGGAAGGCGGTGAACCGCAACAAGCGCGCGATCACGCTCGACCTTCGCAAGGCGGAAGGCCAGGCGCTCTTCAAGCGCCTCGTGCCGCGCTTCGACGTGCTGGTCGAGAACTACCGCCCGGGAACGCTCGAGCGCTGGGGCCTGGATCGCGAGACGCTGTGGCGGCTCAAGCCCGGGCTCGTCATCCTGCGCGTCACCGGATTCGGCCAGACCGGGCCCTACCGCAACTACGCGGGCTTCGCGCGGCTGTTCGAGGCCTACTCCGGGCTCACCTACATCACGCGCGCGCCGGGAGATCCGCCGATGCACCCCGGCTACCCGATCGGCGACCCGGTCGGGGGGCTGTTCGGCGCCTTCGGCGTGCTCGCCGCGCTGCTGCACCGCGCGCGCGACCCGCAGGCGCCGGGGCAGGAAATCGACCTGTCGCTCACCGAGGCGATGATGCGGCTGCTGGAAGTGCTGCCGATCGAGTACCAGCAGCTGGGCCTGGTGCACCAGCCGGTGGGCAACGGCAACGCCTACGTGGCGCCGGCGGGCGTGTTCAAGTCCTCCGACGGCGAGTGGGTGAGCTTCACCGCCGCGACGCAGAACGTGTTCGAGCGCTTCTGCGAGCTGATCGGGCGGCTGGACCTGCTCGCCGACCCGCGCTTCGCCAACAACCCGGCGCGCATGCAGCACGCCGCGGAGCTCAACGCCATCGTCGCCGAGTGGATCGGCGCGCGCACGCTGGCGGAATCGGTGGCGCAGCTCTCGGCGGCGGGCGTCTCGGTGGCGCCGATCTATTCCAACCGCCAGGTGATGGAAGACCCGCACGTGCGCGCGCGCGGCGCGATCACCGAAATTGCCGACGAGGACTTCGGCTCGGTAGCCGTGCCCGCAGTGGTGCCGCGGCTTTCGGCGACGCCGGGCGAGGCGCGCGCCTCCGGGCCGTCCATGGGCGCGCACAACGACGAGGTCTACGGCGGCTGGCTCGGCTTGAGCGAGGCCGAGCGCGGCGCCTTGCGCGATGCGGGCGTGATATAGGATCGCGCGGCCCCAACCAGGACACCCCGATGCTCGGCCGCCTCATGCGCCGCGAGGGCAGTTTCTTCGAGCGGTTCAACGACCTCGCGGCGCGCCCGGACCCGCCGCGTGGCGCTAGAATTTTCGCTCCCGCAACGAACTCCCGGAGACCGCCATGGCCAAACGCAAGCCCGCGAAGAAGCGCCCCGCAGCCCCGAAATTCCGGCTCTCGAGCCCCGACATCAGGCCAAACGGCACCATCTCGATGGAACAGGTGTTCGGCGGCTTCGGCTGCACCGGCAAGAACATCTCGCCGGCGCTTGCCTGGAGCGGTGCGCCCGAGGGCACCAAGAGCTTTGCCCTGCTGTGCCACGACCCGGATGCGCCCACTGGCGGCGCCGGCTGGTGGCACTGGCTGGTGCTCAACATCCCGGCGAGCGCCACGGGGCTCGCCAAGGACTCCGGCAGGGCCGACGGCTCCGGCTTGCCCGCGGGCGCGGTGCACGTGAACACCGATTTCGGCGGCCCGGGCTGGGGCGGCCCCTGCCCGCCGGTGGGCGACAAGCCGCACCGCTACATCTTCACGCTCTACGCGCTGAAGACCGACAGGATCGACGCCGGCGGCGGCACCGCCTCGCTCGCCGGGTACATGGTCAACGGCAACGCGATCGCCAAGGCGACGCTCACCGGCAAGTTCGGCCGCAAGGCCTGAGCCGCGCAGCGCCGCCCACCGGCGCGGCTGCTACTTCTGGATCGTCAGCAGCCTGTCGGCGGGGATGCGCACGCTCGCCCAGACCGTCTTCGCTTTCCCTATCGACGGGCACTCGAGGGCATCGCCGAGGACCTCGAGCGGGCCCGGGCCCGCCTTGAGCAGCAGCGCCGCGCGGGCGGCCTCGTCCGGCTTGAACTCGGCGGCCGGGGTCACCTTGCAGTCCACCGCACCGTAGACCAGTGCGTCGCGCTGCACGACCAACGTCCCGCCCGCCTTCACCGGATAGCCGGGATTTGAAATCGAGGGCGACGCCGGCTGCCAGCGCTCGCCGCTGCGGCGGCCGAGGTAGAGCCAGCCTTCGGTGAGCCCGGCGCCATCGGCTGCGGCGGGCTTTTCCTGGGCGACCGCGCCGCCCGGCAGCGAGCACCAGACGGCGAGCAGCGCACCGAGCGATGCCGCGGCGACCTTCCCGCGCAAATTCATGGCCTCCCCCAGATCAGAACATCTTGCTTCATAGAGCGGCCGCGCGCTCCGGAAGTTCCCTATGCATACGTCAGCGCCTCGCCGCGGTCGGGGCGGTCGAGGTGCGGGATGTTGTTGAAGCTGACGCAATGGATAGCGCGCTCGTTGAAGCGGAACTCGCTGATGCTCGCGTTGCGCAGCTGCAGGTTCAAGTCCATGATGCGCCGCGGCGCGAGGCCCAGCACCTCGCCCAGGATGGTCGAGATCGGGCCGCCCGAGCTCACCACGAGGATGCGCCCGGAGGCGCCGGCGCAGCGCACCGCGCCGAGCGCGCCAAGCACGCGCGCGCGAAACGCCTCGAAGCGCTCGTGCGCATCGCCCTCGAGCGCGTCCTCCGCCCATGCGTAGAGCGCCTCGCGCAGCATGCGGAAGTGCGCGCGCCGGTCGGCGCCCTGGTGCGGGCCGCCGGGGTCGCCGAAGCGCGCGCGCAGCAGCGCGAGGCTGTCGTATTCGTTCAGCCCGGCATCGGTATCGAAATCGGGGGCGGCGCCCAACCCCTCGGCGATCCCCTCCAGCGTCTCGGCGTGGCGCCTGAGCGTGCCGCGCACGACGCGGTCAAAGCGCATGCCGCGCTCGGCGAAATACTCGCCCAGCCAGAGCGACTGGCGCCAGCCGAGCTCCGAGAGCCGGTCGTAGTCCTCGCTGCCGTAGGAGGCCTGGCCGTGGCGCACCAGGTAGAGCTCTGCCATGGGGCGGGATTGTATGGAACAATCTGCGGCACCCCGAGAAGAGGAGGAACCATGGCAGTGAAACGCCTGTTCGCGGCCGCGCTTGGCGCGGCTTTCACGCTCGCGGCGCCGCTCGCCCCGGCGCAGCAGTTCCCGTCAAAGCCGCTGCGCATCATCGTGCCGTTCCCGGCGGGCGGCATCGTCGACCTGATGGCGCGCGCGCTGAACGAAAAGCTCGCCGCCCAACTCGGCCAGCAGGTGCTGGTCGAGGCGCGGCCCGGCGCCAACGCGAGCCTCGGTACCGAGGCCGTGATCAAGTCCGAGCCCGACGGCCACACCATCCTGCTCGCGACGCTTTCCACGGTGACCACCCCGGCCCTGTCGCAGACCAGCTGGCAGCCGACGCGCGACCTCGCCGGGGTGGCGATGATGGGCCACGTCGCCAACGTCGCCGTGGTGCACCCGTCGCTGCCGGTGCAGACGCTGAAGGAGTTCGTGGACTACGCCAAGGCGCGGCCCGGCAAGCTCAACTACATCAACGCCGGCATCGGCACTTCGCCCACCATGGGCGCGGAGCTGTTCAAGAAGAACGTCGGCATCGACGTGGTGGGGGTGGGCTACAAGGGCTTCCCGCCGGCGATCCCGGACATGCTCTCGGGGCAGATCCAGTTCAGCTTCATGCCTTTCGGCGTCGCCGCGCCGCACGTGCGCGGCGGCAAGCTGCGGCTGCTCGCGGTCGCGGCCCCCGTGCGCAACAAGCAGTTCCCGGATGCGCCCACGATGGCCGAGGCCGGGTTCGCCGACTCGCAGGTGATCTCGTGGTACGCCTTCATGGTGACGGCGGCGACGCCGCGACCGCTCGTCAACCGGCTCAACGCCGAATTCGCCAGGGCGCTCGCCGACCCCGACGTGGTCGCGCGAGTCGAGAAGATCGGCGGCGAGTTGCTGCCGGCGGGCAGGCCCGAGGAGGTCGACGCCATGGTGGCGAAGGACCTCGAGCGCTGGGTGAAGCTGGTGAAGGATACCGGGATGAAGCTGGAGTAGGGGGACAGACCCGTTGGGGACAGACCCCGAATCTTCCTGGTTCTCGATTCCTGGGGTCTGTCCCCGAATTTGATCTTCGGGGTCTGTCCCCGATCTTGACTTCCGATTTTCTAGTGCTTGTGCGCCGGCGCGCCCGCGGCGCCGATCCGGCCGACGTGAAACTCGCCCTTGACCTCCCCCGCGCGCTCGAATTTCAGCGTCACCGGCACCTTCTCGCCCTCGGCGAAGGGCTTCCTGATCTGCATGAACATCAGGTGCGCGCCGCCGGGCTTGAGCTCGAAGCTGCCGTTCGCGGGCACGTCGAACGCCTTTACCTCGCGCATCTTCATCACGTCGCCCTCCTTGACGTGAATGTGCAGTTCTACGCGAGCCGCCGCAGCCGGCGCCGAGGCGCCCACCAGGCGGTCCGGGGCGTTGCCCGCATTGCGGATCGTCATGTAGCCGCCCGCGACGGTTGCTCCGGGCGCGGTGGCGCGTGCCCAGGGATTCTCGATCGTCACCTGCGCGAGCGCCGGCGCGGCCGAACACAGCAGCGCCACGATAAGTCCTTTCGAAATCGCTTCAAACCGCATATTTCCTCACCGCCTTTTCGTCCCAATCCATTCCCAGGCCCGGGCGCCCCGGAACCAGCACGCAGCCGTCCTTGAGCCGCGCGGGCTCCTTGAGCACCGGGTCGGCCCAGTCCACGTATTCCAGCCAGTGGCAGGTGGGCGTGACCGCGAGCAGGTGGCAGCTCGCCTCGGGAAACAGGTGGCTCGACATCTCGAGGCCTGCTCCCTGGGCGAGCGCGGCGGCTCGCATCCAGCCGGTGACGCCGCCGATTCGCTGCGCGTCGGGCATCACGTAGTCCGCGGCCCCGGCGGCGAGCGCCTGCGCCATCTGCTCCGCGCCCATGAAATTCTCGCCGATCTGGATCGGGGTTGCAACTTCGCGCGCCACCTTGGCGCAGCCGGCGAAATCGTCTGCGCGCACGGGCTCCTCGATCCAGCAGACGCCGCCCTCGTCGTCGATCATGCGCCCGCGGCGGATCGCCTCGGCAATGCTGAGTCCCTGGTTGAAGTCCACCATCAGCGTGAAGTCGGAGCCGATCGCCTTTTTCACCGCGCGCAGCGCGGCGAGATCGTCCTTCGCCTCGGGCCGGCCCAGGCGCAGCTTCACCGCCGCGAAGCCCTCGCTCGCCAGTTCCTCGGCCTCGCGCGCGAGCGCCTTGAGCGGCATGATGCCCAGCCCCTTGGAGTTGTAGGCGCGCACCGGACGCGGCGCGCCGCCGAGCAGCCGCGCGAGCGGGTGGCCGAGGCTGCGGCCGAGCGCGTCCCAGGCGGCCATGTCGATGCCCGACATCGCGAACAGCACGATATTGTGCACGCCGAGCAGCGTGTAGCGCGCGCGCAGCTTCCTCTCGATCTCGAACGGCGCGCAAGGCTCGCCCTTGATCATTTCGCCCATCGCCTCGAGGAGCTTCGCGATCGGACCGAGGCCGTGCCGGGCGATGGCGAACAGGTAGGCGCGGCCGGTGATGCCGGCGCCCGTTCGCAGGTCGACCAGGATCAAGGGCGCGACGCCGACCGCGCCGGTGCTGGTGTGCAGCGGCCGCTTCATCGGCACCGCCACCGCGCGCGCCGTGATGGATTCGATTTTGGGCACGGTTGCCATCTTGCTATCCTCTCCGCGTTGCACTATGCCATGAAGCGTCTGCCGCGCGCCCTGTGCAGCCTCGCGATTTCGCTCGCGGTCGCGGCGCCGGCGCTTGCCCAGGGCGTGCGCGCCGACGGCTTCGCGAAGCTCCCCGCCGGCGCCAGGGTGGCGCTCATGCCGCCCGACGTAGAGCTCTACGCGATCAGCGCGGGCGGCATCCCCGAGCCGCGCGAGGACTGGACGCGCGCGGCGCAGCAGCACATCCGCGACCTCTACCGAGAGCGCAAGGCGAAAGCCAAGGTCGAGGTGGTGGAGGTGGCCGAGGACGGTGACGAGGCGCTCGAGGACCTCAAGCGGCTGCACGGCGCGGTGGCGCGCGCCATCATCCTGCACCACGCGGGCCAGTTCGCGCTGCCCAGCAAGCAGGGCAGGCTCGACTGGACGCTCGGCCCGGACGTCGAAGTGCTGCGCAAGAGGAGCGGCGCCGACTACGCGCTGTTCCTGCACATCCGGGACAGCTACGCCACCGCCGCGCGCATCGCCACGGTGGTGATCAGCGCGCTGTTCCGCACCATCGTGATGCCGGGCGGCACGCAGGAGATCTCGGCGTCGCTGGTGGACCTCAAGACCGGGCAGGTGGTGTGGTTCCACCGGCTGCAGCGCGTGATCGGCGACCTGCGCGAGCGCGACGCTGCGCGCGAGACGCTCGACGCGCTCCTCTACGACTCCGGGGACGCGCAATGAGGCGGCGGAGGTTCGCCTTGGCATGCGCCGGATGCGCCGCGTTCGCGCTCGCCGCGGGCTGGGGCCTGGCGCAGGAGCGCTGGAGGCCGCCGCCGCGCCTCGCGCGCCCCGATCCCGGCACCGACGAGGGCGGCTGGTGGGCGCAGATGGACCGGGAGGAGCAGCGCCTGCGCGCGAGCGGCTTCCTGATCCGCGACAAGTCGCTGAACGCTTACGTCTCCGGGATCGCGTGCAAGCTCGCCGGCGCACACTGCCCGGACCTGCGCGTGTACCTCGTGCGCACGCCGCTGTTCAACGCCATGATGGCGCCCAACGGCATGATGCAGATCTGGTCGGGGCTGCTGCTTCGCATGACCAACGAGGCGCAGCTCGCCGCGGTGATCGGCCACGAGATGGGGCACTACTTCGCGCGCCACTCGATCGACATGATCCGCAACGCGAAGTCGCTCACCGCGTTCGGCCACTACCTGGGCCTTGCGCTCGGCGCCGTGCGCTCGTCCAACGCCGGGCACATCGCCAATGCCGCAGACATCGCGATGATCGCCGGCTTCCTGTCCTACAGCCGCGACAACGAGCGCGAGGCCGACCGCATCGGGCTGGAGCTGATGGCGCAGGCGGGCTACGCGCCGCTCGAGGCCTCGCGCGTCTGGGAGCAGCTGCTGGAGGAGCTGCGCGCCGGCCCGGACGGCGGCGACGAGTTCTGGCGCGTGAGCATCCTGTTCGCGACGCACCCGCCCGCGCGCGAGCGCAGCGCGACGCTTGCGGGGCTCGCCGGCAGCGCAGCCGGCTTTACGGGCGAGGCCGAGTACCGCCGCGCGCTCGCGGCGCGGCGCCCGGAGTTCCTCGCCGACGAGCTCAGGCGCCGCCGCTTCGGCGAGACCAGGGTGCTGTTCGACCGGCTGCTCAAGGCGGTGCCGGACGACGGCGAGGTGCAGTACGCGCTCGGCGAGGCCTACCGCATGCGCGACGGCGTCACCGACGCGCAGAGCGCGCTCGAGGCCTACCGCAAGGCGGCGGCGATGCACGGCGCGCCGCCGGAGCTGTACCGGTCGATGGGGCTGCTCGAGCGCCAGCTCGGCCAGCACGCCGAGGCGCGCGTTTCGTTCGAGCGCTACCTCGCGCTCAAGCCCAACGCCCACGACGCCGAGCTGATCCGGCGCTACGTGAGGGTCGAGTGAAGCAGGCCGGCTGATGCGAGCGTTGCGCGCCCTGCTGCCTCTCGCGGCGCTCGCGCTCGCCGCCTGCGCGCCGATGGCGATGGTGGTCCCGGGGCCGGCGACGGTGCGCGACGACTTCAGCGTCAACGTGGATGCGAGCTGGAACCGGCTCACCTTCCCGGGGATCGTCTACATGGCGCCGGGCGCGAGCGAGATCTGGACCGCGGAGGGCATCCCGCTCGACGTGCTCGCGTTCTACATCGGCGTGCGCGAGGGCGACTCGCTCGGCCGCGTGCTCGAGCGCGGCGCCAAGCCGCTGCCGCCGTTCCGGGCTTCGATGACGCCGCACGAGATCACCGAGCTCTACGAGCTGCTGGTGACGCAGGACGGCTCGGCCTTCAAGCTCGAGCGCCTCGCGCCACAGCCTTTCGGCGGCGTGGAGGGCTTCCGCTTCGAGTTTTCGCTCACGCGCCGGCGCGACAGCCTCGCTCTCTCCGGCGTCGGCTACGGCGCGGTGGCGGGCGGCGGCCTGACGCTCATGACCTTCGCCGCGCCGAAGCTGCACTACTACGCCAAGCTGCTGCCGCGCGTCGAGGCGATCGCCGCGTCCGCGCGGATCAAGCGCTGAGTTCGCTGCTCAGGCGGCGGCAGGCGGCTTGCCGTTGGGTCCCCAGATCGAGGGCGGCGCGGCGCGCGGGTCGCGCGCGCCCCAGCGCCCCGCCTCGACCTGGTGGAAGAAGTCCTCGAGCAGGGCGTTGAACGCGGCGGGCTCCTCGAGGTTGATGGCATGGCCGCTCCTGGGCAGGATTGCGAGGCCCGCTGTCGGGATGCAGCGCTTCATGAGCAGGCACGCCTCGAGGCACGGTTCCTCCTCGTCGCCCGCCACGATCAGCGTCGGCACGCGGATCCGCGCCATCTCGCCGGTGAGCGCGTAGAGCGACGGCCTGCGGCCCTGGTAGCCCTGCATGGTGTTCGCCGAGCCGGCCGGCGAGTGCTCGCCCAGCTGGCGGATGAATTCGTCGAAGCCTCGCGGGTCTTTTGCCTGCAGCTGCACCCGCGTCGGGCCGTGGCCGTAGGTGGCGGCGAAATGCGCCATGCCGCGCTCGCGTATCAGCCTGGCGTTCTCCCGCGAGTCGGACTGGAACTTCGCGTACTGCGCCGGGTGCGCGCCGTAGCCGCCGCCCGCGACCGTGAGGGAAAGCGCGCGCTCGCCGTAGCGCATGCCGAAGTGCAGCGTCGCGAAGGCGCCCATCGAGAGCCCCACGACGTGCGCGCGCGCGACGCCGAGGCCGTCCAGCACGCAGCGGATGTCGTCGGTGGCGCGCGCCTGCGAATAGCGCTCGACGTCTGCCGGAACGTCGGACGGGGGATAGCCGCGCGCGGCGTAGGCGATGCAGCGGTAGCGGCGCGCGAAGTGCCGCATCTGCGGCTCCCAGCTGCGGTGGTCGCCCGCGAACTCGTGCACGAACACCACCGGCGTGCCGCTGCCGGCCTCCTCGCAGTGGAGTTTCACTCCGTCGTCGGTGGTGATCATGGCCATGTTGCTAGACTAGCAAACGATGGAGCTCGGCCTCAAAGGCAAGCGCGCGCTGGTGACCGGCGCCTCCAAGGGGATCGGCAAGGCCTGTGCCGAGGCGCTCGCCGCGGAGGGCTGCCGGGTGCTCGTCACCTCGCGCAGCATCGCGCCCGGGCCCGGCGCGAAGCCGCTCGACCTGTCGCAGCGCGGCGCGGCCGAAGAGCTTGCCGCATGGGCGGGAGATCTCGACATCCTGGTCAACAACGCCGGCGCGATCCCGGGCGGCGACCTCGCCCGCGTGGACGAGGAGACCTGGCGCCGCGCCTGGGACCTGAAGGTGTTCGGCTACATCAACCTGACCCGCGCGGTCTACGCGGCGATGAAGAACAAGGGCCGCGGTGTGATCGTCAACATCCTGGGCAACGCGGGCGAGAAGCTGAACGCGACCTACATCGCCGGCAGCACCGCCAATGCGGGCCTGATGGCCTTCACGCGCGCGCTCGGCGGCGTGTCGCACGCCGACGGCATTCGCGTCGTGGGCATCAATCCGGGACCGGTGGCCACCGATCGCCTGATCTCGCTCTACAGGCAGATGGCGCAGGCGAAGCTCGGCGACGCCGCGCGCTACGAGGAGCTTTTCAAGGACATGTCCTTCGGCCGGCCCGCCACGCCGCAGGAGATTGGCCACGCGGTGGCGTTCCTCGCCTCGGACAGGTCGGCCTACACCTCGGGTTGTATCCTCACCATCGACGGCGGGCTCGCCGCCCGCTCCAGCTGAGAAAGGTCCACGCATGAGAAAGCTGCTCGCCGCGATCGCCTGCGCGCTGGTTCCGCTCACCGCGCATGCGCAGGCATGGCCCGCCAAGCCGCTGCGCGTCGTCGTGCCCTACGGTCCCGGCGGCTCGACCGACCTCACCGCGCGCACGGTCGGCGCCAAGCTCCAGGACGCGCTCGGCCAGCCGGTCGTGGTCGAGAACAGGGCGGGCGCCTCGGCGCAGATCGGCGCCACCGAAGTGGCCCGCGCCGCGCCCGACGGCTACACGCTGCTGCTCGGCGCGCCGCAGGTGTTCATCCTGAACCCGCTGTTCTTCAAGGACCTGCGCTACGACGCGGAGAGGGATTTCGCGCCGGTGGCGATCACGCTGCTGTCGCCCAACTACGTCATGGTGAGCCCGGCGACGCCGGTGCACTCGATCCCGGACCTGATCGCCTGGGCGAAGACCAACCCGGGCAAGGTCTTCTACGCTTCGTCGGGACACAGCTCGACCGGACACCTCACCGGGCTGCTGCTCAACAAGCTCGGCGGAATCGACATGCAGCACATCGGCTACAAGGGAAGCGCCGGCGCGGTGGCCGAAGTGATCGCAGGCCGCGTGCCGGTGCTGATCGACCAGCCGGTGCCCGGCATCGGCCACGTGCGCGCAGGCAGGCTGCGCGCCATCGCCACCGGCACCGCGACGCGGGTGCCGGCGCTGCCCGACGTGCCCACGGTGCAGGAACAGGGCGTGCGCGGCTTCGAGTCGAGCACCTGGTTCGGATTCTGGGCGCCTGCGGCCACGCCCAAGCCGGTGATCGAGCGGCTCTGGGCCGAGATCCAGAAGATCATGCGCATGCCGGAGGTGCAGGACAAGTTCGCCCCGGCCGGCTACATTCCGGTCGCCCTCGGCCCGGACGAGGTGGCCGCGAAGGTGCGCGCCGACCGCGAAAAGTGGTCCAGGCTGGTCGCCGAGGTCGGCGTCAAGCCGGAGTGAGGCGGCGCGGCCGCCTGCGATCAGGCGGCCTTGGCGAGCGCGAAGCCGAAGCGCGGGAAATGCACCTGCACCGTGCCCGCGCGCGGGTCGCTGCGCCGGATGACGATCTCGTCGGCCGATGCGGTCACCAGCTCGCCCTTCACCGGGTCGAGCGCGTAGTCCACCGGCGTCACCTGCGCCGCGCCGCCGAGCGCGACGCCCTCGGTTTCGAGCGCGACCGGCCGCTCGACGGGCGCGGGCTTCGCCGCGCGCGCGATGGCGATCGCGTCGGCGCTCGAGATTTCCTTGAACTTGCCGTGGCCGATCGCCTGCATGCGCTCCATCCACTGCCAGACGCGCGGCGTCGCGCTGAGCAGGCCCGACAGCCCCGGCACGCGGCCGATCGGCCAGAGCGTGTGATAGACGGCGAAATCCGCCGCGCAGGGCGCCGCGCCGAGCAGGAAGTGGCGCCCGTCGGCGAATTGCGCCTCGATCTTCGGCGCGAAATGCGCGTAGACCGCCTTGCACTCGGCGAGCGGCCCGCGGCGCACGCTGCCGCCCTGGCGCATCGCCGCGCGGTCGGCGCGGAAGCGCTCGATGCCCTCGGGCGTGATGCCGGGAAAAAAGATCCTGAGCGCATCGCCCTGAAAGGCGATCGGCACCGCGACGTTGAACAGCACGCTCTCGGCGAAATGCGCGAGCGCGCCCACCGCGAGCGTGTCGCCGTAGGGGTAGAGGGTCGGCCCCGGCGCGAGGCGCTCGAGCGCCCGCGCGATGAGCGCAGTGTCGCACCAGATGTCGGCCCCGGTCTGCAGGATCGGCGTGCGGCGGTAGCCGCCGGTGAGCGCCGTCACTTCGGGCTTGGGCATCACCGCGGGAATGATCACCGACTGCCACCTGATGCCCTTGAAGCCGAGCATCAGGCGGATCTTCTCGGCGTAGGGCGATGCCGGATAGTGATGCAGGATGGGCGCGTTCATGCGAGCATTCTAAGCGAGCGTTTTCCGGGGAGGAACGAGTGAAGGCCGTGTTGTGCAAGCAGTTCGGGCCGCCCGAGTCGCTGGTGGTGGAGGACGTGCCCTCGCCGCAGGCGGGCGCGGGCGAGGCGGTGGTCTCGGTCAAGGCCGCGGGCGTCAACTTCCCCGACGTGCTGGTGATCCAGAACAAGTACCAGGTCAAGCCCCAGCTGCCGTTTTCGCCGGGCAGCGAGTTCGCCGGCGTGGTCAAGGAGGCCGGCGCGGGCGTCGCGGGCGTGAAGCCGGGTGACCGCGTGATCGGCTTCTCCAGCTACGGCGCGTTCGCGGAGGAAGTGAAGCTCGATGCCGCGAAGCTGCTGCCGATCCCGCCCGGAATGGACTTCACGCACGCCTCGGCGTTCCTGCTCACCTACGGCACGTCGTACCACGCTCTGAAGAACCGGGTCACGATCGCACCGGGCGAGACGCTGCTCGTGCTCGGCGCCGCGGGCGGCGTCGGCATCGCCGCGGTCGAGATCGGCAAGGTGCTGGGCGCGCGCGTCGTCGCCGCCGCCTCGAGCGACGACAAGCTCGCGGTGTGCCGCGAGCACGGCGCCGACGAGACCATCAACTACGCGGCCGAGGACCTGCGCGAGGGGATCAAGCGCGCCACCGGCGGCAAGGGCGTGGACATCATCTACGACCCGGTCGGCGGCGCCTACGCCGAGGCCGCGATCCGCTCCTCGAGCTGGCGCGCGCGCTACCTCGTCATCGGCTTCGCCGGCGGCGGCATCCCGAAGATTCCGCTCAACCTGCCGCTGCTCATGGAGCGCTCGATCATCGGCGTGTATTGGGGCGAGTGGGCGCGCCGCGCGCCGGCGGAGTTCGCCGCGTCGGTGGAGGAGCTCGCGGCTTGGTTCGCGCAGGGCAAGCTGAAGCCCCACGTCTCGGCCACCTACCCCCTCGCGCAGGCCGCGCGCGCGCTGCGCGACATGGCCGACCGCAAGGTGAAAGGCAAGGTGGTGGTGGTGACCGGCTAGGGCGGCGTGATTTCGCGCGGCGGGGTCATGTCGCCGCCGCCGAGCGGGCGCTGCATGGTGACGCTGTCCACCCAGCGCCCGAACTTGTAGCCCACCGAGCGCAAGGTGCCGGCGCGAACGAAGCCGAGCGCGGCGTGCAGCCCGATCGAGGCGGCATTGGCGCTGTCGCCGATCACCGCGATCAGCTGGCGGTAGCCGAGCCGCTCGCAGCGCGCGATCAGCTGCTCGAGCAGCGCGCGACCGATTCCGCGCCGCTGCAGGCCGTCCTTGATGTAGATCGAGTCCTCGAGCGAAAAGCGGTAGGCGGAGCGCGTGCGGTAAGGCGCGCAGTAGCCGTAGCCGAGCACTTCGCCGGCTTCCTCGGCGACCAGGTAGGGCAGCCCCTGCGAGCTCACCTCGCCGAAACGGCGCCGCATCTCGTCCAGCGCAGGCGGAATTTCCTCGAACGAGGCGAGGCCACGCAGGACGTGGAGGCAATAAATCGCGTGCACCGCGGGCAGGTCCGCGGCGGCGGCATTTCGCACGAGCATGCGGCGATTATAGGTATGCTTGCCGCATTGCTGTGCGGCCAGCCGAGATCAACAAGGCGCGGAAAGGCCCGGTGCGGACGATCGCGTTCATCGGGCTTGGACGCATGGGCAGCCTGATGGCGCCGCTGCTCGCGCGCGCCGGCTTTGCCGTGCAGAGCCACGACAGGACGGGCGCCGGCACGCACCGCTCGGCGCGCGCCGCGGCGCGCGGCGCGGATCTCCTCATCACGATGCTGCCCGACGGGCGCGCGGTGCGCCAGGCGGTGCGCGCGGCGCTGCCCGAGCTGCGCCCGGGCGCGATCGTCGTGGACATGAGCTCCTCGGACCCGGCCGGCACGCGCCGCCTGGGCGCCGAGCTTGCCGCGCGCGGCATCGCGATGCTCGACGCGCCGGTGTCGGGCGCGGTGGGCAAGGCCCGCAACGGCACGCTCGCCATCATGGTGGGGGGCGAGGCCGCCACGCTGAAGCGCGCGCGACCCGCGCTCGAGCGGCTGGGCAGCGAGATCTTCCACACCGGCGGCGTCGGCTCGGGCCACGCGGTGAAGGCGCTCAACAATTATCTCGGCGCCGCGGGCACGATCGCCGGCTTCGAGGCGCTGCTCATCGGCGAGGCGTTCGGCCTCGACCCAAGGGTGCTGGTCGACGTCATCAACGCCTCCACTGGCAGGAACAGCACCACCGAGCGCAAGATCCCGCAGCAGGTGTTCACCGGAGCATTCGCCTCCGGATTCAAGCTCGCTCTCATGGCGAAGGACGTCGGCATCGCCGCAGGCATCGCGCGCGAGCGCGGCATCGAGGCGCCCTACCTGCGCCAGACGCTCAAGATTTGGCGCGCAGCCGGGCGCAGGCTGCGCGCAGGCGCCGACCACACGGAGATGCTGCATTTCCTCGAGCAGCTGACGCCGGCGCCGCGCCGCCCGCGCGCCGCGCATTACCGCCGCCGAGTGGCCTGAGTGTAAAGTCATGCTTTACAGTCCCGCCGCCTGCAGCCGGCTCGTCCCGAAGGAGCGCTGAATGTCGCCGCCGAGCGCCGAGAAGATCTACCGCCTGACCAGGACGGGCGCGGACGCCCTGCGCAACAAGGGCGCCGCGAAGGTCGACCAGCACCAGCGCAAGGTGCTGCAGCTGATCCAGGGCGACACCCACGTCGACGTGATCCGCGGCTGGCTGCGGCACTATCCCAACGAGAAGATCGCCGAGTGGCTGGCGCAGCTCGAGGCCGCGGGGCTGATCCGCTCGACCAGCGCCGACGAGACGCACGACCTCGACTTCACCTCCAATTTCGCCTCGCTGCTCGCGCCCGACGTCTCGCTCACCGAGACCGACGCGATGCGGCTCGCCGCGAGCACGCGCGAGGCCGCGGCGGCGCTCGCCGCCCGCGGCGCCTACCTGTCCTCCGACCGGCTGCGAAACCGCGTGCCGCTCGCGAAGAGCGCGGGCGAGATCACGGTGCTGATCGTGGAGGACGACCCGGACCAGGCGGCGCTCGCCGAGCGGCGCCTCGGCCCGGCCGGCTACCGCGTCGAGAAGGTGGGCACGATGCGCGCCATGATCGATTACCTGCGGGCGAACCCGCTGCCCGACGTGATGCTGCTCGACGTGGGACTGCCCGACGGCGACGGCTTCGACATACTGGTCGGCATCCGGCGCCACCGCAAGCTCGCGCTGCTGCCGGTGATCATGCTCACCGTGCTCGGCGACGCGAAGGACATCCGCAAGGGGCTGGAGCTGGGCGCTGACGGCTACATCCCCAAGCCCTACTCCAAGTCGATGCTCGCCGACGCGATCAGCGCCGTGCTCAGGCACGCCTAAGGCCTCACGCCGGGCGTCTCGAGCTTCATCCCCCGAGCGCGCCACATCAGGTAGAGCTCCAGCTCGACCAGCTCGGGCGCGCCGTAGGGAAAAATCTCCGACCTGATGCCGGCAAGGCAGCTGCGCAGGCGGCGCTGCAGCGAGCCCACGCCCTGCCATTCGAGGCGGTAGATCGGGTAGCCGGTGGGATGGCCCTGTGGAATCGTCGCGCCGCCGA
The DNA here is from genome assembly GCA_964627075.1 of uncultured Enterobacteriaceae bacterium. Classification (GTDB taxonomy): domain Bacteria; phylum Pseudomonadota; class Gammaproteobacteria; order Burkholderiales; family SG8-39; genus 2-02-FULL-66-14. Next base: position 6,446 of record CAZVHU010000013.1, on the reverse strand, counting down.
GCGATTTTCCCCAATTGGCGTCGTGGCATTGAGCGCAGGACAGGTTGAGCTGCCCGCGTCGCAGGTGGAATGCGGCGCGGCCGGCTTCGCGATACGAGGCGCTGCGCGCATCCGGATCGGGCGTCACCTGCATGCCGCGCGACTGGCGCGTCACGTAGGCGGTCAGCGCCAGCAGCTCGCGGCTCTCCCAGGCAAGCAGCGGCGCCTGCTGGCGCTCGGTGCGGCAGGCGTTCACGCGCTGCTCCAGGTTGAGCGGCCGGCCGGAGCGCTCGTCGAACGACGGGTAGCGCGTCGCGACGCCCTTCATGCTGTCGCGCGCCTCGCCGTGGCAGTCGGCGCAGGCGCGCGCCGCAGCAGCCGGCTTTTGCTTCCACAGCGCCTCGCCCTCCAGCAGCCAGAACACCGCCGGGTTCGTGGCGTCGTCGTCCTGCATGGCGCGGGTCTCGCGCCCCATGAAATGGTAGCCCGAGCGCCTCTCGGCGAGCGGGATCTCGGCGGCGGCTGCGAGGGATAATAGGACCGCGAGGAGCGACGCTGCGGCTCTCACGTGACCGTGATCGCCACCTTGTGGCTGGCGGTAAAGCCTTTGTCGCCGCTCCAGAGGAACTCCAGCGTGCCGCTCTCGTTGGCGACTGTGGTGAAGGCGATCAGCGGGTTGGCCGCGACCGCCGGGTACAGCTCGGCGCGGAAGATTTCTTCGCCGTTATACAGGCACACGAAGCGCGTGATGATGTCGCGCGGCACCAGCTCGCCGAGCTGCGTGCGGCGAAAACCAGTTTCCATCTGGTGCCCGGCGAGGGTCTTGATCTCGATCACCTCGCCGCGCCGCGCGGTGACCGGGACCGTGACGACGACGCGCGCCATCAGGCGAGCCCTTCCATCATATGAGCCCGTCCTCCAGGCACGCCGACAGCGTCACCACCACCTGCACGCGGTCGGACCAGAACTCGCCGTCGCTCGTCTGCGCGATCGCGATCACGCTGCCGGTGTCGGCGATGCGGCAACGCGTGCTTACCGTGGCGCGCCCGGCACGCGGGCCGAGCCAGGCGCTCAGCACGTAGGGCTGCGGGTTCTTCTCGGTGAGCACGTGGACCGCCTTGACGTGGTCTGCAGCCGTCATTGGGCTCTCGACCGTGACGGTAACCGGCACGGAGTTGCCGTTGTCGACGAGCGGCGGGATGTCGAGCCTGACGCGCCCGCTCCTCAGCGGCGCGCCGCCGGTGACCTTGCGGACCGCCTCCTCCAGCGCCGCCCTGCGCAGCGACTCGATGTTCGGGGGAAGCTGCGCGCCCGCCGGAGTCGCGAGCGCCATGCCGGCCACGAGCAGGAACTCGCGCCGCGTCGTCATCTGAGCGTCATGAGGTAGGCGACGACATCCTCGATCTGCTCGGCGCTGAGGAGGGTCTTGCCTCGATGGGACGGCGCCACCTGCGTCAGGCCTTCGGTGCGGTAATACGCCGGCATTATGGTTTCGGGGTTGACGCGGGCGGGGTCCACGAGCCGCTGCCGGATCTGCCCCTCGGTGAGCCGCGCCGCGCTACGCAGGTCGGGCGCCAGATTGCCCTGGGCGCGCTCCTCGGGGAATGGCCCGCTGTGGCACAGCAGGCAAAGGCCGATTTGCCGATTCATCACCAGCGCGCGGCCGCGCGCCGGATCGCCGCGCGCCCCGCCGAGCGGCTCGGGGATCGCATCGGCCGCAAGCGCGCTGCCCGAGGCGAGCAGCAGCGCCGCCGCGGCCGCCCTCACACCAGCTCGATGCCGTGGTTCTTGAGCGGCACCGAGCGGATGCGCTTGCCGGTCGCGCGGTAGAAGGCGTTCAGCACCGCCGGCGCGGCGACGCAGATGGTCGGCTCGCCGATTCCGCCCCAGGTATCGCCGCCGCCCTGGATGATGATCGTCTCCACCTTCGGCATCTGCGCAATGCGCATCGAGTTGTAGTCGTGGAAATTGGACTGCTCGATGCGCCCGTCCTTGACGGTGCACTCCTGCATGAACAGCGCCGACAGCCCGTAGACGAACGACCCGGACACCTGGCGCTCGATCTGCGCCGGGTTGACGGCGTAGCCGCAGTCGGTCGCCGCGACGATGCGGTGGATCTTCACCTTGCTGCCGCCCTGCACTGAGATCTCGCACGCTGCCGCGACAAAGCTGTTGAACGCCTTCATCTGTGCGATGCCGCGGAACATGCCGGCCGGCGCGGGCTTCGACCAGCCGATGCGCTCGGCCACGGCGTTGAGCGCGCCAAGGTTGCGCGGATGCTTCGCCATGAGCTTGCGCCGGAACTCGAGCGGGTCCTGGCCGGCGGCTTCCGCCAGCTCGTCCATGAAGCACTCCATGAAGATCGCGTTCTGGTTGATGTTGACGCCGCGCCAGACCCCCGGCGGCACGTGCGTGTTGCGCATGGCGTGGTCGACGAGCAGGTTCGGGATGGTGTAGCCGAACGAGTGCTCGCCCGCGTCCGCGACGCCCTGGAAGACGAGTGGGTCGCGGCCCTTCTGGCTCTCCACGATCTGCGGGAGAACCGAGACGAGGATCGACTGCCCCGAAAGGCGCATGTGCAGCCCGCTGAGGCTGCCGGAGGCATCGAACCCGCCAACCAGCTTGCACTGCATCACAGGGTGGTACCGCCCCTGCGCCATGTCCTCCTCGCGGGACCACAGCATCTTCACCGGCGTGCCGGGCATCTGCTTGGCGATCAGCACCGCCTGGGTCACGTAGTCCTGGTGCAGGCCGCTGCGACGGCCGAACCCGCCGCCGAGGTTGATCTTGTAGACCTCGCACTTGTCGGCAGGCAGCCCCGAAGCCGCCATCACCCTCGCGAAGGCCGACTCGCCGTCCTGCGTCGGCGCCCACAGCTCGCACTTGTCCGGCGTGTAGCGCGCCGTCGCGTTCATCGGCTCCATGCAGGCGTGGTTCTGGAACGGGTACGAATACACGGCTTGCACCTTCTTCGCGGCCGCCGCGAGCGCCGCCTTCGCGTCGCCCGCCTGGTTGCCGACGAACGCCTGCGGCGCCTCAAGGCCGGCCTTGAGCATCTCGGCGATCGAGGCGCTCGAGACCTTCGCGTTCGCGCCCTCGTCCCACTGCACCGGCAGCGCATCGAGCGCGGTCTTTGCCTGCCACCAGGTGTCGGCCACCACCGCGACCGCGGTGTCGCCGACCTGCAGCACGCGCCTCACGCCCTTCATGCCGGAGACCCTCGCGGCATCGAAACCCTTCACCTTGCCACCGAACACCGGGCACTCCTTGATCGCGGCATTCAGCATTCCGGGGAGCTTGAGGTCGAAGCCGTAGACTTGCTTGCCGGTCACCTTATCGGCGGTGTCCAGGCGCTTCACCGGCTTGCCGATGACCTTCCAGTCCTTCGGGTTCTTGAGCGGCACATCCTTGGGCGGCGCGAGCTTCGCTGCGGCTTCCGCCACCCTGCCGTAGGTGACGGTGCGGCCCGACGGCCGGTGCGTGATGACGCTGTTGGCTGCGACGCACTCGCCCGCGGGCACCTTCCACTGCTCCGCGGCGGCCTGCACCAGCATGATGCGCGCGGCGGCGCCGCCCTTGCGCACGTATTCGTGCGACATGCGGATGCCGCGGCTGCCGCCGGTGTTGAAGTCTCCCCAGACGCGCTTGCGTCTCACCTGCTCGCCAGGTGTCGGGTACTCGTAGGTGACCTTGGACCAGTCGCATTCGAGCTCCTCGGCCACCAGCTGCGCGAGTCCGGTGATTGTTCCCTGCCCCATCTCGGAGCGTGCGATGCGGATGACCACGGTGTCGTCGGGCCGGATCACGACCCAGGCGTTGATCTCGGGCGAGCCGTCCTGCGCGCGCACCACTTCGGGCCCGAGCGGCAGGCGCAGGCCGAGCGCAAGGCCGCCACCAACTGCGGCGGAACCGACGAGGAACGAGCGGCGGTCCATTTTCGGCATGAGTTCCATGGCGTCCTCCTCAGGCCTTGGCCGCGGCGTGGATCGCGGCGCGGACTTCCTGGAACGTGCCGCAGCGGCAGATGTTGGTGATCGCCGCATCGATGTCGGCGTCGGTCGGGCGCGGCTTTTCCCTGAGCAGCGCCGCGGCCGCCATGATCATGCCGGCCTGGCAGTAGCCGCACTGCGGCACCTCGTGGTCGATCCAGGCCTTCTGCACCTTGTGCAGCGCGCCACCCTGGGCGAGCCCTTCGATGGTGGTGACCTGCTTGCCGACCGCGGCGCTCGCCGGCAGCGTGCACGAGCGCACCTGCACGCCGTCGATATGCACGGTGCAGGCGCCGCACTGCGCGACGCCGCAGCCATATTTGGTGCCGGTGAGGCCGACCTGCTCGCGGATCACCCACAGCAGCGGGGTGCTCGGGTCGGCGTCGACGTCGTAATTCCTGCCATTGATGGATAAGCGGATCATCCTTGACCCCTCCTCGTGGTCTGGGTGCCGGCGATCGGGATGCCTGGCGCAGTTACTCTATTCCCAGGCTCGCGGATGCGGCAACAGCATTTCGCGGATGCTGCGATGCGACAGCACCGACGGCACAAAGGGGCAAAAAAAAGGCCGCCCGCAGGCGGCCCTTGGTCTGCTTCCTGCGACGCGTCGCTCAGCTGCCCCCGGCGGTCGCTTCCACTGCCGGCGCCTCTTCCGCTGGCGGCAACTCGGCCATCGGCGGCTCGGCTGCCTGGTCCTTGCGGATCTTGTGATACGCCAGCCCGGTGCCCGCCGGGATCAGGCGCCCGACGATCACGTTCTCCTTGAGGCCCCGCAGCTCGTCGCGCTTGCCCAGGATCGCGGCCTCCGTCAGCACGCGGGTGGTCTCCTGGAAGGAGGCCGCCGAGATGAACGAGTCGGTGGAGAGCGAGGCCTTGGTGATGCCCAGGAGCATGTAGGAGTAGGTGGCCGGCTTCTTGCCGTCTTTTTCCGCCTTCTCATTCTCCTCCAGCACCTCGGCGCGCTCGACCTGCTCGCCGGTGATGAAGCCGGTCTCGCCAGGGTCCTCGATCTGCACGCGGCGCAGCATCTGCCGCACGATCACCTCGATGTGCTTGTCGTTGATCTTCACGCCCTGCAGCCGGTAGACGTCCTGCACCTCGTCGATGATGTAGCGCGCGAGCGCCTCCACCCCGAGCAGGCGCAGCAGGTCGTGCGGGTCCACCGGGCCGTCCACGATCGACTCGCCCTTGTTCACCACCTGGCCGTCGTGCACCAGCACGTGCTTGTCCTTGGCGATCAGGTACTCGTGCGGGGCGCCTTCGAGGTCGGTGATCACCAGGCGCTGCTTGCCCTTGGTGTCCTTGCCGAAGCTGACCGTGCCGGTGATTTCCGCCAGCATGCCGGCGTCCTTCGGCGAGCGCGCCTCGAACAGCTCCGCCACCCTCGGCAGGCCCCCGGTGATGTCGCGCGTCTTCGAGGTTTCCTGCGGGATGCGCGCCAGAACCTCGCCCGGGGCCACCTGCTGGCCGTCGCGCACCGCGATCACCGCCCCCACCGGGAAGCTGATGTTCACGGCGTGGTCGGTGCCCAGGATGCGCACCTCCTCGTTGGCGTCGTTGATGAGCTTCACCGACGGCCGCACGCCCTTCGCGGTGGCGCCGGCGCGGCGCTTCGGGTCGATCACCACCAGGATCGACAGGCCCGTGACCTCGTCGATCTGCTTGGCGACCGTGGTGCCTTCCTCGACGTTCTCGAAGCGCACCGTGCCGGGGTACTCGGTGATGATCGGCCGGTGGTGCGGGTCCCAGTTGGCGAGCGTGGCGCCCGCGCGCACCTGCTTGTCCTCGGCGACCGCGAGCACCGCGCCGTACGGGATCTTGTGGCGCTCGCGCTCGCGATGGTTGTCGTCGATGATCAGCAGCTCGCCCGAGCGCGAGATCACCACCTTCTCGCCCTTGGTGTTGGTCACGTAGCGCATGGTCGGCGCGAACTTCACCACGCCGGCCGATTTCGCCTCGACGTGGCTCTGCACCGCTGTCCGCGAGGCAGCGCCGCCGATGTGGAAGGTGCGCATGGTGAGCTGCGTGCCGGGCTCGCCGATCGACTGCGCGGCGATCACGCCGATCGCCTCGCCGATATTGACCGGCGTGCCGCGCGCGAGATCGCGCCCGTAGCACTTGCCGCAGACGCCGATCTTGGTCTGGCAGGTCAGCACCGAGCGGATGCGCACCTGGTCGATGCCGGCCTTCTCGATCTGCTCGGCCGCGGCCTCGTCGATGAGCTCGCCGCCTTTCACCAGCACGCGCCGCTTGCTGGCGGGGTCGACGATGTCTTCCACCGCCGTGCGGCCGAGGATGCGCTCGGCCAGCGACACCACGACCTCGCCGCCCTCCACGATCGTGCGGATGTGGATGCCCTCGGTCGTGCCGCAATCCTCTTCGTTGATGATGCAGTCCTGCGCCACGTCGACGAGGCGGCGGGTGAGGTAGCCCGAGTTCGCGGTCTTGAGCGCGGTGTCGGCCAGGCCCTTCCTCGCG